>NZ_JAZGTF010000021.1:0-129559 GCF_037389125.1 Photobacterium sp. MCCC 1A19761
GTCGCTGCCGCTCGACTTGCATGTGTTAGGCCTGCCGCCAGCGTTCAATCTGAGCCATGATCAAACTCTTCAATTAAAGTTTTGGTGTTTCCGAAGAAACGGCTCAGTGATTACTGATTTCTTGTCTCCGCTTTTTAAAAAAGCAGAAGCAAAAATAAATTGACTGTGCCGATATAGCCGAAGCTATGTCGTATTGGTCACTCAGTTCACTGATAAATCTTTTGACTATCATTTCACGAGTGCCCACACAGATTGCATGGTCAAATTGTTAAAGAACATTTCCTCATTCGCTTTTGCTCTGAGGAGGTGCGCGATTCTAAGGATTCAAAGGGAAGTGTCAAACACTTTTTGAAACTTTATGTTTAAGGCTTTCACCATCCCGACTCGCTGCTTGCTTTCTTGCTTTAAGAAGCCGCTCTCCGTGTCGGTGAGGCGGCATTATAGAGAGTTCAAATCGCATGGCAAGCCATTATTTAAAAAAAACATCCCCAACCGCCCCAACCGCTCATAAATAAAACAATACTGAACTTTTAGCTCAACAAACAAACGAATTCGTTGTCTGCTTTTCAACGTCTGCTCAATGTGCGTCGCCGTGTTCATTGGCTTCGTCCTTTGCCGCTGCATAACGAAACGACACCACACCAATGGCAAACAACGCAAAAGGGATCAACGCCGCGGTATATTCAACCCAAAGTTGTTCCGCCAAGCTTTTTGAAAGGATCAAATGACCAAATACCACCAAAGCCGCACAGATGATGGCGACGCCAATTAACTTCACTTGATCACGTTGAGGTTGCACTTTCATCGTTTCTCTCCTGGTTTTAAATAACCCGGTGATCAGAACACAGTCCTGAATGCTCGAAGTAGTACAGTTCTTCAGGAAATAACTTAGTACAGCCCCGCGATCAGTCTTTTTCGCATAATTCCGTTAAGTAAGCCGCCAATTGATATAAAGCCGCTTGATTTTTCTCATCCCAAGGATAGGCGCAATTAATCCGCATACAGTGCTGATAGCGCTGGTCAGCAGAGAACAATGTGCCCGGTGCAATACTGATCTGATACCGATCCAACAAATCTGCGAGAATTTCAGACGTGTTAATCTGTTTCGGCAGAACCACCCACAGGAAATAGCCGCCAGTCGGACGGGTGACCTGAGTCCCGGCCGGAAAACTCTGTTCGACCGCCCCCAGCATTTGTTGCTGCCGCTGCTCCAGGGTCCGTCGTAAGCGACGGAGATGGTTATCATAACCCCCATGTTGAAGGTACTGCGCCAGGGCCAGTTGATTGGGCGCCCCCACCGAAAGCGTGGACATAAACTGAAGCTCTTCAACTTGCCGGGCATAACGCCCCGCCGCGACCCAACCCACACGGAGGCCGGGCGCCAGGCACTTAGAAAATGACGAGCAATGTAAGACCAGTCCCCGATCATCCAACGCCTTCATCGGCATCGGCTTCTCTGTACCAAAATAGAGTTCGGCATACACATCATCTTCAATCACCGGAATATCATTCCTGGCCAGGACCTCATATAAGGCCTGTTGCCGACCCGCCGGGATCGTCGCCCCCAGCGGATTTTGAAACTTGCTCATTAACCAGCAAGCTTTCACATCATTTTCGACAATGGCTTGCTCAAGACCTTCCGGCGACATGCCTTCACGCGGATGTGTCGGGATTTCTACCGCTTTCAGTTTGAATCGTTCAATGGCTTGCAGGGCACCGTAAAACGCCGGCGACTCAATCGCCACACAGTCTCCCGGCTGGGTCACCGCCGCCAGACACAGCCCCAACGACTCCATCGCCCCCGAGGTAATGACGATATCATCCAGTGAAACATCGATCCCGTCTCTTAAGTAACGCTGGGCAATCGAGCGCCGAAGCTCCAGACTTCCCGGTGGCAGGTCGGAGATGGCGCTATGGGCCGGCATGCTTTTAATCGCCTGCCCCAGTAAGCGTCCGATGGTATGAATCGGAAATAGCGACGGATCCGGAAAAGCCGAGCCGAATGGCACCACATCCGGCCGTTTACAGGCCCGCAGCACTTCAAAGACATGCCGGTTGATTCGAATCGAGCGATTCACAACCTGAGGGATCACCTGCTCCGGCTCAGCCAGACGATTAAAATGCGCCGCAACAAAATATCCCGCTTTAGCCTTGGCATAGATCCACCCTTCGGCTTCCAAATGCTCATAAGCCTTCAACACGGTCATGACACTGACAGACTGCGCCTTACTCATCACTCGGACCGAGGGAATACGCTCGCCCGGCAGCCAAATCTTTTCTTTGATTTGCCGCTTCACCTGATCGACGATGCCGCCATAACGGCTATTGGGTACATGCGATGACAAGGAGCCCACTCTCTTATTGATTTTCAGATAGTTAGAATATTAACGGCTGAATCAAAACGGTCAGAGTAAGAAGGCCGGGTTTCTCTGCTAAGTGTGATAGAGGACAGAAAAAGAGGGCAGATCCATCCGCCAATCAGCCCAAGGCTGCGATGTTCCGTTCATGAAATTCCCTGTTTGCCCTGACATCACCCAGTGCGGCATCAGCGTCGAACCGTCCCTTATCCAGCGAAAAGCAGCCACCACGACAATTTTCTGCGGTTCACCAACATCAAACCCCGACATCAAGATGAAATACTAAAAAATAACCGATAAGCAGGGATACCCACTAGATGTAAAATCAGCACGCGATGAACTCCTGATTTTATGATTTTCATAGCATTCTGTGAGGTTGAGCACTCTGCGCCAGGTTTCATTATTCAGTACCCGACGAATTAACTGGTGATACTTTCTCAATAGCGATTTCTTGCTTTAAGCATGTCGATTAGTATTCCTGCTCTAATCATAACTAAAACAATACGATTCTCATGCGGCCATATGGAGTGCCGCAATGCATACACTCACAGGGAATAGAGCAAGTCATGAAGTACAACTTGGCAATCTATGCCATGGTGCCTGCTTTGCTATCGACAGGAATTTATGCGCAAGAGCCAGTTCAACCGTTGCCGCCCACGACAAAACAGTGGGGCGCAACCTTTGGAATGGACTACAGCAGAAATGCCTATGACAGTAACAGTTATCTGGCAGACCGTAATCTCACGGCATCCGCGACCATCACTTATAACCTGAGTCAATCCACCAAATTCTCTGCTCTCATCTCCGGCCGACACAGCTATGACGGTGAGCGGGGAGATTATTGGGATGATATCTGGCTGACTGCGACCCGGAGCAACCTCTGGTCACCGACGGACACCTTGTCGATGTCTGTCGGCGGACGTGTACTGCTCCCGATCTCAGACACCGCTTCGAAAACCGATCTGCAAACTGCGATTCGCGGCGATATTCAATTTTCCCTGACCCTGGATCATCTACTGCCGGGACTGGCGATTCACGACTCCGTTCGGTTGCAGAAAAACTTCCACCGATACACCACCGCTGGTGATCAGCCACTCGAGGAATATCGGCTCAGTAACCTGTTTGCACTCGAGTATGCCGTCGATAAATGGTTCTTCAGCACCAATTTTGTCAGTGCCGAATCCTGGAGCTATCGCGGCACCCGCCATTCGCCCGAGCTGACCCATGCGGCCGAAGTCGGGTATCAAATCACCGACGCCTTTAGTGCCGCGCTCGGCATGACCAATAGTGCGACCTACTACGACCCGGATCGAGGACCGAATCCGCTCAACGATTTGTTTGATCTGGAAAAGCCGACTTACTACATCACGCTGAATTACACCCTGTAATCAAAGAATAAAAAAGGTAAACACAACATGTATAAGAAATTAGCGATTGCAGCCATGGTGAGCATTGCGCTCTATGGCTGTGGTGCCGAAGAGCGGGGTTATGACACATTGCCTCGGGCTTCAGAGCAAATCACCAAAAATTCTCTGGATACCGAATCACTGTGGCTGTATATGCCATCCACCGGTGCAACCCCGCGTTATGCCGCCACTCAGCGTGGTTTCTTCCAGGGCACCCCGAAGCTGGTCAAGCTCCGTTTTGACAAACAAAACGGGATTGTCGCCGAGGAAGTCGACCGCGATACCATCAAGCCCGGCGAGGAAAGCCGCTACGCTGACGTGATCAACCAGGCTCCGGTCTTGAAAATTCCCGGCGTCTTCCAGCAATACCGCTGCGCCGAAGATAATTACGACGAGTGCACCAACAAGGAAGAGCTGAACGAAGACGCCGATCTGAACTGGGAAGAGACCACCCATTTCACTCCGGATTATGCCGGCATTGAATCTTTGGCCGTCGATACCCTGAATGCCTGGTTTACCGCTGACAACGTCGAAGAAACCGCTGATCCCCGCGTGATCCACTGGGAATATGATGCGGCCAACGGCACGATTAATGTCGAGGTGGAGCGCACCTTTACTGCCAGTGTGGATGACTTCTACCAGTTTGGCGATCAGTTCGAAGATTTGTCTTTCAAAACCCGTTTTTTCTACTCTTTGGTGAAATTAGACAAACTGGCCAGCAAAGATTACCAGACCGTCCACTACCCGGACCGGGACTCCATGCGCTTTGGTTTCTTCAAAGATACCAAGAATGAACGCTCCCTGATTGGCGAGAGTGACCGCCAGGGCCACAAGTTCAACCTGCTGAACCGATTCAACCCCAACAAAGCGTCAATCGACTACTACCTGAGCGACAGCTACTTCGAGCCAAAGAACAAGTTCTATCTTGATGTCACGCTTGAAACGATCGCGGAAATCAACACCACCCTGGCCGGGACCGGCGTACCGCCGATCAAGATTGTTAACCCGAGTGATAAAGCAGGGGTGCATACCGGCGACTTGCGCTACAACGTGCTGAACTTAATCACCGACCCGGTCGATAACGGCCTCCTGGGCTATGGCCCGTCGGCAACAAACCCGCTCACAGGGGAAATCGTTCATGCCCATGTCAACCAATATGCCGGGGTGATCCGCTCCACATCGCGTCGGATGTGGAACGAGCTGGCCAAATATTATAACCGCGGTGAAATCGAACGGCCGGATACCTTTGTGCCGCAAACCACTCCGGACCAGAACACATCCGCAACCTCGTCTGCATCCACTGCCGGTTTAACGGGGATGGGTGGCGTCGAAAATCGCCTGACGACCCAACTACTGGCAGAATCTCCGGCATCAACGGAGCCACAGGTTCAATACGAACCTCAGTTTATCAATGGCGCTCCGCGCTGGCTTTCTCCGGACGAGCAAGACCCGAAAAGCTTCAGCAAAGCACTGGCCAACCATCAGCATCAGCTCCATAAAATGGCTGAGCAGAACATGTATGCCGCTGAGTTTATGTGGGTGAGCACCCAGTCAAAAGGGCTAATCAAAGGCATTGACTATCTGGCCGGCAACTATTTCGACAATTCGGGACTCGACCAGAGTGCGCCGGACTATGCCGATCATGCCAACAAAACGCTGAAACGCTGGGATCAACTCAATGCGGACCAGCAACAGAAAGTCAGTGACGCCATCACCGAGCACATGTTCAAGTCAACATTGGTGCATGAGCTGGGCCACAACTTAGGCCTTCGCCACAACTTCATGGGCTCCGTCGACAAAGACAACTTCTACCACCAGGATGAAATTGCCAAATTCGGCTACGACAAAGTGCCGGCCTACAGCTCCATCATGGACTACGGCGCCTCAATTTTCGATGAGCTGCCCATCTACGGTAAATACGATATTGCCGCCCTGACATTTGGCTATAGCCGGAAAGTTGAAGTCAACCAGCCGGGGAATCCGGGCGAGTCGGCAACCACCAAGCAAGTCAGCCTGACACACATTGATGAAACCTTACGTCAGAACCAACAGGCCTACCCGTTGGGCGCGTTGAATCAGGTGCAAACCGAACTGGCATTCGGTGAAAAGATGAAACCTTATATCTTCTGTACCGACGAAAACGTAAAGAGCACAACGACCTGTAACCGCTTCGACGAAGGTACTAATATCCTGGAGGTGACGCGATTCCGGATCCAGAAATACTGGGATAATTACGAGCTGGTCAACCGCCGAGACGGCCGGGATGCGTTTTACGACGGTAAGCTGCAGGAATACACCTTTGGTCGCTGGAATCAGTTTAATGAAATCCGGGAAGTGGTCGAAGACCTCGGTGAAATTGACTATCAATTGGCGCAGTTACGTGGTGCCGAAGACAGTTACGGCCAGAATGTCGCCAACTACTACACCGACAACTGTACCCGCGCCTCAACCCGTAACAATTTGCCACAGGGCGCCCAGATGGTGTGTGACACCTTTGACGCAGCACTGGAAGCGGCAGACTTTTTCGTCAAAGTCATGAGCACGCCCGATCACGTCTGCGAGCTGGAAGTCACGCCTTCCGGCAGTCAGCCGATTTACCGGTTTGTGCCTCTGTCCGACCTCTGGAGCAGCTACGGACCGGGGATCCAGCATAAGACCGAGCTGCCGCGATCGTGTTTTGATCCGGATTTAGTCGCGGCCATGGCAAACGGGTACGATAAAATCACCGTGCTTTCCGAAACCCGGGACGGCCGCTCGCACGCCAATATGCGCGCCAACAACCCTTACCAGACCTCGGCCACAGCCGTCGATCTGCTCGGGATCTGGCCGGACAAACTTCTGGCTGCCCAGATGCTGGTCAAACGCAGTGATCATCAACGCAGCCGCGATAAGTCGAATATGGCCCTGTTGGATGTCTCCGATCCGCGCAGCGGCACCCAGGGCACCCCTCAGAAAGTCCAGTCATACCTCGGCTACCTTGGCTTTGACTACGACCAATACCCGACGCCGATTTTTGTCGACCGCGACGGCAACCGTAAGGCCACCATCACGCCGTACCGGCCGGATCTCAAACGGGCGATTGATGTGCCGCCATATCTGTCGTGGCTGAAGTATTACTTCCAGATGTCGCAAACGACGGTCACCCCGATGTATTCGGCCTTGATCCACAACCTGGTTGCGTTTGGCTACGCCGATGAATACGGCCTGTCCGACAGCTCCAAGTATCTGATCGACGCGATTACCCTCACGCAACCGGGCTACGGGGTCGATACGGAAAATGGCTATGAATTCAGCCTTAAAGCCAGGAACTATGTCGTGACGCGCCGCAACCGACTGGGATTCAACATGGCCGAAAAAGCGCTGTTGATCAACGGCAAGCAGGAGGAGCTGGTGAAACTGGAAAACGCCCATTCCACCACCAAGCAAAACCTGAAAGCAAACGGGATCCGCAACCTGAACGACTTCACCCTGTTTATGCTGCGCGATACCGAAGCGGTCAACCTGCTGCAGACGACACCGTATTTTGAGTCCCTGTTCAGAGGGCCCAAGTTTACCTACGACAAGGCCAATGACTGTTATTCACCGGCATCAAACAGCACCCGCTGTCATAAAAAAGATGACCTGCTGACTGCCTGGAATGCGATCCGCAGTTACAAGGATGAGGATCCGGCGTATCTGGAAATGTTGCTCGCCAGCGCGGATAACTATGCAGCATGGATTGCCGAAGCCATCGAGGCCCGGCCGGAAGAAGCCAAAGTCTACGATATCGACCCGGAAATCATCTGGTTGTGGAGCACCCGAGAATACATCCAGTATCGTTATGCGCTAGAGCAGCTACCGGTCCTTTCGACTTACTACTAAGTCACCCAACCCAGCCGGATATCTCAGATATCCGGCTTTTTGACTCATCTGCGGTACGCAACACACAGAGCCTGATTTCACCTGCAGGGTGGAACCAGCGCACGTCCCCGGATGAAACCGGCCCAGGGTACTCAACACCCGGTTGCCGGAAAGCCTGACGATAGGATGTAAAGGAGTCTGCTTTGCTTGCATATTTTAGCCGACGATTACTACTGATCATTCCCACCTTTATCGGCGTGACCCTGCTGGTCTTCGCCCTGACCCGGTTTGTCCCCGGCGGTCCGGTGGAACGAATGATTGCCCAGATGCAATCCCAATCCATGGAAAGCGGCGGCGGAAACCAACAGGGATCGCAAACGCTGTCTGAGGAGCAGATTGCCGAACTGAACGCCTTCTACGGGTTGGACAAACCGATGTTTGAAGCCTACACCGCATGGCTGGGCAAGCTGATCACCCTGGATCTGGGAGAATCCACCCGCTATTACGAGCCGGTGTGGGACATGATCAAAGAACGCCTGCCCGTCTCCCTGTTCTACGGCCTGCTGACGTTTCTGATCAGCTACCTGGTGTCGATTCCGCTCGGGATCCTCAAAGCCATGAAACACGGCTCCCGGTTTGACCATGTCAGCTCGGTGATGGTGTTTATCGGCTACGCCCTGCCCAACTATGTGGTCGGGGTCTTTCTGCTTTCTTTCTTCGCCTTTCACCTCGACTGGTTCCCGATGGGCGATTTTGTCAGTGATGATTTCGACGACCTGCTGTGGCCGGACAAAATTGCCGATCTGTTCGCGCATGCAGCCCTGCCCCTGCTGTGCTATATCATCGGCGATTTCGCCATTCTCACTATGACGATGAAAAATAACCTGCTGGAAAACCTGGCGGCAGATTATGTCAAAACCGCCATTGCCAAGGGGCTGCCCTTCCGGCAAGCCGTCCGCAAACACGCCCTGCGCAACAGCCTGATCCCGATTGCCAGTCATCTGGGGAACGTAGTTTCGGTCTTCGTTGCCGGCTCGTTTCTGATTGAGGTGGTATTCAATATCGACGGCATCGGCCTGCTGGGGTACGAGTCAATTATCGAGCGGGACTACCCGGTGGTGATGGGGATCCTGGCGATGTCATCCCTGCTGTTGATGCTGGGCAATATCCTCTCGGATCTGTGCGTTGCCTTGGTCGATCCACGGGTTAAATTCGGGAGTTAAATGATGGCGTTCAATCCACTGACCCTAAAAAAAATCAACCGCTTCCGCTCGATCAAACGAAGCTACTATTCTTTTGTACTCCTGACGGCCCTGATCCTGCTCTCCTGTGTCGCTGAGCTACTGGTCAACAGCCGGGCGCTGGTTGTCGCCTATGAAGGCGAACTGTTCTTTCCGACCTACACCGAAGTGAACACTGGAGAAACATTCGGCCTGAACTACGGCTACGAGGCCAATTATCGCGAACTGAAGCAACACTTTGCCGCACAAGGCAAAGGGAACTGGGTTCTAATGCCGGTGGTTCCCTGGAATCCTTACGAACAGGACTTTGACGGGACAAGCTATCCGCCGAATCCGCCGTCGCTGGACCGCCAGCATTATCTTGGTACCGATGAGTCCGGGCGCGATGTTCTGGCCCGGCTGTTCTACGGTTTCCGCATTGCCATCTGGTTCGCCATGCTGACCCTGATCCTGTGTTACACCATCGGCGTGTTGGTGGGGTCGCTGATGGGATACCTCGGCGGTAAATTCGACCTGGTGATGCAGCGCGTGATCGAGGTGTGGTCCATGGTGCCGTTTCTCTACGTCATCATGATCATGGTCTCCATTATCCAGCCCAGCTTTTTCCTGTTTGTCCTGATCAATGTGATGTTCGGCTGGATCAGTATCACCTGGTACATGCGAACCATGACCTACAAAGAAAAAGCCCGGGAATACGTCCTGGCTGCCCGGGCGCAGGGCGCCAGCCTGTGGCGGGTGATCGTCAGGCATATCCTGCCCAATACCATGGTGATGGTGATCACCCTGGCGCCATTCGGCATCGTTGCCAATATCACCACGCTAACGGCACTGGACTATCTCGGGCTGGGCCTGATGCCGCCGACCCCGAGCTGGGGCGATCTGCTGCAACAGGGGAAATCAAATCTGGATGCGTACTGGATCATCGGCTCGGTGGTGTTCGCTATTGTGTCGATCCTGACCATGGTGACCTTCATCGGCGAAGGGATCCGCGAAGCGTTCGATCCGAAGAAATATACCCGGTATGTCTGATACCAAAACCGCATGCGATGGATGGCGACACAGACATTAACCGAGACAAGCATTGGTAAACACTTCCCTTTATCAACACAACGACCGTGCAACGGTTGCAAGGCGCGACCGTTGACAGGTATGGATGGAATGAACATGAGACAATCTTTGATGGCCTTGCTGCTCACAGCCCTGACGGTGCTGTGCCAGAGCGGAGGGCTGGCCACAGAGCTCCCGCCGGGGCTCAAGTGGATATCCAATTCGGATCAGCCACTGTTTGCCGACAGCCGGGCCAAACCGGGCGGCACTTACCGGCTCCATATTTCAAGCTTTCCGCTGACCCTGCGCACCATCGGCCCCGATGCCAACGGCAGCTTTCGCCCCTTCCTGCTTGACGGCAACCCGACGCTGCTTCAGCAACAGCCCAATACCCGGGCGTTTCTGCCGGCAATTGCCAAACAGTGGGCCTTTGGTGACGATCACCAAACCCTTTATTTCCGGCTCGACGAACAGGCCCGCTGGAGCGACGGCGAGCCCATCACCAGCCGGGATTTTGCCTTTGTGTTCGACTACATGAGAAGCGAACATGCCAAGGCACCATGGTACAAGGAGTATTTCACCAACAAAGTGGCGGGGATCACCGTCTATGACCCATACACCTTTGCCCTCCACTCTGCCGATCCACTGGCGGACGATGAGTTGCTCATGCGGTTGAACCTGATGCCCAAACCGGCGCACTTCTATCCGGGCGGGCAACTGCCGAAAGACTTCGTCCGCCGTTACAACTGGAAAGCCGAGCCTGTGACCGGGCCATATTACGTGAGCAAAATCCGCAAAGGCCGGGCGATTCACCTGGAAAAAGTCGACAACTGGTGGGGCTATACCAACCGGTATTACCAGCACCGCTACAACGTCGACAAAATTATTCTCAAGGTGATCCGCGATACCGACATTGCGCTGAAATACTTTGAGCGCGGCAAACTGGACGCTTACAACATGATCTTTCCGTCGCTGTGGCATAACAAAGCCAAAGGGCCGCTCTATGATCAGGGCTACATCCACAAATCCTGGCTTTATAACCAGTCGCCGCAAGGCGCGGCCGGCGTGTGGCTGAATCTGCAAGCGCCTCTGATGGCCAATGACGCGATCCGTCACGGCATCGCCCATGCGCTGAATGTCCCGAAAATGATTGCGGTTGCGCTGCGCGGGGATTATGTCCACCAGCAAAGCTTCGGCTCCGGTTATGGTGACTACGATAACCCGGAGATCCAGGCGAAAGCCTTTGATCCGGCCCAGGCTGCCGAGTATTTCCGGCAAGCCGGGTTCAAGCACCTGGACAGCGACGGCATCCGCATCAACGATCAGGGAGAGCGCCTGAGCATCACCCTGACCTATCTCACCAAAATGCATACGGCACGGGTGGTGGTGCTGAAAGAGGAGGCCAAAAAAGCCGGACTGGAGATTGAACTCAAACTGGTGGATGGTGCCACCGGGTTCAAATCCCTGCTGGAGAAAAAGCATCAGGCGGCATTTCTGGGGATGGGGACGGGCGCCCTGCCGGTGTACTGGCAGTTCTTCCACTCCGCCAATGCCAAGCCGCAGACCAACAACTTTACCAACTACGCCGACCCGGACATGGACCGCCTGATAGAAGCATTTGACACTGAGTTCGATGTCCGCAAAAAAGCCGGGCTCTCGCGCCAAATCCTGCAAAAAATTGCCGATTGCGACTGCGTCATCCCGACCTATGCCGTGCCGTTTTCCCGCGGTGCCCACTGGCGTTATGTCAAATTGCCGCAAGGTCTGGGGACCGAATTGTCTCAGGATATCCTGGATGCCAACCGGATCGAACTCGGTCTGTTCTGGATCGACCTGGATGAGAAAAGGGCCACCAAGCAAGCGTTGGAGGATGAGCACACCTTTGAGCCCGTGACGACGACCGACCGACGATTTATCCAGGGATGAAGGAAGCCACCATCATGTGTGATACAGAAAACAATATCCTGACCATCAAGGATTTAGAAACCACCTTCACCACAGACGAAGGGGATATCAAAGTGCTGGACGGCGTCTCATTCACGGTCGCCCAAGGCAAAACCATCGGGGTGGTCGGTGAATCCGGCTGCGGCAAAAGTGTCACCGCAGCATCGATCATGGGGCTGCTGCCCCGCCCATACGGCCAAGTGACCGGTGGCTCTATCATGTATCAGGGCACTGACCTGGTCAGCATGGCTCCGGCCGATCTCTATCAGACCCGCGGCGCCAAGATCTCAATGATTTTCCAGGATCCGATGACCGCCCTGAACCCGGTCCACACCATCGGTCGCCAGCTCTGTGAAGTGTATGAACTGCACCGGCCGGAATTATTCAAAACCGAGCGCAAGCAAGCAGCCCTGTCGATGCTTGAGCAAGTCGGCATCCCGGCCGCTGCGCAACGCTTCCATGTCTACCCGCATGAGCTTTCCGGCGGGATGCGCCAGCGGGTCATGATTGCCATGGCCCTTGCCTGCAAACCGGATATTCTGATTGCCGATGAGCCGACCACCGCGCTTGATGTGACGGTTCAGGCCCAGATCCTGGCGTTGATGCGCACCATTCAGGCCGAAAACAATATGGCCATCATCTTCATCACCCACGATCTGGGCGTGGTCGCCGAAATGTGTGATGACGTCGTCGTGATGTATGCGGGCCGGGTGGTCGAACGCGCTGATGTGTTCACGCTGTTCGAATCCCCGCAGCATCCCTACACCCAGGGGCTGCTTCGCGCGATCCCCCGCCTTGAAGGCCAACCGAAAACCAAACTGGAAACCATCCCCGGCTCAGTGCCTTCACTGCAGGAAATGCCTTCCGGTTGCCGGTTCCGCAACCGTTGCCATGACCAAAATGAGCGCTGCGGCGAAACCGTCCCGCAGCCGCAGAGCGTCTCCCCGGGGCACGATGTGAGCTGCCTGATGATCAATGAGGTAAATCATGGCTGAAACAATTCTGAAGTTAGTCGATCTGAAACAGCACTATCCGGTCCGCGGCTCGCTGTTTGGGAAAGCCAAATCCGTCTATGCCGTCGATGGCGTGTCTTTCGAAGTCAACGCCGGGGAAACCCTGGGACTGGTCGGCGAATCCGGCTGCGGTAAAAGTTCGGTCGGGCGGACCCTGTTGAAACTGCACGAACCCACGGCCGGGCAGATCATCTACAACGGGCGGGATATCACCGGCCTGAGCGCCTCGGACATGGTTTCCCTGCGCAAAGAGATGCAAATTATCTTTCAGGATCCGATGGAGAGCCTCAACAGCCGCCACACCATCGGGACCATCCTCGCCGAGCCGTTCGAGATCCACGGCATCGGCCTGCCGGATGAGCGGGAAATCTGGGTTCAGGAGTTGCTGCAAAAAGTCGGGCTACCGGCTTCTGCGGCCAGCCGATATCCACATGAATTTTCCGGCGGCCAGCGCCAGCGGATCGGCATCGCCCGGGCTATTGCCCTGAATCCGAAGCTGATTGTCTGTGACGAGGCCGTATCGGCGCTCGATGTGTCGGTCCAGTCGCAAATCATCAATCTCCTGCTGGATCTGCAAAAGCAAATGAACCTGGCCTTGATTTTCATTGCCCACGACCTGTCGGTGGTGCGACATATCTCAGACCGGATTGCTGTGATGTATCTGGGGCGTATCGTCGAAATCAGCGATACCGAAACGCTGTTCCGTCATCCGCAACACCCTTATACCCAAGCACTCATCGCCGCGATCCCAATCCCGGATCCGCGCCAACGGGGCAAACGCGTCATGTTGCAAGGGGATGTGCCGTCACCAATGAACCCACCGCCCGGCTGCCATTTTGCTTCCCGGTGTACGCACGCCACCATACACTGTACCCAAAGCTACCCGGCACTCACGGAGTCGGCCCCGGCTGAAAACGGCACCCGGCATTTCGTGGCCTGCCACCTGGCCAAGCCCGCCTGAACCACGGAGAAGCCAACGACGCCGGGGGCCTTCACGTCCCCAGCGCTTCACACCGATCAATCGCAGTTTTCACGTCCTGAAGAAACGAATGGGGCAATGAGCCGATCCCTTCAGAGAACACCAACGGTTGGTGCTGGGTGACAAATAGCAGGACATTGCGCAGCAGATCCGCCTCCGTCTCACTGTTTTGCATATTTTCACTGTGGTACTTAAGGATCTCTTTGGCCAGCATTTGGTTCAGCTCTCCAAGCTGCGCCTCGGTTAAATACATTCGGGAGAACCCGACTCGGACACAATCCGGATTATCCAGGGCCTGCTCTTTGAGGATCGTCTTGTACTTGTGACTCAACTTGGAATTTTCGGAAAAGCGGTAGTAAAACGGCCCTACCAGCTGGATCTTGTTGTCTTCGGCCAGTTTCACCAGACCCAGCATTTCCAGAGCACGCAGGTAGCCGTAAGTCGAAGATTTGTTCAGACCATACTTCTTACGCATGTACGTATAGCTGTCCTGTTGCCGCAGGTGTCGCAACTCGCGATAAAAATCATATAGCTGGGGAAACTGGTAAAAAATTTCATCCTGGGTATGGCTGAAAAAACTGTCGTTATCATGCTGCAGCTTGATCGCCAGTTTCTGCAACTCGTCCAGGGTCGTTCCTACTTCCATGCAATAATCGAGCAACTTCTCCAGAGTAATATTCGGGCTGTACAAGTGACGCTTGAAGGTCGACAAGGGCACCCCGAGCCGTTCGGCCAGCTCTTTATAGGTGAGCCCCTTGGCCTTGATGATATTTCTCAGTGCCGCCAGTAGATACTCTGAATTTGCTGCGCGCATAAGACCCCAACTCCTTTATCATTATTTTGTGTGAGTGGCTTGTGATCGGTAAGAGATGTGACACTTTTGGCAGGCGTCGACGCAATTACCCTTCCAATAACCTACTTAATTACAATTGACAGAGTCAATAACACTGAAGATAAAAGCAGAAAAAGACGAAGCGGGAACCCGGAGCCAGAAACAACAAAGCCCCAGCTTTCGCTGAGGCTTTGTTGTTTGGAAAATGGTGCCCGAGGACGGACTTGAACCGTCACTCCCGAAGGAAACGGATTTTGAATCCGTCGTGTATACCAATTTCACCACTCGGGCAATGCAACGTATTATACGCAGCTCGATTTGAGATACAACGCTTCTCCTGTGGAACCGGACTGATTGATTAGAAACCGTCCGCTTTCAGCCTCGAATGGACACTGTCTCGCAATCGAAGCTCTGGCTGAAAATGGCAGCAAGTCGCACTGGGTTGTCCCTGAATTTGACTGATCAGCAACTCAACCGCTGATTGCGCCATTTCACGGATTGGAAAATGCACTTCCGAAATCGGCGGATACAGGCTGGCGCACAAGCCGACACTGTCAAAGCTGATCAAAGACAGCTGCTGGGGAATCGCAACATTATGCTGATGGAAAAACAGTAATGCCCCGAGTGTCATCTCTTCACTACAAGAAAAAACCGCGGTTATTTCCGGACAGGCGCGATAAATGGCCTGAGCTGCCCGATACCCGCTCTCGCGGCTGTAATCCCCCTCTTCAGCCCAGCCCGGATCCTGGATGATCCCGGCTTCCTGTAAGGCTTCAACGTATCCTTGATAGCGCTGAAAACTACTGGCTCGGCTCAAAGATCCGGAGATACAGGCAATTTTCCGGTGGCCTTGCTCGATGAGGCAACGCACCGCCTGTTTGGCAGCCAAGCGGTGGTCAAAGGTAATACAACGGGATTCCAGGCCGGATACCTGCCGATCCAGCAAGACAAACGGAATGGGCTCCTGCGCCAGTTCACGCAGTTCATCATCCGACAGGTAGCGACTGTTCAGGACATACCCGTCACAGCGTAAATGATGAAACCGCCGGATCGCCTCCCGCTCCCCCTCAGCAGACAGGTGCCCCTGCGCGGTGATCAGGAACTTACCGTGTTTATCCAACTCGGACTGAACCTGCTCCATCATCTCCCCGAAGAACCCACCGGTGTAATAGGTGACCAGGAGCCCAGCCATATTGGAGGAAGCGGTCGCCAAAGAGCGAGCGATGGCACTGGGGCGGTAGTTGAGCTCAGCCATAGCCAACTCAACCTTGCGTTTCGTATCCGCGCGGAACTTACCTTCACCATTGATGATCCGTGAGACGGTGGAGCGGTGCACTCCAGCCAGGGATGCAACATCTTGAATACTTGCCATATAAAGGGCTACCTTGGTCTGCCAACGCCGAAACATTCTCTCAGGGTATGAAAACACTGATTCCCCGACAAAATATCGGTATCGTCATCAATGAGCAACGAAAAAATAGCAGGCTGCCAGGTGATCGCCTAGTGACAGGGGGATAGGCGCTGGCAGCCGCTATTGGACTCGATTTATGGGCGCCCGGAACAACCCGAGGCGACAGGCGCTCCGTTTAAAACAGCGGTCAGCGAGCGAAGATTGAAAAGTCACTGACCCGGATATCCAGGATATCCAGAGCCTCCTTCAGAGCCGGATCGGTAAGAATCGCCAGCTCCTGCGCCCGCTCGACGTGATAGGAGCTGATATCGAGCAATGGCTGATCCACATAGGCCGGATGCGTCATGATTTCCAACACATCGCATTGTCCCTGATACGGTTTGATCAGAGACAGCAAGCGCTCGACACTCAGATCAGGGCCATAAAAATGATGGTCGAACTGATAGCGATATTCACTGCCCGTGCCGTCCAGATAACCCGTCGCCCGAAGCGGCACGGGGTAATCCTGCATCACTTCCGCCACAACCGGAAAAATTTCCGGGTGCGAATGGGCATGGTGGTGACTGTCCACGTGGCTGAGTTTCATGCCGCTGGCTTGAAATGCGTCGAGCTGGGCAATGACTTCGTCAGCGATGTCCCGGCTGGAAAACCCACGTCGATGCCAGAACTGATCAGGGCGATGAAATTGACCATCCTCCCCCACCAGGGATGACGCTGCCGTTAACGGGCGCCCTAAGGTAAAGCGCAAATGCAGTCCCACGTTCAGCGCCGATGTTTGCCGTGCCAGGGCCACAGCCTGAGGCTCCGCCGGCATCCCGACCATCATCGTCGTCGAACGCACCACCCCCTGGCGGCAAGCCTCAACGATTCCCAGATTGACGCCGGGTGTCAGACCATAATCATCTGCATTAAATATTACGTGCATAACCTTTCCAGATAGCTAAGCGGCAAATGCACAGGCCATTTGCCGCTGATACGTCCGCTTACTGATGAAACTGCGGTAGATAATCATGATTGGTTTTGAGGATCTCATCCAAGATCAACTTCGCCTTATGAATATCCGGAACCAGCGGGTTACTCACCAGCGCCATCAATCCTTTGTCATAATCACCATGAACTGCGGCTTCTACGGTCAGCTGCTCATAGGCTTTCACTTGGCTGATCAAGCCCAGAACCTGCGGCCCTAACCGGCCCACTGCAATCGGGCGAGCCCCCCAGCTGCCGACCACGGCGCTACACTCAATCACCACATCATCCGGAAGCGACGGAATAGTGCCGTTATTACGGATATTCACAACATGAATAGACTTCTGATCGTTATAAATCGCATCCACCAGGTTCAGTGAAGCATCCGAGTAATAAGCCCCACCTCGCTTCTCGAGCTGCTCCGGCTTCTCCGCCAGAGACTCATTCTGATAAAGTTCAAACAGTTCCTGCTCCGTCTTCATCACCTGCTCAGCACGGGTGCCTTCCTTCTGAGCCGTGGCTTTCTCCTCGGCCAGCATCACCTCGGTCTGATAGAAGTAGCGGTGATAGGGGCAAGGGATCGCGCCTAGGGCATTCAGGAAGTCCGGGTCCCAAGGCTCTTCACTGATATTTTTCATGCTGTAGCTGGCGCCGTCTCCGACCTTCTTCAGCACTTCCGCCGTAATATCCCGGCCATGTAACCAAGCCCGGTGCGCCCAAACCAAATGATTCAGCCCTGCACATTCCAGCGTCAGCTCATGTGGCTGGCAGTCCATCATCTCGGCAATCATCATTTTCATGGAAACCGGCACATTACATAGCCCGATGGTCTTCACCCGGGTATATTTCTGTACCGCTTCCGTCACCAGACCTGCCGGATTGGTAAAGTTCAGCATCCAGGCATTGGGCGCCAACTCTTCAATATCTTTACAGATGTCCAAAATGACCGGGATGGTCCTGAGTGCCTTGGCAAAACCACCCGGCCCAGTTGTTTCCTGGCCAATCACATCATATTTCAGTGGGATCCGCTCATCATTGGCTCGGGCCTGGAGCCCCCCCACACGAAATTGCGTCATTACGAAATCAGCACCTTGGATCGCAGCCCGGCGATCCATGGACGCAGTCACGGTAATATCCGCCCCTGCTTTGTCCACCATACGCCGAGTCAGTGCCTCAATCACAGCCAGCTTCTCTTTCCCCGCTTCCACATCAACGAAATGCATCTCTTTCACCGGGATCCGATCGAGCCGTTTTAAAACGCCTTCAACCAACTCAGGGGTATAACTACTGCCACCTCCGATAATGGCGAGTTTCAGCGGAGATTTAGTCATCATATGTCCCTATTATTTCGCCAGGTTTTCGTACATACCAACCATCTCGGTCACCAGTTCATGGGCCAGAATCGTGGTCATCAGGTGATCTTGTGCATGCACCATCACCAAGGTCATCGGCACTTTCCCTTCGCCCTGATCGGCTTCAATCAGCAGGGTTTGGGTCAGGTGAGCTTTATTCAGGCATGCTTTTGCTTGCTTCAGTAAATCACGAGCCTGATCCAACTCATGCTTTTTCGCCTTGCCCAACGCTTCGTAACACAGACTGCGCGCTTCACCGGCATTGACGATAATTTCCATTACAACGGCTTCTTGATCCATCATTTCTCTCCTCAAATGGCTAAAATGGGGCTACGGATGAACCCGTAGCCCAAAACTAAATTATGCGGTTGCCGGCGTACCTTCCGCGGCATCCTGTTGCTCTTGCTCTGCAGCAACTTTCTTCTCATCTTCAAGCAATTGTTTTTCGAACATCTTGAAGAATGGTAGGTAAATCAGCAGGTCAATAATGAGCAGGCCAACAACCAGTAACACAGGGGCAAATGTCCAACCTGTACCCCAAGAGGCACCGATGATCGCAGGTGTCGTCCATGGTGTTGTAGCAACACCCATACCAACAAAGCCCATCTTCACGGCGGTGAATGCAATGACTGCGTTGACGATCGGAGCGAATACGAAAGGAACAAATAGCATTGGGTTCATCACGATTGGCGCACCAAAAATAATTGGCTCGTTAATCTGGAAGAAACCAGGCACTGCACTCATTCGACCCAGGCTACGTAGATGAACAGAACGACTGAACACCATCAGAATCGCCAGGGCTAAGGTTGCACCCGAACCACCAATGAAGATGTAGAAATCCCAGAATGGCTGAGTAAAGATATTTGGAATCGGCTCACCCGCAACGAAGGCCGCAGTGTTCGCACCAATGTTAGTCAGGAAGATTGGTGACAGCAGACCAACAACGATCGCGGCACCGTGAATCCCTGCAAACCAGAGTAACTGTGACAACAATAGTGCACCGATGATTGCCGGTAGAGTATTAGACGCAGAGACAAGCGGTCTGAACAGATCCATCACCACATCAGGGATCAGCATGCCAGACTGGCTTTGGACGAACAGGCTGAGTGGGTACAGCGTCATGAAGATAATTAAAACCGGGATCAACATCTCGAAACAACGCGCAATCGCAGGGGGTACCTGCTCTGGCATTTTAATCGTGATATTGTGTTTTTGCAGGAAGCGAACCAGTTCAACAGCAAAGAAAGCACTCAATACCGCAGTAAAAATCCCGGTTCCGCCCATGTGGTTCGCTGGTAAGGCACCATCCGTCACAGGCGCACAAATCAGAAGGAAACTCATCAGCGACAAACAGGCACACGTAATGCCGTCCATCATATAGGCACGTGCTAAACTATAAGCCACCCCCAGGGACACAAAGATCGTCATAATGCCCATTGACATATTGTAAGGCATCATGATGGCGTCAAAGTTTTCTGTGGCAAAGTCTAACCAAGCGCGGCCAAAGGCATTCGTTGTATCTTCCGCAAACGGCGGAAAAGCAAATATCAGAATAAAACTACCGACAATAATAAATGGCATTGCGGTAATAAAACCATCACGCATAGCACGCACATGTATTTGAGAACCCACCTTCGCCGCCATAGGGGCGACTTTGGTTTCTACGACATGCATTAACTTATCGTAAAGCTTCATAATCATTAATCCTTTGATTTAAAGATAAAGAACCCCGCCCCGCATTGAGTAATGCAGAGTCAAAATAAATCTGTCCTTAAATTTAATTGAGCCGAATATGATTCGGCTCAAGGCATGGGTTACTTATTCATGAGCGACAAGGCCTGATCGAGCACCTCTTCTCCCTTCATCATGCCGTAAGCCATCGGTGAAATGGCATCCACTTGTTTCCCATGCAGGCTCGCGGTTTTTCGCAAGTCTTCAAGCTGGAAGCGGACCTGAGGCCCGAGCAAGCATACATCATACTGCTGAATTTTCTCTTCAAACGTCGCCACCGGATGGGCTTCAATCTGGCATTCCATCCCACGCGCTTCCGCGGCTTTCACCATTTTCTGCACCAACATACTGGTCGACATACCGGCACTACAACACAAAAGAATCTTTTTCATCCCACTCTCCACTTTTTAATTATTCCGCTTTTTTAGCGACGTAAAAATTGTAACCAAATTAGAGAGAAGTAAAAAGCGCAACCGGTTGCATTAACGTGAAGAAGTTCTCAAATCACAAAATAATTAATATTTCAAAAAAGAATAGGTGCACGAAAAACACAGAGTTCAAAAGAACTGAATTAGCAAGAAATCCGAAAACTTAAATCAAAAAATGCGAAGTGAATCCAAACAATTTTGCAAATGAAATTTTCAATTTAAATACATTGTTTTATAACGCGCATATCAATTATACCGCTGTAGATCTCCCTCATCCCTTCTTGAGCTAATGATAGACAACAGTGGATATCCACTTCGACTCGGATACCGTCTCCACACCAAAATGTTGAACCCTCTATCCAAATAGGAATATAGCCATGAAGAAAACTTTACTTTCTGTTTTATGCTCAGGCACCTTGCTTGCTGCTGCCATGTCAGCGCAAGCGGCCCCGAAAGGCACCATCTATCTGACCTTTGACGATGGCCCGGTCAATGCCACCATTCCAATGGTGAAGGTCATGAATGATGCCGGCGTGAAGGGGACCTTCTATATTAATGCCTGGCACCTGGACGGTATTGGTGATGAGAATGAAGACCAGGCATTAGAAGCCCTGAAGTACCTGCTGGATACCGGCCATGTTGTCGCCAACCACAGTTATGATCACATGGTCCATAACTGCCTGGGTGAAAACGGCGAGAATACCGCTGCCGCATGTAACGTAACCGGGAACCACCAAATCGACTCCTATCAGGATCCGGTCTATGACGCCTCCATGTTTGATAAAAACCTGACTGTCATCGAGTCCTATATTCCAAGTGTTCATTCTTACCCGAATTACAAGGGTGACAGCCTGGCGCGTCTGCCATACACCAATGGCTGGCGCGTTGCGAAGAACTTCAAAGGAGATGGCTTGTGCGCAACTTCTGACGATCTGAAACCTTGGGAGCCGGGCTATGTTTGTGATCCGGCAAACCCATCTGACAGTGTCAAAGCCTCCATCCAGGTAGCAGATATCCTGACCAACAAGAATTATCAATTGCATGGCTGGGATGTAGACTGGGCACCGGAGAACTGGGGGATCCCAATGCCGGCCAACAGTCTGACCGAAGCAGACGTCTTCCTGGGTTATGTTGATGCCGCCATCAACGCCTGTGCGCCAACCACCATCGAGCCGATCAACTCGAAGACCCAAACTTTCCCGTGCGGTACCTCCCTGCATGCCGACAAGGTGATCGTCCTGACCCACGATTTCCTGTTTGAAGATGGCAAGCGGGGCATGGGCGCGACCCAAAACCTGCCGAAACTGGCGAAGTTTATTAAGATCGCAAAAGAAGCGGGCTATGTCTTCGATACCATTGACAACTATTCACCACAATGGACTGTCGGGACCGCCTATGCTGAAGGGGATTACGTCCGTCACGATGACATCCTGTACAAAGCCGTCACCGCGCATACAGCGCAGGCCGACTGGGCACCGTCATCAGCTTCCAGCCTGTGGGTGAACAGCATGCCTGCAATCGTCTGGCGTACCAATGTCAGCTATGAAGTCGGTGATGTCGTCACCTATAAAGGTGAGCGCTACAGTGTCGAATCTGCACATATTTCGCAAGCGACCTGGACGCCAGATACAGAGCCGACATTGTTTACCAAACTCCCGGCGATGTTCTAACCCGACTGAACAACGTGGGAGCCACGTCGCTCCCACGGGATGACGTCAACATGAAAAGAGGAAGCCGCCCTGGCTTCCTCTTCGTGATACTGAATTTCCCATTTGCGAAAAAAACCATCTCCGACCGGGATCATCACGCCAGTATTCCAATCCCCAGGCCGGGTTTCCGGGCCGCAGAAACAACAAAGCCCCGACCGAAGTCGAGGCTTTATTATATAAGATATGGTGCCCGAGGACGGACTTGAACCGTCACTCCCGAAGGAAACGGATTTTGAATCCGTCGTGTATACCAATTTCACCACTCGGGCAGGTGCTGGCCATTATACGGATACGGGGTTGATATACAATCATTTTTATCACGCCTGGCGACAATTCGCTGTCGAGTGATGAAAGTTTATCCAACTTGGCATTCCCATCCCATCAAGTGTTGCAAAAGCAAGCCCCGGCGACTTGCCGGGGCGATGGGCAATAGATGGATGAGAACCCGATCAGGTCGCTGCCTGAGCCGTGGCGGCTTGCTCCTGCCGTTCCTGCTCAATTTCCAGATCCCGCATTTTGAACTTCTGCAGCTTACCGGTGACCGTCATTGGAAAATGTTCGACAAACCGGATCACTTTGGGAATTTTAAAGTGGGCCAGTTCATCCTGACAGAACGCCTGCAACTCCTCGGCACTCATCTCTTCCCCGGGGTGTAGTTGAACCCAGGCCACCACTTCTTCCCCATAGAACGGCTGCGGAACCCCGAACACGGCTACCTGCTGAATTTTCTCATTGGAATACAGGAACTCTTCAATTTCCCGCGGATAAATATTTTCACCGCCGCGAATAATCATTTCTTTAATGCGTCCGGTGATCCGCACATATCCGTCTTCATCCATAACGCCAAGATCCCCGGAATGCAGCCAGCCTTGCGGGTCGATCGCTTCCCGGGTCGCCTCCTCATTGCCATAGTATCCCCGCATCAGGTTATAACCGCGAAAACAGATTTCCCCCGGTTGTCCCAACGGCACTGTCGCCCCCGTTTCAATGTTGACAACTTTCACTTCCTGGTGCGGCAGATTCTTACCCACCGTTTCAGTGCGGCGCTCCAGTGAATCATCAATCTCGGTTAAATGGCTCAGCGGCGCCGCTTCCGTCTGGCCATAGCCGATCAGGATCTCCCGGCAGTTTAACTCTTCCATCACCCGCAGCATCAATGCCGGCGGGCAGGTCGCCCCGGCCATGATCCCGGTCCGTAATGAACTGACATCAAAGTGCTTGAACTCAGGATGATCCAACTCGGCAATAAACATGGTCGGTACCCCGTGCAAGGCGGTACATTTTTCCTGATCAACGGCTTTCAGCACGGAAAGCGGATGGAAGTGTTCGGCCGGGATCACGATGCAGGCCCCGACCGACAAACATAGCAGGTTCGCCAGTACCATACCGAAGCAGTGATAAAACGGCACCGGCACACATAAGCGATCATGTTCGGTAAAGTGCATCGCCTGCGCCGAGAAGTAGGCATCGTTGAGGATATTCAAATGACTGAGCACCACGGCTTTGGGAAACCCGGTCGTGCCCGAGGTGTACTGAATATTGATGGGATCGTCGCAATCGAGGGCATCGCTCACCGCATCCAGCTGGGCATCTGAAATGCTGCGCCCGGCTTCGATCACATCCCCCCACACCGCAAATCCCGGTGCCGGTCGCTCCGTTTGCATCGGTTGCTGCGGATCATAGACCACCACATGGCGCAAGAAAGGAAACTCCGCATGCACCGGCGGAGAAGCCAAATCAAAGGTGTCCCGTTGCAGCGCCGGTAATAACTCGGTCAGAATGTCGAGATAACTGCTGTCCCGGAACGACGGGATCACAAACATCCCCTGAACTTCAGAGCATTGCAGCGCATAGGCCAGCTCTCGTTTGCGGTACGCCGGATTGATGTTGACCAACACAATCCCGACTCGGGCTGTGGCCATTTGCAACAGGATCCACTCCAGATTATTGGTCGACCAGACTCCGACCCGATCCCCTTTGCTAAATCCGGCGGCCAGCAGCCCCTTCGCCAGCAGATCAATTTCATCGGCCAGTTCACGGTAGGTGAGGCGACGCTGTTGTGGTATCGCCACTACGGCCTCCTGATCCGGAAATGCCTCGGCAATTTCAGCAAATTGCTGCGAAATTGTTTTTCCAAGCAACGGCTGGGTGCCGCCTCGATGAAAATAACTCTTAGCTGCCATATGATCTCCCTATTCCCTTTATTGGTAGGCACATTGTCAGAGTGTTCCTGTGCGAAGACTGCATCACCAAGGGCTGCTCTCCCCTCAGTGTTTAATGCGGTGCAACTGATCAGGCCTGATTCTGCGCGATACCTTTCCCCGCCCCCAGCCATCGGATGGAATATGGACGGTGGCAGAGCCACGGAAAAACAGCAGGCATTCGCAAAGCCGTATAGAGAACATAGCCAGCTTCTCGGCGACCGGGCGGACAACTCCGGCGGGGAATTCCGAAAATACGAACTGGATAGCAAAGCCATTATTTTCACAGGAAAATTAAAGAAAACCAGCTACCTCTCATTTCCCACGGCCCGGCCATTTCCCGGCCCAGGAGAAATTGCTACACTGCGCCCAGCCTCATGTGATTAACTTTTGGACACTCCCGTGAAAAAGACCAAACAACAGGACGTTTCTTCTGCCAAAGTCTATCCCGGCCTGCTGCGCCGCTTAGGTGCCTGGCTCTATGATCTGCTCGTCGTGGCAGCCATTCTGATGCTGGCCGGCGGTGTGGCCACAGCGCTGGTCGCCACCCTGCTCCACTTGGGTGTGATCAGCCTCGGCCCGTACGAAGATGCCAGCGCCTATATGAGCCAGCATCCGATCGTCAGCGTGATTTATTCGATTTACCTGGCTGTGGTGATCGCCGGATTTTATGCTTTTTTCTGGTGCCGCGGCGGCCAGACGCTGGGGATGCGCGCCTGGAAACTCCGGGTACAAAACAAAGACGGCTCAAATATTCGCCTGACCCAAGCGCTCATCCGCATGGCCACGTCTGCCTTTGGTTTAGGCAATCTGTGGGCCCCGTTCAACCAAGAGAAACAATCGCTGCAGGATCTGATGGCCAACAGCGAAATGATTGTCCTGCCCAAGCCTAATTAATACTGTGGGCAACCCATAAAGAAAAAGGAGCTCGAAAGCTCCTTTTTTGTATCCGTGCGCTGTTAGGGGGCGGTTACAACTTACGCCGCAGTAAATACAGGGTGATAAACAGAAAAACCAGACTCGGTCCCAACGCGCCGACAATCGGGTGCAGGCGATAGACAATACTGAGCGGGCCGAACACTTCGTTGGAAATATAGAACGCAAACCCGAAGATCACTCCGGACAGGACCCGAGCCCCCATGGTCACCGAGCGCAACGGCCCGAATACAAAGGACAGTGCCAGCAGCATCATCACGGCAATCGACACCGGCTGCAGCGCCTTGCGCCAGAAAGCCAGCTCATAGCGCGACGCATCCTGCTGCGATTCCTTCAGATACGACACATAGTTATACACCCCGGACAACGCCAGCTCTTCCGGCTTCACGGTCACCACCGCCAGCTTGTCCGGCGTCAGCGTGGTCTGCCAGGCCAGGGTTGGATATTCCTGGTTCGACTGCTGGATGTCATCAATATCAGTCACCGTGGCATCTTCCAGCATCCAGCCCTGCACCGCATCATAAGAGGCACTGCGGGCAAACACGGTCTGCGCCAGTTTATCCTGCTCATCAAACTGCCAGACATTGATCGCATCGAGCTGGTTTTGTTCATGGACCCGGCCGATATAGATAAAGTCATTGCCGTCTTTGGCCCACACCCCGCGTTGTACCGACAGCATGTTCCCGCCGGACGTCCACAGCGCCCGCAGCTCACGCGCAGCCTTCTGTGCTTCCGGCGCGCCCCACTGGCCCAGCAGGGTCACAATCAACATCAGGGGGACCGCCGTCTTCAGTACCGACAGCCCGATATCCAGTTTGGAAAAACCGGCCGCCTGCATCACCACCAGCTCCGAGCTGGAGGCCAGAGCGCCCAGGCCAATCAAGGCGCCCAGTAGCACCGCCATCGGGAAGAACATCTCAATATCACGCGGCACGCTCAGCAATACGAACGCCAGCGCTTTCCACAAGTCGTAGGTGCCTTCCCCGACCTTACGCAGCTGCTCGACATATTTAATGATCGCCGACAGTCCCACCAAAGTCGACAGCGTCAGGCTGGTGGTTGCGATAATCGTTCGGCCAATGTACCAGTCCAGAATCTTAAACATCAGCCGCGTCTCCGTAATTTTTCTCTCAGCTGCCGCACCGGTAACGTATCCCAGGTATTGAGGGCCACCGCAATCAACAGGATGGCGAGGTTGATCCCCCACAACCCGATTTCCGACGGCAGCGCACCGTCTTCAACGCTGGACTTGGCAGCACTGATCGCCAGGAAATAGGCCAGGTACAGCAATACGGCCGGCACCAGCTTGGCAAAACGACCCTGACGCGGATTCACCGCCGACAGCGGCACCACGACCATGGTCAGCAACGGAATACAGAGCACCAGCGACATCCGCCACTGGAACTCGGCCTTCGCCGCCAGCTCCGGACGCTGCATCAATTCCAGCGTCGGCAGCGCATCCCAGTCACGGCTCTTTTCGCGCACGGCCCGCTGGCCGATCAACGCCTGATAGCCGTCAAATTCAGTGATGGCATAGTCGAGCCGGGTCGGGATCCCTTCATAACGGGTCCCCTCCTGCAGATCCAGCACCTGGCGGCCATCGGCCAGCTCGCTGACATAGCCCCGTTCAGAGACCAGCACGCTCGGGCGCAACGCATCTCGGGCTGTCAGCTGCGCCACAAAGACATTGTGCAGCTTGGTGCCACCATCGGTAATGTCATCGACAAAGACCACCCCTTTCCCGTCCGGCGCGGCCTGAAATTGCCCCTTCACCAGCAAATCGAGACCGGAGTCGGCTTCCACCTGCTCCATCACCCGGGTCTCCTGCTCTGCACTCCACGGTGCCAGCCACAGGGCATTGAAGCCGGCAACCGAGCCGGTAATCACCGCCAGCCACAACGCGGCGCGGATCAGGAATTTATTGCCGATCCCGGTGGCATTCATCACCGTGATTTCACTCTCGGCATACAGGCGGCCGAAGGTCAGCAGAATCCCGATATACAAACTCAGCGGCAGCATCAGCAATGCCATCGACGGCATGTACAGACCCATCAGGGTCAGGATCAGCTCTGTGGGGATCGACCCTTCGGTGGCCGAGGCCAGCACTCGAATAAATTTTTGGCTGATAAAGACAAGAAAGAGCACCAAAAGAACCGCAAATTGGCTCTTTAATGTCTCACGTGTCAAATACCGAACAATAATCACGCGTTATACACCCATAGAAAACTTGTTTTTTTGCTGGAATCACTATAGTTTTTCGGTTAAGTAGTTATTTTTTAATCTTTCGGCTAATCGTTAGCCTGCACTTTGATCCTATACCGAAATCACGGTCCAACAAGTAAGTGCGGCATTATCTAACATTTAGCTTTAATTGTCTTTATAGGATGTAGGAGTACGCATGGAGTTCAGTGTAAAAAGTGGTAGCCCGGAGAAACAGCGCAGTGCCTGTATCGTCGTCGGCGTCTTCGAACCACGCCGCCTCTCTCCAATTGCTGAGCAACTTGATAAAATCAGTGACGGCTATATCAGCTCGCTACTGCGCCGTGGCGACCTGGAAGGTAAGCCGGGCCAAATGCTGCTGCTTCACCATGTACCCAATGTATTATCTGAGCGTGTATTACTGGTTGGTTGTGGGAAAGAGCGTGAACTGGACGAACGCCAGTACAAGCAGATCATCAAGAAGACTATCAGCACCCTCAACGAAACCGGCTCAATGGAAGCGGTGTGTTTCCTGACCGAGCTGCACGTGAAAGGCCGCGATACCTACTGGAAAGTCCGCCAAGCCGTTGAAACCACCAAAGACAGCCTGTACACCTTCAACCAATTCAAGAGCAGCAAGCCGGAAACCCGCCGTCCGCTGCGCAAGCTGGTATTCAATGTGCCGACCCGTCGTGAGCTGTCACTGGGCGAGCGTGCGATCTCGCACGGCCTGGCCGTGGCCTCCGGGGTGAAAGCCGGGAAAGATCTGGGCAACATGCCGCCAAACGTGGCCAACCCGGCTTACCTGGCCTCCCAGGCCCGCCGCCTGGCCGACGATTTCGAAACCGTCAGCACCAAAATCATCGGCGAGCAGGAGATGCAAGCGCTGGGCATGACCTCTTACCTGGCTGTCGGTCAGGGCTCGAAAAACGAAGCCATGATGTCAGTCATTGAGTACAAAGGCAGCCCGGATCCGGACGCGAAACCTGTGGTTCTGATCGGGAAGGGCCTGACCTTCGACTCCGGCGGTATCTCCATCAAGCCGTCCGCCAACATGGATGAGATGAAATACGACATGTGCGGCGCGGCGACTGTATTCGGTGCCATGAAGTCACTGGCCAAGCTGAACCTGCCGATCAACGTTGTCGGCATCCTGGCCGGTTGTGAAAACATGCCAGGTGGCAATGCCTACCGTCCGGGCGATATCCTGACCACCATGTCCGGCCAGACGGTCGAAGTCCTGAACACCGACGCCGAAGGCCGCCTGGTGCTGTGTGACGCGCTGACCTATGCCGAACGCTTCGAACCTGACTGCGTCGTTGACGTCGCCACCCTGACCGGTGCCTGCGTGGTGGCGCTGGGCAACCACATCAGCGGCCTGATCGCCAACCACAACCCACTGGCGCACGAGCTGATCAACGCCTCTGAGCAAGCCGGTGACCGTGCATGGCGCCTGCCGATGAGCGATGAGTACCAGGATCAGCTGGCGAGCCCGTTTGCCGATATGGCGAACCTGGGGACGCCGGGTGCCGGCACCATCACCGCCGGTTGTTTCCTGTCCCGCTTTACGAAAAAGTACAACTGGGCGCACCTGGATATTGCCGGAACAGCCTGGAAAGGCGGGAAAGAGAAAGGCGCGACGGGCCGTCCGGTCCCGCTGCTGGTCCAGTTCCTGCTTAACCGTGCCGGCCAGGATAACGTCGAATAAGATGACACCCAGGGGCCGATACGGCCCCTTTCTTTTTGAGAGCAACCGCGATGACTCATGCTACTTTTTATATAATCGATGACAGCCAAACCGCAGCCGATCGCGACTATCCGCTGCATTTTGCCTGCCATCAGGCAGCATTGAGTTATCAACAGGGGCACAAGGTTTACCTGCTGGCCGCCTCTAAAGCGCAGGCCGAGCAAATCGATGAGTATCTGTGGCAGCAAGAGCCGGATAACTTCGTCCCGCATAACCTGGTGGGTGAAGGCCCGCGCGGCGGATCGCCGGTAGAAATCGGCTGGCCGGGGTTACGCCACAGCGGACGAAGGAGCGTGCTGATAAATTTGAGTCAGGATGCACCAAATTTTGCTGTTACCTTCTCACAAGTGATAGACTTCGTTCCTTGCGATGAAAAACTCAAGCAGCAGGCCCGCGAACGCTATAAGGCCTACCGGCTTGCCGGTATTCAGCTTCAGACCGCCGCTGCCCCTGAGACGCCCTAATTCCCATATAGATCCTTCTAAGAGCGCTATGGAAAAGACATACAACCCACAATCAATTGAAAAAGCGCTGTATCAGCGCTGGGAAGAGGCTGGCTACTTCAAGCCTCACGGTGATACGACTAAAGATGCCTACAGCATCATGATCCCACCGCCAAACGTCACGGGCAGCCTGCACATGGGCCACGCGTTCCAGGATACCATCATGGATACCCTGATCCGCTGTGAGCGTATGAAAGGCAAAAACACCCTGTGGCAGGTCGGTACCGACCACGCCGGTATCGCCACCCAAATGGTTGTGGAGCGTAAAATTGCCGCCGAAGAAGGCAAAACCAAGCACGACTACGGCCGTGATGCCTTCATCGACAAAATCTGGGAATGGAAAGGCGAGTCTGGTGGCACCATCACCAAACAGCTGCGTCGCCTGGGTGCCTCGGTCGATTGGGATCGCGAGCGCTTCACCATGGATGACGGCCTGTCGAACGCCGTTCAGGAAGTTTTCGTACGCCTGTACGAAGAAGACCTGATCTACCGCGGCAAGCGTCTGGTGAACTGGGATCCGAAACTGCACACCGCGATTTCCGATCTGGAAGTTGAGAACAAAGACAAGAAAGGCCACATGTGGCACTTCCGCTATCCGCTGGCCGACGGCGTGAAAACCGCGGAAGGCAAAGACTACATCGTGGTTGCGACAACGCGTCCGGAAACCATGCTGGGCGATACCGGCGTGGCCGTGAACCCGGAAGATCCGCGCTATAAAGATCTGATCGGCAAAGAAATCATCCTGCCAATCGTCGATCGTCGCATCCCGATCGTGGGTGACGAGCACGCGGACATGGATAAAGGCACCGGCTGTGTGAAAATCACCCCGGCGCACGATTTCAACGACTACGAAGTCGGTAAGCGCCACAGCCTGCCGATGATCAACATCCTGACTCTGGATGCCAACATTCGCGATACCGCGGAAGTCTTCACCACCAATGGTGAGCCAAGCGATGCCTACAGCGCAGCGCTGCCGGCCAATTACCACGGCATGGAGCGTTTTGCCGCGCGTAAAGCCATCGTGGCAGAGTTTGATACGCTGGGCCTGTTGGACGAAATTAAAGATCACGACCTGACCGTGCCTTACGGCGACCGTGGCGGTGTGGTGATCGAGCCGATGCTGACCGATCAGTGGTACGTCCGCACAGCGCCGCTGGCGAAGCCTGCAGTTGAAGCGGTCGAGAACGGCGACATCCAGTTCGTACCGAAGCAGTATGAAAACATGTACTTCGCGTGGATGCGTGACGTGCAAGACTGGTGTATTTCCCGTCAGCTGTGGTGGGGCCACCGGATCCCGGCCTGGTACGATAACGACGGCAACGTCTACGTGGGTCGCACCGAAGAAGAAGTCCGTGAGCAAAACAACCTGGCACCGGTTGTGGTGCTGCGTCAGGACGATGACGTGCTGGATACCTGGTTCTCGTCTGCACTGTGGACCTTCGGCACCCAAGGCTGGCCGGAAGACACCGAAGCCCTGAAAACCTTCCATCCGTCGGATGTGCTGGTTTCTGGTTTCGACATCATCTTCTTCTGGGTTGCGCGCATGATCATGATGACGCTGCACTTCGTGAAAGATGAAAACGGCAAACCTCAGGTACCGTTTAAGACCGTTTACATGACCGGTCTGATCCGTGATGAAAACGGCGACAAAATGTCGAAATCCAAGGGTAACGTTCTTGACCCAATCGACATGATCGACGGCATCGATCTGGAATCACTGGTCGAAAAACGCACTGGCAACATGATGCAGCCGCAGCTGGCCGCGAAGATCGAGAAGAACACCCGTCAGACTTTCGAGAACGGCATCGAACCTTATGGCACCGACGCCCTGCGTTTCACGCTGGCAGCCATGGCTTCGACCGGTCGTGACATCAACTGGGACATGAAGCGCCTGGAAGGTTACCGTAACTTCTGTAACAAGCTGTGGAACGCCAGCCGCTACGTGCTGATGAACACCGAAGATCAGGATTGCGGCTTCGCCGAAGGCGCCGAGCTGGAATACTCACTGGCAGACCAGTGGATCGAATCTCAGTTCGAGCTGGCCGCGAAAGATTTCAATGCCCACATTGAAAACTTCCGTCTGGATATGGCGGCGAACACCATCTATGAGTTCATCTGGAACCAGTTCTGTGACTGGTACCTGGAGCTGACCAAGCCGGTCCTGTGGAAAGGCAGCGAAGCACAGCAACGTGCGACCCGCCGTACTCTGATCACCGTGCTGGAGAAGACCCTGCGTCTGGCCCACCCGGTGATCCCGTACATCACTGAAACCATCTGGCAGAGCGTCAAGCCGCTGGTCGATGGTGTTGAGGGTGACACCATTATGCTGCAGGCGCTGCCGCAGTACGACGAAGCCAACTTCAATGCCGAGGCTCTGGCTGACATTGAGTGGGTGAAGAGCTTCATCACCAGCATCCGTAACCTGCGTGCCGAGTACGACATCGCGCCGAGCAAGCCGCTGGATGTGATGATGAAAGCCACAGACGAAAAAGACGCGGCGCGTCTGGAAGCCAACAAGGCCGTACTGGTGTCTCTGGCGAAGCTGGAAGACATCCGCGTGCTGGCCGCCGGCGAAGAGACCCCGGCCTGTGCCACTGCGCTGGTTGGCAAGTCTGAGCTGATGATCCCGATGGCCGGTCTGATTGACAAAGACGCTGAGCTTGACCGCCTGGCGAAAGAAATCCAGAAGACCGAAGGCGAGATCAAACGCATCGAAGGGAAACTGGGCAATGAAGGTTTCGTTGCCAAAGCGCCGGAAGCCGTTGTTGCCAAAGAGCGTGAGAAGCTGGACGGCTACAAAGAAACACTGGTGAAACTGGCAGAGCAGCAGGCGACCATCGCGGCGCTGTAAGCTCTCTCGGACTGACCCGCCGGTTCGCAGGCGGGTCTTACCAAACCGATCAAGGCTGACGAGGATTCGTCAGCCTTTTCTTTATGTCGGCTCCGCTGCTGAGATGTTCAGTCCCGCTTCTGCATCCTGGTCGCCATTCCATCACGGCCAGTCCCTCACAGCCATGCCTTCACTGCGATTCCCTCACTGCGATGCCTTCACGGCCATTCCCTGACTGTGATTCCTCCACAAACAAAAGATAGCTTTAAACTATCAATTTAATAGTAACAATCAAATTTAACTATTGATAATCATTCGCAATACTCAGGGTATCCAAACGAGGAAGCCGTGATGAAAAAGACCCTGAGTTTTGCCGCGATTCATTTTACTGTTGCATTGAGTGCCGCCTACCTACTGACCGGCGATCTCATTCTCGGCAGCCTGATGGCAATGATCGAGCCGATGGTCAACACCGTTGCCTTCTACTTTCACGAAAAAGTCTGGCAATGGGCGCCGCTGAAACGCTCACAGTTCAGCAACCCGGGGCGTAAAACCCTCAGCTTCGCCGCGGTTCACTTCAGTGTCGCCTTCACCGTAGTCTACCTGCTGACCGGTGATGTGCTGATCGGCAGCCTGATGGCGATGATCGAACCAGCTATCAATACCCTAGCCTACTACGCCCATGAGCGTCTGTGGCAGCGCCGGGAAGCCCGGCAAGTCCACCTATTCAATAGCTTGGCCTGCCATCACTAGCTCAGTGATGCCTCGCCCATCCCCAAAAAAATAAAAGGCCGGCCTGCAATTCACGGGCCGGCCTTATCCGGCATCATCGTTGCGCCGCTGGTAACAGTGCTATTGCGCCTCAGCAGCCGCAGCAATCGCTTCAAGGCGGTGCTGCATGCCAGGATGAGTACTGAGCCATTCCGGACCATCCTTCCCTGCTGTCGCCGCTTCCAGACGCTCAAACATCTGCTGCATCGGCATCACGCTGCCATACACACGCTGCATCTGCGCCAGCGCATAGGCATCAGCCTCGGCCTCATCCGCCCGCGAATAGCCCTGAGTCAGGATAAACACCCCGCCGCCCAGAAAGTTATCCGCCAGTCCGGTACTTTCACCCGTCATCAGCGCCACAGCGGTGGAGATCAGTGCCGAGCGCACCAGAGAGGTCATCACATGCTGGTATTCCAGATGGCCCAGCTCATGCAGCAAAATACTGTTGAGTTGTGCCGGCGTCTCTGCCAGTTCCACCAGCGAGTCCATCACCACAATCGTCCCGTCGCTCAGCGCCAGCGCATTCGGTCCGGCCTCCCAGCGCCGGAGCTGCAACCGGGGCAGCACCGGGGTCGGCGGCACCTGTGCCACCAGCCTGACAAACTGCTGGTGCAGCTCATGCTGGCGTGCCTCACTGAGCGCCGTCGGCTGGAGCAGATGTTCATCCAGCGCCGCCAGCGTCTGCTCCCCGACATGGGCAGCCACCTCTTCCGGCAGCAGGTGGACCAGAGCACGGCTCAGTCCCGGCAGGCCATGGCTGAACATCAACACCATCAACAAGGCCACGGTCAGTACACTGCCGCCGATGGCCAGCCAATGTCGCTCCCACCAATGCAGCCGGGTGCCGCGCCGGGCCCCTTTCAGAGCCGCAGCCAGCGCCTGGCTGTCCTGTGGAATAAACTGGTGCCCGTCAGGGAACGTCAGGGTCAGCGGCAACCGGCCGAGCGAAGGCGTCATGTTGACCCGGGAGATGGGCCAATCCCAACTCCCGGCATCGCAGCACAGACGGATCTGCTGCTGCGGCAACAGCGTCAGCTCGGCATCAAGCTTGCTGGCACTGTTCGGCGGATGGCAAAAGCCGCGCCAACTCATCCGATCCCGACGCCAAGATCAAAGGCATTCGCCACTTCATCGGCAATTGCAGCACCTTGTGCCATCTCTTCGCCTTCCGCCTGCAACAGCGCCAGATCGCCGATGACAGAAGTCACCCCGGCCAGGTAACGCGCGGTTCTCACTTTGACCCAAGGCCGGGCCAGACCCAGCGTGACGATCAACAACAGAACGTTGCTCAGGATCAGACCAACCAACCCGGCCACGGTCATCCGCGACGCCAGCTGATACGCAGGCTCCCCCTCAATGGTCACCTGGCCGAACAGGTAATTGCGGATCCGGGCCCGGATAAAGCCATTGACGATCATTGCTGCCAGCGCCATCAGGCCATAGATGACAAAAATCATCACCTGCCACTGCGACATCCCGCCATCCAGCGCTTCCGGATCCTGGAACGTCGCCAGGGAATTGATCCCGAAGGCCAGCGAAGTGATCAGCAACAGCACCGCAGTCATCCCGACCCAGAGCAATCCGGCCAGCAAGTAGGTCTTGATATACGCCTTGAGTTCAACTTCGGCGCGGAACTCCCGGTTGCCGTAGCGGTAGCCGTTCAGATAGTAGGCCGCAATCTGTGACGCCACCCAGGCATAAATCACAAAGGCCAGCACGAAGGTCAGCAGGAACAGCAATCCGCCGATCACCGGGCTGTTCACCACCACCGAGAAAGAAAGGAAGAGTGCCCCGCCCACCAGCAGGTAACACAGGATCGGCCAGCCCAGGAACACCCCATACGCGGCTTTCAGCGTCCCGGCGAAATTGAAGCGCACATTGCGGTAGCTGGTCATGCGGGCATCAAAGCGCGCATTGTTGCGCAGCAGCCAGGGCATCAGGACAAACCCCACCAACATCAGCACCATCGCGACCGGCGGGAAGAACTGGCTGGCGACCATCCAGATCAGGACACAGATCATCGCAATGATCCGCCCGATCAAAATCTGTTTTGGGGTGGCGTGATAATCAAACCGATCGCCGGCCAACTCGGTGTTGCCGTAAAAATATTGATTCGTACGAACGGTTGCCCAGGCTGAATAAATCCCGAGCGTGACCACCGACAGCAATACATTGACGATCCAGATGCCAAAGAACTCTTTGCCCTGGCCGTGAAACCTAACCTGATTTTCCATTCTTATGATCTCTACCTGTGAACAAAAAAGATTGGATACCGCCCAATTCGGTACCAATCTAACCGGCAGAAATTATCACACAACGAGCGCAACAATGCTCATATTGATATTGGAAAATACAGGGATAAGAGTCACTTGCGTACGCAGATCACCAAGAGTGCCCTGAGGTCGCTTGATCTGATTGCGGCACACAACTAAAATAAGTTGCAAATCACAACCAAATGATCCCATGAGGTACTGAATGGACGCAAACACTCTGAGACAACTCTCCCGCCAGCTGGTCCGTCAGTTGGGCATGCTGGACGGCCAGTGCGGCAATATGGCCTTAACGCCGGTCCAGGCCCACACCCTGATCGAGCTGGCCAACCAACCCGCCACGGTCAACGAAATGGCCACCCGGCTGCAAGTGGATAAATCGAACGCCAGTCGCAATCTGGCAGTCCTGCTCAACCAGCAATGGGCCGAAACCCGGCCTAACCCGCAAGACGGACGCAGCCAGATCTACCAGTTGACGCCGCAGGGCGCGCAGCAGCTTGAGCAACTGCACGGCGTACTTAATCGCCAGGTGGATGCATGGCTGACGCAAATGGATACCGATGAAGTGGCGCAGCTGGGCCGGAGCCTGGCACGTTACAGCAAATCAATTCAGGCAGCGGCGAAACAGGCCGGCTATCAGATCCGCCCCATCACCGCGCTGGACAATGCCGCAGTGGCAGCGGTCATTCGCCGGGTCTCGGCGGAATACGGCCTGACCGCCGACAAGGGATATGGGGTCGCCGATCCCACCTTAGATCAAATGAGCGACGTTTATCAGGGCGACGGCTGTGCTTACTGGGTGATCGAGCATCAACATCGGATCCTCGGTGGCGGCGGCATTGCCCCGCTGGCCGGGGAAGCGACGCTGTGTGAGCTGCAAAAAATGTACTTCCTGCCCGAGCTGCGCGGCCGGGGGCTGGCCCGCAAGCTGGCGGTCCAGGCCCTGCGTTTTGCCCGGACACAAGGCTATCGCGGCTGCTATCTGGAAACCACCGCCAATCTGAGCGAAGCCATCGCGCTCTATGAATCCCTTGGCTTTGTCCGGATCCCGCAAGCGCTGGGCAACACCGGCCATGACGCCTGTGAAGTGCGGATGCTGAAAACGTTCTAGGCCGCCAGCGCTGAGCCGCGCGATCAAAAAAAGCTGGCCTGGGCCAGCTTTTTGACATTCAGAGATGATCGCCCGGAAGCTTACTCGTCGTCGTCTTCCGCGTCTTCATCTTCTTCGCCCGACTCGAAGTAAGTCCCCCAGCCATCGTAATCAATCTCGTATTTTTCAGCCAGTTGGATCAGCTTTTCCGCCTGCTCATCGATCAGCTCCGCATTCAGGGCAGATTCCATCACAGCATCAAAACAAACCACTTTGCCGCCACCGTCTTCCGGGGCCAGCTCCAGCTCTTCGGCTTCCATCACTTCAAAGCCCATTTTGAACGCTTCAGCCGCTGCGGCTTCCAGCTCTTCAAACGTATCGGCTGAAAAATGGTGCTCAATAGAATACAGGGCATCCGGATCACTGCCATCTTCCAGCAGGGCCGCAATAATATCGCGGGTTTCTTCCTTCTGCTCTTCAATCAATTCAGCATAAGTCATGGGTTCACTCCAGCTAGGCATAAAAATTTCCGCAAATATGGCACGGATTGCCGCCAATTACCATGCTGACAGGCAAATTTGATATGTATCAAACAAAGACCGGATTTTCCGCCTCCGGCATCGGGCCGCCAAACTGCATAATATTCCCGGCGACCATTTTCCCGTCCGGCGTGCTCCCCCATCTTTACCCATCAAAACGGCATAGCCAGATCCCAGCGCATCACCGATCGGGGCGCATCGTCTACCCCGGTAGCATTCAACACCCGGGCCGGTTGCATAAAACCAACCTCAACACTCATTCCCAAACAGCATAATCAAGCACAACGGCCCTCAAAATACCCTCACCGTCGCAATCGGGGATTCTTTGGTAGCATTCGCCCGGCAAAAAAGTGTGAAGCCCTCCAAAGTTAAACCCGATCAGTCGGCTTAAAATCATCGCAGATAACAAAAAAATCAGACTCGCCGTTCAGCGGTGAGCAGTGAAACAAAAGAGAGATACGATCATGCGAAAATTCCATTCAGGCCCCGGACGCCGAAGGCGCTCCTTACCGCGCCGTCTCCGCTGCGCACTGACACCGACCTCGACCAGCCCGCTCAATTGCCAGGGCGACAACCTGGCAGCATCGCGGCGCAGCGAACGGCTCCCGTCAGCGTAGAGACGCGACTTCAACCGCAACCATCCGTCTCGGCTTACGCTCAGCCCCATCGCTGAAGCCGCCACCGGATCCCTTGCCTGACCCGCACCGGGCGCAGGCAAACCGCACCCCCAATCTGTACTGGGCCAAACCCGCTTTGGCATCCAGAGAGCACTGTCATGCCGGTCAACGGGCCGGCGCACAACAGAACCAGAGGTGTGCCGCGGCACACCCGGTAAGGAGATGACAATGACGACGCAAACCGTACACAAAGAAGAAAAAGGCGGCTTCTTTGCCAACTTCAAGTTCCCCTCCGCCTACACCATTCTGTTCGCCCTGATTGCCCTGGTGGCCCTGATGACCTGGATTGTCCCGGCCGGGCAATACGAGCGGGTGATGAACGAAGAGCTGGGCAAACAAGTGCCGGTCACCGGAACCTACCAACCGGTCGACAGTAACCCGCAAGGGGTGGTCGATGTCCTGCTCGCCCCGATTGACGGCTTCTACGACCACAACAGCTACGAAGCCGCCGCCATCGATGTCTCCCTGTTTATCCTGGTGATAGGTGGATTTTTGGGCCTGGTAACCAAAACCGGCGCCATTGATGCCGGGATCGAACGCGTCACCGCCCGCCTCAAAGGCCGGGAAGAGCTGATGATCCCAATCCTGATGGCCTTGTTTGCCGCCGGCGGGACGATCTACGGCATGGCGGAAGAATCCCTGCCCTTCTATACCCTGCTGGTTCCGGTCATGATGGCTGCCCGGTTTGACCCGCTGGTCGCCGCAGCCACGGTCCTGCTGGGCGCCGGGATCGGCACCCTGGGCTCCACCATCAACCCGTTTGCCACGGTGATCGCGGCCAACGCGGCCGGGATCCCGTTCACCGATGGCATTCTGCTGCGCGTCGCCATCCTCGCCATCGGCTGGCTGATCTGCGTCTGGTACGTGATGCGCTACGCCAAAATGGTCCGCGCCGATCAAAGCAAATCCATCGTCTATGACAAGTTCGAAGAAAACCGGACCCATTTCCTCGGTAACCAAAGCGAAGAAATGCTCGAGTTCACTCCCACCCGCAAAGTGATCCTGACCATCTTTGCCGCATCGTTCGGCATCATGATCTACGGGGTGGCCGTGGCTGGCTGGTGGATGGCGGAGATCTCCGGCATGTTCCTCGCGTCCACTATCATCATCGGCCTGATTGCCCGCATGAGTGAGGAAGAATTTACCTCGAGCTTCATCGATGGGGCCCGCGACCTGCTGGGCGTTGCCCTAATCATCGGGATTGCCCGCGGTATCGTGGTGATTATGGACCGGGGGATGATCACCGACACCATCCTGAACTCGGCCGAGCATGCCGTTACCGGCCTCTCCTCGGTGATCTTCATCAATGTGATGTACTGGCTGGAGATCCTGCTGTCCTTCCTGGTGCCCTCTTCATCCGGCCTGGCCGTCCTGACCATGCCGATCATGGCACCCCTGGCTGATTTCGCCGGCGTCGGGCGGGAACTGGTGGTCACGGCGTATCAGTCTGCCTCCGGCATCGTCAACCTGATGACCCCGACCTCCGCAGTCGTCATGGGGGGGCTGGCCATCGCCCGGGTGCCTTATGTCCGCTGGGTTAAATGGGTGGCACCGCTGCTGGGGATCCTCACTATCCTTATCATGGCGATGCTCAGTGTCGGGGCGATGCTCTAACCCTGAATATTAATTTGCTAAAAACCGCCTGCGGGCGGTTTTTTTATGTCCCTTACGCCCTGCCTGAAATATCATGAAACTTTCATATCCAATATAAATGGAATGAAGGAAAACTCACCAAGACCATATTTTCAACCCCAATAAACCATCCTCAACAACATCAACAGCTTGTTATTTTAAAAATAATCAACCATATATCCATGGAATTAAAATCACATTCTCACGCATGTATTAAAACTACAAAAACAATTGATATAAAGTTAAAAGGAAAAATATTTGTTATCAGAAGAGAAATATTCAGCCCGGGTTAATATAGCTAGCTAAAAAAAGTGCATAAGTTCATCCCTCCTATCACTCCTACTTGTGATTTCTGAGTGAATAAATTGCCAGCCACAACAAAGAAAAACATAGAAGTCCAATAAAAACATCATCATGCGAACATCTCCACATTTAAATATTAACGATTCGACCATAAATACCCAGCCATTGAAACTCAATAACACCTGCATAGATAATGTTAATGGAATCTATTTCAAGCCACTTCAAACAATAATTAAACTGTGACCAACCTCTAAGACCCCAAGGTTTGAAAGCGTAGAATGAATGTCAGAAACAAAGCGGAACAATAATAAAAACCGCAAAATAAAACTCCTACAAATAAACCAGTAATCCTGGATAAATAATAGAGAGAGACGATCATGAGTAAATTCTACGTAGGTTCTGAAATTGGTCAATTACGTCGCGTTCTTGTTCATCGTCCGGAACGAGCCCTCACGCATTTAACCCCGTCGAACTGTCATGAATTATTATTTGATGATGTCCTGGCTGTGGAACGTGCCGGCGAAGAACATGATGCCTTTGCCCGAACCCTGCGCGATCAAGGCGTCGAAGTCTTCCTGCTGAGCAATCTGCTGGCTGAAACCCTGGCCGTCCCGGAAGCCAAAGACTGGCTGCTGAGCACACAGGTTTCCGACCTTCGCCTGGGCCCGCGTTTTGCCAATGACGTCCGCTGCTTCCTGGCCGATCTGCCGCATCAGGAACTGGCTTCCATTCTGCTGGGCGGCCTGAGCTATGCAGAGCTTCCAATTCAGTCCTCTTCGATGATGCAAAGCATGTACGATGCACATGACTTCATTATCAAGCCCCTGCCAAATCATTTGTTTACCCGCGACACTTCCTGCTGGGTGTATGGCGGTGTCTCCATTAACCCGATGGCGAAACCAGCCCGCCAGCGCGAAACCAACCACCTGCGGGCCATTTACCGCTGGCACCCAACGTTCGCCGGACAAGACTTCATCAAATACTTCGGCGATGAAGAAAAGAGCTACGACAAATCCACCATCGAAGGCGGCGACGTGCTGGTGATCGGTAAGGGTGCGGTCCTGATTGGGATGTCTGAGCGCACCACCCCGCAAGGCGTCGAGCAACTGGCGTCCAGCCTGTTCAAACACGGCCAGGCCAAGCAAGTCATCGCCATGGAGCTGCCGAAACACCGCTCCTGCATGCACTTAGACACTGTCATGACTCATATGCGGGAAGACACTTTCTCGGTCTACCCGGAAGTGGTGCGCAAAGACGTGAAATGCTGGAGCCTGACCGGTGATGCCAGCGGCGCCGTGAATGTGAAAGAAGAGGGCTACTTCGTCCATGCCATTGAGAAAGCCCTGGGCGTCGGTCAGTTGAATCTGATCACCACCGGCGGTGACAGCTACGAAGCCGAACGCGAGCAGTGGAACGATGCCAACAACGTGCTGACTGTCAAACCGGGCGTGGTCATTGGCTACGAGCGTAACGTCTACACCAACGAGAAATACGACAAGGCCGGTATTACTGTCCTGCCAATCCCGGGGGATGAACTGGGCCGCGGCCGCGGCGGCGCCCGCTGCATGAGTTGCCCAATCGAGCGTGACGGTATTTAAGCGCGGGAGTATTGAAACACATGAGGATTGAAACGTGACAGGCGCCAACCTGACACGTAGTCAACCCAAAAACAGTCAACCCGAAAAAAAGATGGCCGGCACCACGTCTGCCGGCCCTGACCAAACGATGAAGAGAGACGATCCCATGACCAAACAAACCGTCGTTGTCGCCCTCGGTGGGAATGCCCTGCTCCGCCGCGGCGAGCCACTGGAAGCTGATATCCAACGGCAGAATATTGCGACCGCCGCCAAAGCGATTGCCGATATCGCCACCGAATATAATGTCGTACTGGTTCACGGCAATGGTCCGCAAGTCGGCCTGCTGGCCCTGCAAGGACTGGAATACAAGCAGGTGAATCCTTATCCGCTGGATGTACTGGGCTCCGAAACCCAGGGGATGATCGGCTATATGCTGATGCAAGAGCTGAAGAACCTGCTGCCGGATCAGCAAATCTCCTGCATGCTGACCCAGATGAGCGTCGATCCGAACGATCCGGCGTTTGCCAATCCGACCAAGCCGATCGGTCCGGTCTATGACGAAGCCGAAGCCCGGACATTGGCAGAAAAATACCACTGGACCGTGAAACCGGATGGCCCTTACTTCCGCCGCGTGGTGCCGAGCCCGCTGCCAACCGGCATCATCGAAGATGAGGCCATTACCGCACTGATTAACCAAAACCATCTGGTGATCTGCACCGGTGGCGGCGGGATCCCGGTCAAAGCAGAAAACGGCAAGCTGGTCGGGGTGGAGGCGGTGATCGACAAAGACATGTCGGCTGCTTTCCTGGCCAAGCAGCTCGGGGCCGATGCCCTGCTGATCCTGACCGACGCCGATGCCGTCTACCTCGACTGGGGCCAGCCAACCCAGAAAGCACTGCGCAGCACCACCCCGGCTGAACTGGCGCAATACCAGTTCGACGCCGGCTCCATGGGACCGAAAATCGAGGCTTCCTGCGAATTTATTCGCCAGGGCGGCAAGCTGGTCGGCATCGGCTCGCTGGAAGACGGCCTGAATATCCTGAAAGGTGAAGCCGGAACAAATATTATTTCAGAATAACAGAATAGTTATTCACAAAGTCACCCAAATACGTTACACATGACACAGACGCACCGGCCAGGCTTGAGACTGATCGCCATGGCCGGGACAGAGAGATACCGATTATTGAGAGGAATACACCATGGCTTTTAATCTTCGCAACCGTAACTTCCTGAAACTACTCGACTTCACACCACGCGAAATTCAACATCTGCTTGAGCTGTCTGCCGAGCTGAAAAAAGCCAAGTACAACGGGTATGAGCAGCCACGCCTGACCGGCAAGAACATTGCGCTGATCTTTGAAAAAACCTCCACCCGTACCCGCTGCGCATTTGAAGTTGCCGCCTTCGACCAGGGTGCCCAGGTTTCTTACCTTGGCCCATCCGGTTCGCAAATCGGCCACAAAGAATCGATGAAAGACACCGCCCGCGTCTTAGGCCGCATGTATGACGGCATCGAATACCGCGGCTTTGGCCAGGAAATCGTCGAAGAGCTGGGCCAGTACGCTGGCGTGCCGGTCTGGAACGGCCTGACGGATGAATTCCACCCGACCCAGATTCTGGCCGACTTCCTGACCATGCAAGAGCACGGCCGCGGCAAGCAACTGCACGAAATCACCTTCGCCTACCTGGGTGATGCCCGCAACAACATGGGGAACTCCCTGATGGTCGGCGCCGCGAAAATGGGGATGGATATCCGTCTGGTGGCTCCGAAAGCCTTCTGGCCGGAAGACGCTCTGGTCGCGCAGTGCCGCGAGATTGCCGCGCAGACCGGTGCCAAGATCACCCTGACCGAAGATGTGCAGGAAGGCGTGCAAGGCTGTGACTTCCTCTACACCGACGTCTGGGTCTCCATGGGTGAATCGAAAGAAGCCTGGGAGGAGCGGGTGAAACTGATGACCCCGTATCAGGTGAATATGGATGTCATCAAAGCCACCGGCAACCCGCATGTGAAATTCATGCACTGCCTGCCGGCGTTCCACAACGACGAAACCACCGTCGGGAAGGAAATTGCAGAGAAATACGGCATGGCCGGCCTGGAAGTCACCGAAGAGGTGTTTGAGTCTGAGCATTCCATCGTCTTCGATGAGGCCGAAAACCGCATGCACACCATCAAAGCGGTCATGGTGGCAACTCTAGGCAACTAAGCGCCCCGCCACCGTCCATGCACCCGCCGTCCCCCGATCCGGCGGGTGCATTTTTCTTCACACCCCCAAAGAACAAAACCGCGTTAACCACCTGAATATCAAGCCGTTAAGGCCAATTATCATGTGCCTTCCTCCCCCACCAAAATGCATAAATTTCCGCCCGGTGAATAGTTTTGGCAAACGCTTGCGCTCACAAAAAATGGGCGTATAATCCTCCGCAATTTGTCAAAAGGGCACGGAAAAATGAACCACGTTTCGCAGTACAACCTGACGCGAGTCCGCCGAATCTCGGCGCTGGTCCCGTTTTTCTGTTTTTGCCATTTTGAAAAAAGAGCCTCCTGATTTTAGGGGGCTTTTTTTTGTCTGCAGCCAGCATCAGTGCAGAATCGTGTTCAGTAATTAATCATAGGGAATAGCAGCCATGGCGAATACGTTGTTTCAAAAACACATCATCTCCATTCCGGAACTCAGCCGAAGTGAACTTGAACTTATTGTGGAAACCGCAGGGCAACTGAAAGCAACGCCAAATCCAGAGCTGCTGAAAAACAAAGTCGTCGCCAGCTGCTTTTTCGAGCCGTCGACCCGCACCCGCCTGTCTTTCGAAACGGCCATCCAGCGCCTCGGCGGCTCCGTAATCGGCTTTGATAACGGCGGCAACACCTCGCTGGCGAAAAAGGGCGAAACCCTGGCCGACTCGGTTCAGGTCATCTCCTCCTACGTCGACGCCTTTGTCATGCGCCACCCGCAGGAAGGGGCCGCCCGCCTGGCATCCGAGTTTTCCAACGGCGTGCCGGTGATTAACGGCGGTGACGGCGCCAACCAGCACCCGACCCAGACCCTGCTGGACCTGTTCAGCATCTACGAAACTCAGGGCCGCCTGGATAACCTCAACGTTGCCTTTGTCGGCGACCTCAAATACGGCCGCACGGTTCACTCCCTGACCCAGGCACTGTCGAAGTTCAACAACATTAACTTCTTCTTCATCGCCCCGGAAGTACTGGCAATGCCGGACTACATCTGCGAAGAGCTGGACGAAGCCGGGATCAGCTACAGCCTGCACAGCAGCATGGAAGAAGTGATCCCGCAGCTCGATGTGCTGTACATGACCCGGGTCCAGAAAGAGCGTTTCGACGAGTCTGAATACGCCCACATGAAAGCGGCCTATATCCTGACCGCCGACATGCTTCAGGAAGCCCGCGACAACCTGAAAGTGCTGCACCCGCTGCCACGGGTCGATGAAATCACCGTGGATGTCGACAAGACCCCGTATGCCTACTATTTCCAGCAAGCCGAAAACGGCGTGTATGCCCGCCAAGCCCTACTGGCCCTGGTACTGAACGAAGCAATTTAAGCAGGAGATGAACATCATGACCAAAGAAACCCAACTGCAGGTTGAAGCGATCAAAAACGGTTCTGTGATCGACCATATTCCGGCCAACGTAGGCATCAAGGTGCTCAAGCTGTTCAAAATGGACAGCACCAACCAGCGTGTCACCGTCGGCCTGAACCTGCCGTCTTCTGCCCTGGGCGCCAAAGATCTGATCAAGATTGAAAACACCTTCCTCAGCGAAGAGCAGGCCAACCAGCTGGCGCTGTATGCGCCGCAGGCCACCGTCAACCAGATCGAAAACTACGAAGTGGTGAAAAAGCTGACCCTGGCACTGCCGGAGCACATCCACGGCGTGTTTAAGTGCCCGAACACCAACTGCATCACCCACGGTGAGCCGGTTGACAGCAGCTTCATCGTGCGGACCAAGAAAGAAGACGTCCAGCTCAAGTGTAAGTACTGCGAAAAAGTCTTCTCCCGCGAAATCGTGACCGAGTGTAACTAACCGGCCCGATTTCCCCGGAACTTTGTCAATAAGATAAGAAAACCGGCTCACCCGTGAGCCGGTTTTTTCATTCTCATTTCTAACGCGAAGCCCCGCTGTCTCCCCCGCTACCTTTGTACCTGATATCTCCGAAAATCAGTGGCGCAGATGCGCCTGTTCCCCCGGCCTGACACGACCGGCCCCAGAGATTCAGAGGAACGTGGCATGACGTTGTTGGCACACCTGAACCGGTTTCACCTCCCCCCTCACACCGGGCCCCTGTGCCTGAGCGCCCTGTTACTGACCAGCTGCGTCATGAGTAACGGACCGGTGAGCCCGGCCAGCCCCCATCAGGCCAACCAAATGGTGGTGGTCGGCATCCCGCTGCTGCTGGGCGGATTCGGCTCTGCAGTCCCCGTCAATGACCAGTACATGATCACCGCCAAGCATGTCGCCAGGCTGTCGTGGGATTTCGAGGTGATCCACCATCCCTTCTGTGATCTGTCACTGATCCGCCGCCGCGCGGATTTTATTCCGACCTGGGGGCTGATCTACCCGGATCAACCCGTCTCGCACCACGGTCATTCGTTGCTCGGCAACAGCATCAAGGGCAAGGGGAAATATCTCCAGGATGTGATTGACACCAATACGAGCTGCCTCTACTCCCTCAGCGACGCCCCGGTTATGTCAGGCATGAGCGGCGGCCCGGTATTCAACCAGTACGGGGATATCGTCGGGATCACCGTCGCGATCGTCAACAACCCCGATGACCTGCGCAACCTGCGCCCCGCCCGGCGCTATAGCCAGTTTGTCCCGGCGACCCTGATCTTTGACTGGCTCGATGCGCTCGGTATCGACACCACCGCCGCCAGTCCGGAGCTGGCAGCAATCCAGGTTTCCCCGTATGTACACCGACTCAACCGACCGGGACTGACCCAAACGGAACAGGCCCAAACGGCGCTGGCCCGCGCCGACGGCTTAACTCCCGCCCTATCCGACGGCGCCGCAGATCCGCACACCCCGGCCCCGGCGCACCGCAAACCACGGACCACCCCGCAAACCGGCAGCCGGATCCCGGTTGCCCCGGCCTACCTGCCCCCGGGCAAGCCCAGCACGCCAGCCAGTGATGCCGAAGCCCTGTCCGGACTCCGGCCGCAGCCTGAGAACGACACCCAGCAGGCTGCCAAACCTTCGGTGGCGCCGGCTTCGCAGCCATTCAAGCGTCGGTTTTTATTTGGCGGTTTGGAATATAATGCCGATCAGTAAGGCTCATTCTGGAATATTATTTTGGTGACAGGGGTCAAGAAACCCCGTTTTTATTATTGATATGATGCCTATGCAAAGTCATGCAACCTGAGCATACCTGAGACGATCCCTGTTCCTGAAATGAATGAGAGAGGAGTTGCCCGTGATTGGAGCCCATTCGCACGGCGCGATGAATGCATTTCCCCCTGATGAAAATATCGCTGCGGCCTGTAAGCGCCTGCTTCAACAACAAAGCTTTACCACCCAGGATGACATCCGCCAGCGGCTGATCGACCTGGGCTATGACGATGTCAGCCAGTCGACGGTCTCACGACTGCTCTCCCGGCTGGGCGTGGCCAAAGTCCCGAATGCCTACGGCAAAAAGGTGTACTGCCTGACGGTCGAAAGCGAGCCGGTGCAGGTCAGCTCATCCATTGCCTCGCAAATCGAATTCATTACCCACAACCAGCTGGTGGTGGTGGTCAAAACCCATCCAGGCAGTGCCCAGCTCGTGGCCCGGCTCATCGATATCCAGCCCCATGCCGAAATTCTCGGCACGGTCGGCGGCAACGATACCGTGATGGTTGCGCCGAAAGACATCAACCGGATCGAGCAATGTGAGCTGGTCGTCAAGGCCCGGTTAGGTATCCCGAGCTAGCATAAAAAATCCTGCGTCGGTCACAGGAAAATACTTTGACCTCAACCGGTTTGAGCTGCACACTAAAGCCCTCTCAAATTCGTTGTAACTGACTGAGTAAGGACAACCAATGACTCAAGTACTACACACCGATCAGGCACCGGCAGCGATCGGCCCTTACGTTCAGGGCGTTGATCTGGGCAACATGATCCTGACTTCCGGCCAGATCCCGGTCAACCCGGCCACCGGCGAAGTCTCTGAGGATATCGCCGAGCAAGCGCGCCAGTCTCTGGAAAACGTGAAAGCCGTGGTTGAATCATCGGGCCTGAAAGTCGCCGACATCGTGAAGATGACTGTCTTTGTCAAAGACCTGAACGACTTCGGCATCGTGAACGAGGTGTACGGGAACTTCTTTGACGAGCACAACGCGCCGTATCCGGCCCGCTCTTGTGTGGAAGTCGCACGTCTGCCGAAAGACGTCAAAATTGAAATCGAAGCGATTGCGGTACGCAAATAAGCAAGCGCCCGGTTCTGAAAAAACGCGATAGAACGCGATCAAAAAAGCTGTCTTCGGACAGCTTTTTTTGTTTATGTCTTCGGACGCTCAGTGCGCCTGCACATAGGCCAGCACCTGCGGGAACCAGGCGGTGAATTGCTCCGGCGTCTCGGCCACCGCCTGCACCAGTTCTTTTTCCGACCACCAGCGATGCGCCATCACCTCGTCCGGGTTCGGGGCCACCGTCAGCGAAGCAACACACGCCACCAGTACATGATCCAGCTCATGCTCAATCAGCTGGTTGTCCAACTCGGCGCGGTAGACAAAATGGGCGATATCTTCCAGCTGCGCCACTTCGGTGATCCCCATCTCTTCCGCCAGACGGCGGATCCCGGCCTGAGCCAGGGTTTCTTCCTGCCTCGGGTGGGAACAACAGGTATTGGTCCACAATCCCCCGCTGTGATACTTGTCCAGCGCGCGCTGCTGCATCAGATACGCCCGCCCGTGCGGCGTCTCACGATACAGCAATACCGAAAATGCCAGGTGCAGGGCCCCATCCCGGTGAGCCTGCATTTTTTCCTGAGATCCCAACACCCGTCCCTGCGGATCAACTAATACGACCTGCTCCAGAATCATTGTTTTTCTCGGACCCGTTCATAAACAAAAAGAACACGCCCAGCATGTCCTTTTGTAATTTCGCTGTTGCCAATTAAGAAGCTTAGCGGTTACTTGTTGGCTGCACGCTGAACCGCTTCGGCATTGAGGGCTTCCAGCTTGGCGGCCATCATCTCGCGACAGGTATTCGACAGCTGGCGAACATCTTCTTTGGTGTAGCCTTGTGTGGAAACCGGCGGCATCACTTCCACAATCACTACCCCGTTATCCCAGCGGTTCATCTTCACGTGCTCCGTCGAGCTGCAGACAATCGGCACCACCGGTACCCCGGCGCCAATCGCCGCATGGAACGCTCCGGTTTTAAACGGCAGCAGGCCACGGCCGCGCGAGCGGGTTCCTTCCGGGAACATCCACACCGACACGTTGCGCTGTTTAATTTTCTCAACCACCTGGCCGATGGTCCCGGCCGCTTTGCTGCGGTTGGCACGGTCAATCAGGATGTTGCCGCTCAGCCAGTACAGCTGGCCGAATAGCGGCGTCCAGGCCAGGCTTTTCTTGCCCACCGTGACCGTGCGCGGCATCACCGCGCCGGAGACCGTGAACAAATCAAAATTGTTCTGATGGTTCGCCACATAGACGCTCGGCCCGACCTGATCGGCCCCGTCAGCGTAGCGGATTTCCAGCTTGATCCCAAACACCCGGGACATCTTGCTGAACAGACGGCCGAAGGTGTGCACATGCTTCGGGTTCCGTGGGCTGAGCAGGCAATAGCCACAGCCAAAAACAAACATCACTACGGCAAACACAGCAACCGCAATCATTCGCAAGACAAAAATCATGTAACTCTCCTCAGCGTACAAGCGTTCGCTAGTATACTCAGAGAGCAGGAAATTACACCTCTTTCGTGGATAATTTACGCACGGCTGGCATTCGGGCACAAAAAAGCCCTCCGGAGAGGGCTTTAAGAATCATCGTGCTGCGGATTTAGGCCTCGTCACTGCCACCGGGCAGATCGATATCCATCCGGGTCACCCGCTGCAAACCGCGGGGCAACATGGTGCCCCGACGACCGCGCTCACCGCGGAAGTTGTCCAAATCGGACGCTTTCAGCCCCAGCTTGCGCTTGCCTGCATAAAGCGTAATGGTTGCATTGGCCGGCAACACGGCCAGTTGCGACAAATACTCCTCACGGGCCTTGGATCGGGCTGCCGGAATATTGATGATCTTATTCCCCTTGCCCTTGCCCAGCTGCGGCAGCTCTTTGATCGGGAACAACAGCATCCGGCCTTCATTGGTGATCGCCAGGATTTCATCCTGCTCGATATCCCCAATCGGCTGCGGCGGCATCACCTCAGCGCTTTCCGGCACCGTCAGCAGGGCTTTCCCGCTCTTGTTCTTCGAGACCATTTCGGCGGTCTTACAGATAAAGCCATAGCCGGCATCCGAGCCCATCAGCCACATCTGGTTCTCTTCAGCCATCAGCACCTGACGCATACTGGTGCCCGGCGACAGATTGAGGCGGCCGGTGATCGGCTCGCCCTGACTCCGGGCCGAAGGCAGGGTGTGCGACTCCAGCGCGTAGCTGCGACCGTCGGTCGCCAGGAAAATTGCCGCTTGGTTGCTCTTGCCCCGGGCGTGGGCCAGATAACCATCCCCGGACTTGTAGCTCAGGGTGGTCGGATCCACATCATGGCCTTTGGCGTGACGGATCCAGCCTTTTTCCGACAACACCACAGTGATCGGCTCACTCGGCACCAGATCACGCTCGGTCAGCGCCTTGGCTTCTTCCCGCTCCACCAGCGGCGAGCGGCGATCATCACCGTACTTCTCGGCATCCGCCAACAGCTCTTTTTTGATCAGCGTATTGAGGCGACGCTCAGAGCCCAGCAGTTTCTCCAGCTTGTCACGCTCTTGCGACAACTCGTCCTGCTCACCGCGGATCTTGATCTCTTCCAGCTTCGCCAACTGACGCAACTTGATTTCGAGGATCGCATCGGCCTGGATCTCCGTGAGACCGAACCGGGCCATCAGCTCGGCTTTCGGATCATCCTCGGTCCGGATAATCTCAATCACCTCATCAATGTTGAGGTAAGCGACCAGCAAACCTTCCAGGATATGCAGGCGGGCATTGACTTTATCCAGACGGTACTGCAAGCGGCGGCGCACCGTTTCACGACGGAAGATCAGCCACTCGCCGAGAATCTCCATCAGGCCTTTCACCTGCGGGCGGCCATCGAGCCCCAGCATATTGAGGTTCACCCGGTAGCTCTTTTCCAGATCGGTCGAGGCAAACAGGTGGTTCATCAGCTGCTCGCAATCGACGCGGTTGGAACGCGGGACAATCACGATCCGGGTCGGGTTCTCATGGTCCGACTCATCGCGCAGATCTTCGACCATCGGCAGCTTCTTAGCCCGCATCTGGTTGGCGATCTGCTCCAGCAGCTTGGCGCCGGAAACCTGGTGCGGCAGAGCCGTCACCACGATGTCGCCGTTGTCCTTGTGCCAGACCGCGCGCATTTTGATGCTGCCGCGGCCGGTGCGATACACTTTTTTCAGCTCGCTTTTCGGGGTGATGATTTCCGCTTCAGTCGGGTAGTCCGGGCCCTGAACGAAGCTCATCAGCTCATCCAAATCCGCCTTCGGATTGTCAATCAGGTGCACCACGGCCTCGGTGACTTCACGGGCGTTGTGCGGCGGGATATCCGTTGCCATCCCCACGGCAATCCCGGTCACGCCGTTGAGCAGGATATGCGGCAGGCGGGCCGGCAGCATTTTCGGCTCTTTCATGGTACCGTCAAAGTTCGACACCCAGTCCACGGTGCCCTGACCCAGCTCGCTGAGCAGCACTTCCGAGAAACGGGACAGGCGTGATTCGGTATAACGCATCGCCGCGAAAGATTTCGGGTCATCCGGCGCCCCCCAGTTCCCCTGGCCGTCCACCAGCGGGTAACGGTAGGAAAATGGCTGCGCCATCAGCACCATGGCTTCGTAACAGGCGGAATCACCGTGCGGGTGATATTTACCGAGTACGTCACCGACGGTCCGGGCCGATTTCTTATACTTGGCCGTAGCCGACAACCCCAGCTCGGACATCGCGTAGACGATCCGCCGCTGCACCGGCTTGAGGCCGTCACCGATAAACGGCAGGGCACGATCCATGATCACGTACATGGAGTAATTGAGGTAGGCGTCTTCGGTAAACTTCCGCAGCGGAAGCTGTTCAACGCCATCCATTGAGACATCAGTCATCGTGGGATATTCCGTTCAATCATTCTTGGTGCGCCGCCGGTACCAGGTACCGACAGCGTATATCTTGGGTCCGCAGGCGTAATGGCAACCGTTGCGGGATCGCCCCCGAAACCGGGGCCATCCGCTTACACTTCGGCCATGTCTCCTTTCGACTGCAGCCAGTGGCGGCGATCTTCCGCCCGCTTCTTGCCTAGCAGCATATCCATCATTTCCGTCGTCTGCTGATCGTCATCAATCGTCAGCTGGACCAGGCGGCGGGTATTGGGGTCCATGGTGGTTTCGCGCAGCTGCAACGGGTTCATCTCACCCAGACCTTTAAAGCGCTGCACGTTGATCTTGCCGCGCTTGCCGCTCAGACGCTCCAGCACGCCTTCTTTCTCGGCTTCATCCAGTGCGTAGTAAACCTCTTTACCCTGATCGATCCGGTACAGCGGCGGCATGGCAATAAACACGTGGCCGGCACGCACCAGCGCCTGGAAGTGCTTCATAAACAGTGCGCACAGCAGGGTTGCGATATGCAGTCCATCGGAGTCCGCATCCGCCAGCACACAGATTTTGCCGTAGCGCAGACCGCTCAGGTCGTCGCTGTCCGGGTCAATCCCCAGTGCCACGGAAATATCATGCACTTCCTGTGAGGCCAGCACCTGATCAGCCGAGACTTCCCAAGTATTCAGAATTTTACCACGCAGCGGCATAATGGCCTGGAATTCGCGATCCCTCGCCTGCTTGGCAGAGCCGCCCGCCGAGTCCCCCTCGACCAGGAACAGTTCGGTGCGGCTGAGATCCTGCTGCGAACAGTCGGCCAGTTTGCCCGGCAGCGCCGGACCGGAGGCGATTTTCTTGCGCACCACCTTCTTGCTGGCACGCATCCGGCGCTGGGCGTTGGCAATACACACTTCGGCCAGTTGCTCGGCCAGCTGCGGGCGCTCGTTGAGCCACAGGCTGAAGGCATCTTTCACCACCCCGGAGACAAAGGCGGCGCACTGACGGGACGACAGGCGCTCTTTGGTCTGGCCGGCAAACTGCGGGTCCTGCATTTTCACCGACAGCACATAGGCACAGCGATCCCAGATATCATCGGCGGTCAGCTTGATCCCGCGCGGCAGCATATTGCGAAATTCACAGAATTCGCGCATGGCATCGAGCAGGCCCTGACGCAGGCCGTTGACATGGGTCCCGCCCTGGGCGGTCGGGATCAGGTTAACGTAACTTTCCGTCAGCAGCTCGCCGCCTTCCGGCAGCCACAGCAAGGCCCAGTCGGCCGCTTCAGTCTGGCCGCTGAACGCGCCGGTAAACGGATCTTCCGGCAGCAGGGTGTACCCCTTGACGCCTTCGGCCAGATAGTCTTTCAGACCGTCTTCATAGCACCAGCTCAGGATTTCATCATTGACCTTGTCGGTGAAGACGATCTCCAGCCCCGGACACAGGACCGCTTTGGCCTTGAGCACGCTTTTCAGGCGGGAGACGGAGAATTTCGGGCTGTCGAAGTATTTGGCATCCGGCCAAAAATGAACCCGGGTTCCTTTGGCCCGGCGGCCACAGGTGCCGATCACTTCCAGCTCGGAGACCTTGTCCCCGTGCTCAAAAGCAATCTGGTAGATCTGACCATCGCGTTTGACGGTCACTTCCACCCGGTTCGACAGAGCATTGACCACCGAGATCCCTACCCCGTGCAGACCGCCGGAGAACTGGTAGTTCTTCCCGGAGAATTTACCACCGGCATGCAGCTTACACAGGATCAGTTCAACACCGGACACCCCTTCTTCCGGGTGAATGTCCACCGGCATCCCCCGGCCGTCGTCAATCACCTCAAGGGACTGGTCGGCATGGAGGATCACTTCGACTTTGCGGGCATGGCCAGCCAGCGCCTCATCGACACTGTTATCAATAACCTCTTGACCGAGGTGGTTCGGCCGTGCCGTATCCGTGTACATACCGGGACGACGTCGTACGGGCTCAAGGCCATTGAGAACCTCAATGGCGCCAGCGTTATAGCTCTGATCTGTCATATTTACGGAAGTTTACGAGAAAATTTTTGCCACAATACTCAGTAACCCCAGCCCGGTTGTCAAGCTGAGGGTATAGATAAGGGCCACAATTGTGAGTCGCGCTCCACCCGCCGGGCCGCTCTCAGCACCGGTCAGGTCAGGTTATAACCCGAGGAACGCAATGATGTCTGAAGGAAAACGCTCGAATCCGACGAAACTGTGGTCGCCACCCGGCTCCACGGTCTGTTTGCAAGCGGCATATTTGGCCACCGCCTGGCGATAGTCCAGCACTTCGTCGCCTTCCTGCTGCAATAGCCAAAAATGAGCGGGCGTGGCCAGATCAGCCACATCCAGCTGCCGGAGTTCATCCATATGCTGCGGTTGCAGCACATAGCGCTCGCCGGTATACGGGTTTTCCTGCTCGCCCAGATAATCGACCAGCAACTCATACGGTTTCACGGCCGGGTTCACCAGCACCGCCGGCAAGTCATAACGCTGGCTGAGCCAGGTCGCGAGATAACCGCCGAGCGAGCTGCCCACCAGACCAATCCGGTAGTTCGGCAAAGCAGACGCGACCAGCTGGTCGATCAACTCAGCTGCCGCTGCCGGGTAACACGGCAGTTGCGGGATCTCGACCCGGATATCCGGCCGGTGCAGACGGCAGTAGTCCGCCATCTGCTGCGCTTTCAGCGACTGCGGCGAGCTGTTAAATCCATGCAAATACAGGAGCAGGGACGGTTTCATCAGTAGCCTCCGGCGTCAAACTGCGGTTGAAACTGTTCGCCCGCGATCCGGGAAACCTGGGTGATCACCTCGCCCTGATTGGTCAGCTCCAGATAGCGCCAGCCCGGATTTTGCGGATCCAGCGCAAAGTCGTGCGAATCAGGTAAAAACTGAATACAGGTCGACGGTGTCGCCAACACCCGCACCCCGCGGCACAAACGGTCCAGCTCCTGGTGAATATGGCCGCACAAAATGGCCTTCACCTGCGGGTACTTGTCCACCACCAGCCAGAATGCCTCGGCATTGTGCAGTTTGTGCTGATCTAACCAGGCGCTGCCGGCTTCCAGCGGATGATGGTGCAGCAGCACCAGCGTATGGCGCTCCGGATGGGCGGCCAGCGCCTGATCCAGCATGCTGAGCTGAGCCGGGCTGAGTTCGCCGTGCGGCACGCCCTGAACCTGACTGTCGAGCAGGATCACCTGCCAGTGCACTCCGGCCAGCACCTGCTGACACGGCTTGATCTGCGGCGACGGCAGCACGGCCGTCATACTCGGCTGATAGTCATGGTTACCCGGCAGCCAGAAACACGGCTGGGACCAGCGGGCAATCCCGTCACAAAAACGCTGATACGACTGCTGGGAGTGATCTTGCGAGATATCACCCGTGGCCACGACCGCATCAAACGGCCGGGCAGCCGTGTCCACAGCATCCAGCACCGCGTGGAAACTGTCCCGGGTTGCGACACCCAGCAGACTACCTGCCGCATCGGCAAATAAATGGGTATCGGTGATTTGGAGGAGAACCACGCTGTCGGGGTTCGTCTGCGGCAGAGAATACGTCTGCAAAACGTCAAAAACCTTGTTTATTTAATACTGTTAACAAACCGATTGTTTGCTGATCCCATGCTTGAGGCAATAGGCCAGCCAGTCTCCCAGAAAGCGATTAACCTGATGCTTTTCATCTTGTTGATGCATTCGCAAATTGGGGTAATCATACCGCGGCTTCAGCCGGGAAATCTGCTGGGCGGTACACACTTCTGCGACTCTGGCATCATGGTATAGCCTGACCGTCAGCCGGGGGATCAGGTACAGCGGCAGCTCCCCGTCCGAGCGCTGCCACAGCTCAACCAGCGTGGTATAACGGGTTGATTCGGTGATCGTCAGTTGGTACTCCAGGTCACAAACCTGGTAGACGCACACGTCTCCTACCTGATCACTTTTAGGCAGTAATGGGAGCAGCTTCGCATAGTTGGTTTCATACAGTCGCATGATACCAGCGAGATCCACGGTGTATCGTTTATTCAATCGGAGTCCTTAAGCCTGTGGACTGGTTACTGAGATTTTGCCTGCAAGTCTAAATAGTTTAGTTGCAACCATTGTAGCGCAATGATTGAGGCGGCATTTTCAATTTTACCAGATTCTACCCACTGGTAGGCTTGCTGACGGGAGACCACGCGGACCCGGATATCTTCTCCCTCATGGGCCAGACCATGGATCCCTGCGGCCTTGCTGCTGTCGACCCGGCCGACAAAAATGTCCAGCGTTTCCGAGCAGCCACCGGAGCTGGACAGGTAGCGGGTAATTTTTTTCAGCCCGCTGACCGTCACCCCGGCTTCTTCGACCGCTTCCCGGCTGACCACTGCTTCGGCGTTCTCGCCCGGCTCGATGATCCCGGCGACAATTTCCAGCTGCCACGGGGCACAATCTGCGGCCAGGGCTCCCACCCGGAACTGCTCGAGCAGCACCACGGTGTCAGCCACCGGATCATAGGGCAGCAGCGCCGCGGCCTGGCCGCGCTCAAACAGCTCCCGCTCCAACGGCGCGCTCCAGCCCCCGGCGAACAATTTATGGCGCAGACGATATTTCACCATCCGGAAAAATCCCTGATACGCCGTCTCGGTGGACAACACCTCGACATCCGCCTTGCTGAAGCCGTCCTGGCCTGTAGATTGCTTATGAGTCATGCGGTTATCTCCCTTTGCCTTATATCTTTTCATTCATAGCCGCCGTCAGCAATGGTTTAATTCAACATTTATGACAAATATTATGATTTTTTTTAAGTCCAATTTTAGAGTTGGATAGATTACAATCACCTATGAGAAAATGCATCAGGTTAAATTCAAGTAAAATATGAGCGATGATCAGTTTCAGGCAAGGTTCCTGGGTGTAGACTGACTATCTTTGCACTGTTTTTGTCAGGATCAGGAAAGGCATCAATGAAAAAATTGCTTCCGCTTATTATTAGCGTCGCGCTTGGCGGCTTGAGCCAAGCTGCTCTGGCAGATAATCTCGCCGAGATCTACCAACAAGCCAAACAGAATGACCCTCAGCTGCTTCGTGCTGCTGCCGATAGAGATGCTGCGTTTGAAGCGATTAATTCATCCCGCAGCCAGCTACTCCCACAAATCAACCTCGGTGCTGGCTACAACATGGCCCGCATGGACGGTGACGATGAGGGCTTCAACGGTGGTCTGACCCTGAGCCAGTCCCTCTACAACCGTTCCAGTTGGGTCAACCTGGACATCAGCGAGAAGCAGGCCCGCCAGAGTGATGCCTCTTATGCGGTCTCCCAACAAACCCTGATCCTCCGGGTTGCCAATGCCTATTTCGACGTGCTGCGTGCGATGGACAACCTGGAGTTTGTCCGGGCGGAGAAAGCCGCGGTCGGCCGCCAGCTGGAGCAGACCAAGCAACGCTTCGAAGTCGGTCTGTCTGCCATCACGGACGTGCATGATGCCCAGGCCCAATACGACAGCGTACTGGCCGATGAGATTCTGGCAGAAAACAGCCTGACCAACAGCTACGAAGGGCTGCGTGAGATTACCGGCCAGGCCCACACGGACCTGAGCATTCTCGACACCAACCGCTTTTCGGCCAGCGGCCCGAAAGCGCGGGTCGATCAGCTGATCAAAGATGCGGAAACCGAGAACCTGAGCCTGCTGACCGCGCGCATTACCCAGGATGTAGCCCGCGATCGGATTTCCCTGGCAGAAACCGGCCACCTGCCGACCCTGTCGTTTGACGCCGGCTACGAATACAACGAGCTGAAAAACTCAGATGACGGCACCCTGAGCGCCGGGATCAACCTGCAGCTGCCGCTGTATACCGGTGGCCGCGTGACTTCTGAAGTGAAACAGGCACAGTTCGCCTACGTCTCGGCCAGTGAGGGCCTGGAAGGCTCCTACCGCACCGTGGTGAAGGACGTCCGCGCGTTCTACAACAACATTAATGCCTCAATCGGCGCCCTGCGTGCTTACCAGCAGTCTGTGGTATCTGCCCGCTCCGCACTGGAAGCCACCGAAGCCGGTTTCGATGTCGGGACCCGGACCATTGTGGATGTACTGGATGCAACCCGCCGTCTGTATGATGCCAACCGTCAGCTGGCCAATGCCCGCTACGATTACATCATCAGCCAGCTTCAGCTGAAGCAAGCGGTCGGGACCCTGAGCGAGCAGGACATCCTCGACGTCAATGCCGGTCTGACCCAAGGGAAATAATCCCGTCTTCCGACCTCCCGGTTTAACGCTGGGGAAAACAGCCGGAAAAAGCAGCCGAAAAAAAAAAGCGCCATCAGTGATGGCGCTTTTTTGTTGCCCGCAATCTCAGAGTCGCGGGACGGGATCCAACGGAGCCGCTTAGCCGCGTCCGCCGCGGATCGCTTCGATGATTTCCGTCGTCGAACAGCCGTCTTCAAAGTTCAGGACTTTGACTTCGCCACCGGCAGCAATCACTTCCTGGCCACCGGCAATTGCTTCCGGCTTGTAATCCCCACCTTTCACCAACAGGCTCGGCAGAATTTCACTGATCAGGCGCTGCGGGGTTTCCTCGCTGAACGGTACGACCCAATCAACAGCCCCCAGCCCGGCCAGCACGGCCATACGGCGATCTTCCGGATTCACCGGACGTCCCGGACCTTTCAGCTTCTGCACCGAGCTGTCAGAGTTCACCGCCACAATCAGGCGATCGCCCAGCTTGGCCGCTTCATTGAGGTACGCCACGTGACCGGCATGCAGAATGTCGAAACAACCATTGGTCATCACCACTTTCTCGCCCCGGGCACGCGCGGCTTTCACCGCCTGCTTGAGCTGCGCTTCGCTGATCACGCCGTAGCCGCTGTCCTGGCTGCCGTGAATCGCATCCGTCAGCTCGATGGTCGACAGCGTCGACGTCCCCAGTTTACCGACCACAACACCGGCGGCAGCATTGGCCAGCTTACAGGCATCCGACAGCGATTTACCGGCCGCCAGCGACGCCGCCAGCACCGAAATCACAGTATCACCGGCACCGGTGACATCGTAAACTTCCTTCGCCTGAGTCGGCATGTGCAGCGGCTCCTGACCTTTCTGCAACAGAGTCATCCCGTGCTCACTGCGCGTGACCAGCAGGGCTTCAAAGTCAAACCGCTCGATCAGCCCCAGGCCTTTGGCCACCAGGTCGTCATCGCTGGTCACTTTCCCGACCACCGCTTCGAACTCAGACAGGTTCGGCGTCAGCAGAGTCGCACCTCGATAGCGCTCAAACTCGGTCCCTTTCGGATCCACCATCACCGGCACACCGGCCTGGCGGGACAGCTGGATCATCGCCTGAACGTGTTCCAGCGCACCTTTGGCATAATCCGACAGGATCACCGCTTTCACATGCGGCAGGGACTGCTGCAGACGCGGCAGGATCAGATCGGCATTCACATCGTGAAAACCTTCTTCAAAATCCAGACGGATCAACTGCTGGCCGCGGCTCATGACCCGCAGCTTGGTGATCGTCGGGTAGTCCGGCAACGACACGAAATCACAGCGCACGTCCAGAGATGATAACTTTTCGGTCAACGCCTTGGCCGCTTCATCAATGCCGGTCAGACCGACCAGACGGGCGTGACCACCCAGGGCTGCGATATTCATCGCGACGTTGGCCGCGCCGCCCGGACGCTCTTCGATCTGATCGACCTTTACCACAGGCACCGGTGCTTCCGGCGAAATACGCCCGGTCGGGCCGTACCAGTAGCGGTCCAGCATCACATCACCCACCACCAGCACACCTGCTTGATCATAATCAGGAAGTGTCAGTTTCATTATTATCTCCGGGATAGAAAAAACGGAAAAATACTACCACAAGCCCTAACCGTCTGCATCTGACGGAAAGCACTGCTGCCAAATCTGCGCCACCGTATCACGCTCGGCCCGGAACTGCTCCTCCGACACATAAGCCGGCAACCCCAGCAGGTTGAGACGGTGGATCTCATCACGCTGGCGGCAATAGGCCTGCTTTAAGGCCGCCGCCTGCGCCGGGCTGAGGATGTCATAGTCGGCCATGGTTTCAAAAATCCGGATATTGTCCGACCAGCGAGTCAGTGCCCGCTCACCGCTGGCATGGCGCAAAACCAGATACTGCGCGATAAATTCGATGTCGGTAATACCGCCGACATCCTGTTTCAGACCAAACATCCCCGGCTTTTTGCTGCCGAGGTGATCGCGCATTTTATGGCGCATCGCCACCACCTCAGCCTGCAAGGCCTCCGCCTCGCGCGGTTGCATCAGTGTCACCTGGCGCACCTTGGCAAAGGCCTGCTGCAACGGTTGATCGCCGTACACCATGCGCGCCCGAACCAGAGCCTGATGCTCCCAGGTCCAGGCATCCTGCTGCTGATACGCAGAAAAAGCATCCATGGTGCTGACCAGCAAGCCGGATGCTCCGGACGGACGCAGGCGGACATCCACTTCATACAGCACCCCGGACGCCGTCCGGGTCGAGAACAGGTGGACGATTCGCTGGGCCAGGCGCAGATAGAACTGACGACCGTCGATCTCCTTCGGTCCGTTGGTATAGATATGTTCCGGGCAGTCATGAAGGAACACCAAATCCAGATCCGAGCCGTAACCGAGCTCCCAACCGCCAATCTTACCGTAGCCCAGGACACCGAATCCTTTGCCGTCCCGATCCTGCAGGTGGGTCGGCTCGCCGTATTTCTCCACCATCTGCAGCCAGGCCTGATTGACGACAGCGGCAATAATGGCTTCTGCCAGATAAGTTAAGTGATCACTCACTTTCATCAAGGGCAATGCCCCGGCAATATCTGCCGCCGCAATGCGCAGGAGCTGAGCCTGCTTGAACTGGCGGATGGCTTCCATCTGCTGCTCCATATCCTCTTCCGGGATCCGGGCCAGGTACTCACGCAGCTCATCCTGATACTGATCCAGCGGCGTCGGATGATACAAATGCTGCGGGTCGAGCAGTTCATCGAGCAGGATCGGGTACTGAGTCAGCTGCTCGGCCACCATCGGGCTGGCCGCACACAACCGCACCAGCTGGTCCAGCGCCGCCGGGTGCTCGCTCAGCAGCTCCAGGTAGGTAGTCCGGGTTGCCACCCGAACGATCAACTTGGTGACCCGTCCCAGAACATGAACGGCATCAGGGCGGGTGGTGATCCGCGCCAGCACCTCCGGCATCAGCTTGGCCAGCACCTCACGCCCGCGCGGGCCGAGGGTTCGCTTGGACAGCTCGGCCTTCATGCCCAGCAGGATACTGGTCTGGCTGGCCCCGTCCGGCGCCGCCAGCTCGTCAAATATACTCAGCAGCACCTCTTCATTTTTCACCATCGCCCACATTTCGTGGAACCGGACGTCAATCGCGGCCTGCTCTTCATCTTCTTCGCTGCCGATGATGTGCTCAAACACCTGGTGGATTGCCGCCATATGGCTGCTGATGGCCTGGTGCAGGGCTGCCCAGTCTTCATAGCCGAGCGCCGCGGCCAGCCGCAGCTGATCCAGCGGCTTGTCCGGCAGGGTCTGGGTTTGCTTGTCATCAATGGCCTGCAGCAGGTTCTCAACCCGGCGCAGGAAGCTGTATCCTTCAACCAGGGCATCCACCTGCACCGGCGGCAGCAAGGCCAGCTCCCGGACCGTGGCCAGTGTCTCAAACAGCCCCCGATGGCGCAGACCCGGCTCGCGTCCGCCACGGATCAACTGAAAGGACTGGGCGATAAATTCCACTTCCCGGATCCCCCCGGCCCCGAGCTTGATATTGTTGCTCAGGCCCCGGCGCCGGACTTCACTGCTGATCATCGATTTCATCCGCCGCAGCGACTGAATGGCACTGAAATCAATGTAACGGCGGAACACAAACGGCCGCAGCATCTGGCGCAACGCCTGGTAATGGCTGATACTCTCGCGCCCCATCACCCGGGCTTTGATCATCGCGTAACGCTCCCAGTCGCGCCCCTGCTCCTGATAGTAATCTTCCAGCGCCGCAAAGCTCATCACCAGCGGGCCGCTGTCTCCGAACGGGCGCAGCCGCATGTCGACCCGGTAGCAAAAGCCGTCAAACGTCTGCTGGTCGAGCACCTTGATCAGCCGCTGGCCGAGCCGGGTAAAGAACTGTGCATTAGCCAGGCTGCGCCGCCCGCCCTGGGTTTCACCGTTTTCGGGATACGTGAAAATCAGATCAATATCCGATGAGAAGTTCAGCTCGCCGCCGCCCAATTTACCCATCCCGAGGATCAGCATCGGCTGGGCCACACCGTTGTCATCGGTAGGGGTGCCCCATTCTTGACTGCACTGGCGGTACAGCCAGAGGTACGCTTCCATGATCAGCGCTTCGGCCAGTTGGGACAGATGCGCCAGGCTCTGTGTGAGCGTGGCTTTGCCGGTAAAATCGCGCCAGGCAATCCAGACCATTTCCTGGTGCCGGAACTGGCGTAACAGGCGCATCAGGTTGTTTTCATCGGTTGCCGCCGCGAGCCGTTCGGCCAATGTTTCCCGGTAGGCCGAGGCATGGTCGTCATCCTCAAGATGCTGCGCCAGCCAGGGAAGCAGGCTGCCGTCCCGGACAATCGACGCGGCCACAAAATCACTGTACCCCAGCACCTGATGCAACTCGGCCTGGCGCTCGGCCGGCCAGGTCGCCAATAACGCCGGATGGGCGTGCTCGATGTTGTGAAGTGCCTTGTCAGCGGCAGCAAGTAATAGATCAGGCTGGGTCATTGCGATTCCTTTATTCTGATTCCCGGCAACGCGGTCAACTGGTCCTAAGGGTTTACCATACTATAACGCCCGCTGAGGAGCGGGCGTTAGGCTTATCACGATTTCCTGGCCCCGTCGGGGCCACCGGCGGGTGGCCGGGTCAGATCCGAAACGCCTGGATCTTGGCTTCCAGATCCGTGGCATGGTTCTGCATGGTTTCCGAGGTTTCGGACAGCTCAGAAACCACGACGACAGACGCTTCCACCAGCTCACGCACATTGGTCAGGTTCTGGTTCATCTCATCGGCGACCGCACTTTGCTGCTCGGCAGCCGAGGCTATCTGGAAGTTCATGTCATTGAGACGGGTGACCTGCTCAACAATCTTATCCAGCTCCCCGCCGGCGCTGGTGACCTGCTCAACCCCTTCCGCGGCTTCGACCACCGACTGCTCCATCAGCCCGACTGCCTGCTGGGCACTGTTTTGCAGCAGGGTGATCATGTCCTGAATTTCCACCGTCGCCTGCTGGGTCCGCTGAGCCAGATTACGCACTTCATCCGCCACCACGGCAAACCCGCGACCGGCCTCACCGGCCCGTGCCGCTTCAATCGCCGCGTTCAGGGCCAGCAGGTTGGTCTGCTCGGAAATCCCCTGAATGGTGACAATCACGCTGCCGATTTGTACCACCCGCTCTTCCACCTGGTTCACCGCGTTGGCCGACTGACTGATGTCTTGCGACAGCTGGTTGATGGTTTGAATGGTCTGGGATACAAACTGCTGGCCCTGAGAGGCCTGAGCCGAGGTACCTTCGGTGGCGTTGGACGCTTCCCGGGCGTGATCAGCCACCGTCTGCACCGTGGAGCTCATCTCGCTCATTGCAGACGCCAGTTGGTCGATCTCATTGAACTCTTCCTGCGCCGACTCCTTGGTTTCCATCATGCTGATCGACAGCACTTCCGCCAGTCCGGACAGCTCCGACGCTGCATCGCGCTGGTTATGGATCACTTCATTGAGCTGAACCCGGGTTTTCTCCAGTTCGCGAGCCAGATCGCCATACTCATCGCGGCAATCCATTTCAATCGGCTGCGACAGGTCCCGGGCCGCCAACAGCTGGATGCTGTCCGCCAGATAGCGGGTCTGACGCAGCATGACACTGGATCCACCCAGCAGGATCACCACAAACGCGATGATCATCATCCCGGTCTGCCAAGCCACCTGAACCAGATATTCATTATAATGGGCATCGGCTTCAGAAGCGGGTTGTGAAGCCACGACCAGCCAGTTCCAGTGCGGCAACTCAACCGCATACTCAAAACGCCCCGGCTGCTGCAGCACCAGCGCGCCGCTGCCCGACAGGGTACTGAGTTTCCCGGCCAGACCGCTGCCGCCCGTCAGGGTTGCCGATAAATCGCGCAGGGTACTGGCCTGCGGATGGCCCAGCACCTTGCCGCTGTCCCGCTCGACCAGGTACAGGAAAGCGCCTTCATCCCAGCTGCCTACCTGGGCAAGAATGGCCTGCTCGGCCAGTGTTTTTCCGGACTCGCCCTGTTCATGCAGCTTGCCCAGCAAGGCCGCACTGGCCTGCGCTTGCTCCTGCGCCCGGTCTTGTTGAATTTCAATGACGGACTGATAAAAGGTACTCGCATCCCACAGTTGCTTTCCGATCAGCAACACCGTACTGAACACCATCAGCAGCACCAACTTCGGCACCAACCGAATATTGGTCAGCCCTTTCTCCCATGGTTTGAATACCATCTTCGCCATTTGGAATCTCCATTTATATTCGATGCGTTCCCGACAGCGCTGCTTACAACCAAAGCGCGAGCGACAGCCGGTTATCATGGCCAGAGCCCGTCATCACGAGCAATATCCCCCCGAGAGCCACGATGCATCATCGGTTTCGATATTCTATAGGTCGGCAGCAAATAGCGGAAATTTAATGATAAAAAATATCGATGCCGTCAAACATAAGCCAGATCACATCCGGCCCGGCCACTCGGGGGAAGAGCATACATCAGCGGGATAAAAAAACGTCCTGCACGGGCAGGACGTTCATGGATGGACACATTCAAGTGCGGCAGCCGGAAACTGCGGCCACTCAAGGCCAGTACGGCGCCTGTTCGATGCCGATCTGACGGCTTTGATCCATGGCATGGATCAGCGACTCTTCTTTGCGTTGCAGCCATTTGGCAACCTGACGCCGATCTTCTTCGTCTTCCTGCAGCTCCTGCAGGGCGCGGATTGGCTCTAACTGACGCAGGTCCTCGATCCCCTGCAACAGATCCAGCCAAGGCAGGCGGAAACTGGCACGCCGCTCTTCTTCATACAGACCGGCCAGACAAATGCCGCTGAGCAGGTTGCGTTGCAGGCGGGGCTGCTGATCCAGGTAATCGGCACGGCTGAGCTGGCGTGCCTGCGGGAAGGACTCTTCCAGCTCCTGCCAGGATTTCGCCAGTACCGTATCGGCGAAGCCTTTGACACTCCCGGCCAGACGCTCACGCGCCTTGTCATCCAGGAACGGCTGCCAGCCACGGCTTAAGATCCAGCGACTCAGATCCAGTAACAGGCCGCAATAGCGGGAGGATTCCAACAGTGTCATCACCGCCTCATCTTCCGGCAACTCGTCTTTGCGGGCTTTGAGCTGTTTCACTATCGCTTTGCGGGCATTGAGTTTTTTCAGCGCGTAGCCTTTATCGGCCAGCAGGCGCTCAATGCTGAGGTACTCGTCAATCCAGTCCAGCTCCCCTTCCAGCCAGTTCAGCTCCTGACGAAGCAGGGCACTGGCACGGCGCGGGATCATGCTGCCAAACAGAGACAGCGTCTGACGGATCAGACACAGGGCCTGATAAATTTCCTGCAATGCCGGCAGCTCCAGCCGCTCGGCAAATATCTGCTCATGGTAATGCCAGTGGTCCAGGGCATGCTCCAGGGTTCGCACGAACAGGGATTCAATCGAATCACTCTCCTGCACCGGGACAAAGCCGAGCGGTTTAACGGCATCGCCCAGATAACCGGCTGCCAGGCGGTAGCCACGGGCCGCCTTGCTCAGGTTTCCCAGTCGCATACCGCCGTCGCTGCACAGATCCCGGGCCAGGGTAAACAAGGCGTCCGTCTGGCCGGATTTCAGCTCCAGCTCCACTTCGCAAATCGGGTTGCTCTGATCGTTGGCGCTGACTTCACCCTGATCAAATGCCAGTTCGATCTGGCTGCCGTCAGGCATTGCAATCAGCCATTGCTGACGTTCAAAATCAGTCGAAAATAGCGGGGTCAGTTGCTGCTGGACTGCGGCAACATCAACGGTTTCCGGCCAGGCATCTGCCGGATGCAGCGAAAGATCGGGAGCGGTGCCTGAGATTTCCGCGTTATATTCGGGGCGCTGGTGTAAACCGGCAACCACCCGTCCTGCGGTTTTCAGGGTCTGAACAAACACATCATCATAACGACGGACCCGCAGTCCGATATCGTGCTGGCGAAGAATTTGGTCTGGTGTGTCGAAATAGACATTGCCTAATTGTCGACGACTTTGTTGCAGAATTTTCGCGTCGGCAATTTTGCGTAATAATTGACTCGAAAATTCCGGTGAGACGAAAAACTTCAGTTCTATCTCGGTTTCCATAGTTATACCTATAAACAGTGGCAAACCAAGGATATTTCCAATCTTGCTCCGGGGCAAGCAGGAAATATCGACAAAACCTTGATCAAAATTAGTTCCCCTGTACTAACTTATACGTTAACATGCGCGCCTCTGTGACCATCGCTCAAGAATTAGCCTTTTTAGGCGCTCTTTAGGTTGATCGGCTATGCCAGTAAATACAATTATGGGGCTCTTTGCTAAATCCCCAATCAAACCGCTGCAACGTCACGTTACTCGGGTAACTGAATGTTGCGAACTGCTTGTGCCATTTTTCGAGGCGTGTCACGCCGGGGATTGGGATAAAGCAGCCACCTTACGCGAACAGATCTCGCAACTTGAAAAAGATGCCGATGTCCTCAAGCGTGAGATCCGCCTCAAACTTCCACGTGGTCTGTTCATGCCTGTCGACCGGACTGACATGCTCGGCCTTCTTACCCAGCAGGATAAACTTGCTAACCTGTCCAAAGATATCGCCGGCCGCGTTCTGGGCCGTAAGCTTCAAATCCCTGTCGAAATGTACCCCGACTTTATTGCCTATGTTCAGCGTTGTCTGGATGCAGCCAATCAAGCCAGCCGGGTGATTAACGAACTGGATGAGTTGCTGGAAACCGGCTTTAAAGGTCGTGAAGTCACCCTGGTGGCTGAAATGATCAATCAATTGGACGTGATCGAAGACGATACGGACTCTATGCAGATCCAACTGCGTCAGCAGCTCATGTCCATTGAAGATCAACACAACCCGGTTGATGTCATGTTCCTGTACAAAATTCTGGAGTGGGTTGGCGCCATCGCCGATCAGGCACAACGTGTCGGCTCACGCCTGGAAATCATGCTATCGCGCTCATAAGCGAGAAATTGTAACAAAAACAAGGTTTTACAATGGAAATCCTGGCTAATTACGGCACCATGATTATCGTGGTGGCGGCTTTATTCGGCTTTTTAATGGCCATTGGTATTGGTGCCAATGATGTTGCCAACGCCATGGGCACCTCTGTGGGCTCCAAAGCGCTAACCGTGAAACAGGCGATCATCATTGCGATGATTTTCGAATTTGCCGGCGCCTACCTGGCTGGCGGTGAAGTGACCGATACCATCCGTAAAGGGGTGATCGAGACCTCGCACTACGCCGACCAACCGGAAGTGCTGGTTTACGGCATGATGTCAGCCCTGCTGGCCGCCGGTACCTGGCTGCTGCTGGCTTCTTACATGGGCTGGCCGGTCTCGACCACGCACTCCATTATCGGTGCCATCATCGGTTTTGCCTGCGTCTCTGTCGGCACCGAAGCCGTCGACTGGGGCTCAGTTCAGGGCATTGTCGGCAGCTGGATTATCACGCCGCTGATCTCCGGCTTCTTTGCCTACGCGATCTTTATCAGTGCCCAGCGCCTGATCTTTGATACCGATAACCCGCTGGTGAATGCGAAGCGCTTTGTCCCGGTGTACATGTTCATCACTGCGATGGTCATTGCTCTGGTCACCATCAAGAAAGGCCTGAAGCACGTCGGTCTGCACCTGTCGACCACTGAAGCCTGGCTCGCCTCGATCGCAGTTTCGGCATTGGTGATGCTGCTGGGTTACCTCTACATCAGCCGCAAGTATTCTGATGATGACGGCCAGTCCATTGATAACAACGGCTATGCCGGTGTTGAGCGTGTGTTCAGCGTGCTGATGGTCGTAACGGCCTGTGCCATGGCATTCGCCCACGGCTCCAACGATGTGGCCAATGCGATTGGTCCGCTGTCTGCCGTCGTCTCCACCGTTGAGCACCTGGGTCAAATCACAGAGAAATCTGCGATTGCCTGGTGGATCCTGCCGTTGGGTGGCTTCGGGATTGTGGTGGGTCTGGCAACGCTGGGTCACAAAGTGATGGCGACCGTCGGCACCGGGATCACCGAGCTGACGCCAAGCCGTGGCTTCGCTGCGCAGCTGGCAACCGCTTCAACCGTGGTTCTGGCCTCAGGCACGGGTCTGCCGATCTCGACCACGCAAACCCTGGTGGGCGCGGTACTGGGTGTAGGCTTTGCCCGCGGCATTGCAGCCCTGAACCTGGGTGTGGTCCGTAACATCGTTGCTTCCTGGGTCGTCACCCTGCCAGCCGGTGCGCTCCTGGCTGTCATTTTCTTCTACGTGATGCAAGCGGTCTTTGGTTAAAACCCGGCACAACTTCAAAAGAGGGAGGCATTGCCTCCCTCTTTTCTTGCACCCGAGACGCAAAATTTTTAGTATTTGGGTTCTTTGAATACACAGACAGGCTCCTCAAGGATCATATTGTGAAGCATCTTATCCACATCGTATTACTCGTTTGTGCCGTGGTTGCAGGCCAGGCGCAGGCCGAGCAGGTTCGCTACATTTCTGACGACCTGTTCACTTATATGCACCGGGGTCCGAGTACGCAATTTCGTATTATGGGCAGTATCAATACCGGGACGAAAGTGACGCTCCTTGAAACCAACAAGGAAAACGGCTTTAGCCGGATTACGGACGACCGCGGCCGGAGCGGCTGGGTGAAGACAGAATACCTGTCGCCACAGGTTGGCCTGAAAGCCCGTTTCCCGGTGCTCCAGAAAGAGCTGGCGGAAGTGAAAGAAGCCCTGGCTCATGCCAAGGAATCGGAAGAAGCCAAAACTGCAGGTCTGCAGAACTCCCTGAAGATGCGCAATGAGCAAATCGCCGAGCTGGAGTCCCAGAACAGCCAGCTGAACGAGCAGCTCATGACCTCTCAGAGCGAGATCCGCGAGCTGCGTGCCAAGCTGGATACGCAGAAAGACGATCTGCTGATGAAGTGGTTCACTTATGGCGGTATGGTCGCCGGTGGCGGTCTGCTGTTTGGCCTGGTCCTGCCGCATATGATCCCGCGCCGTCGCCGCAATAACAACGGCTGGGCATAAGCCCGACGGGTTTTCCCGCCGATCACAACGCACGATCAAAAATGGCAGCCCGCGGGCTGCCATTTTTAGTTTCAGGCGATCGTGCCTACCACTCCGACAGGGCCGGCATCGCCACCAGGTAAGATTCAAAATCAAACACCACCTGACGCGGCTCGATCCGGCGCAGGATCACGCCCGGCGCAATCTCATCCCCTTCAAACGCTTCACGACCGTTCACCTTCACCCAGCGACTGTTCGCCGAAGAAGAATAGATATGGGTCTGAAAGTTCAGCGCCGGGATCCGGCTCTGGACCGCAGCCGGCAACTCGCCTAAGGCGATCGTCGACAGTTCCGGTTCAGCGCTCTGGGCCGGGACCGCCGGCAGTGGCTTCGGCGCTTCATCCGTCGCGGCAATGGCCGACTTCAGCTGGGCCGCCAACTGCGGCGACACCTCGGAATAATCCAGCCCTTCCAGCCCCCACGCGGCGGCTTCTGTCGCTTCGGGCTCCCCGCTCACCGGGATCACCGCAGCCGGCTCGGCAGCCAGAGCCGGCCTACCCCGCCCGGAGGCCGCCGGTTCAACGGCCAGCAACGCGCCGGCAACAGGCAGCGGCTCGGTGTGCAGTTCCGGGTACGGTAAGAACCGAACCCCGCCGACAGCGTCCGCCGATACATTCGTCGAACGCGATGCCACGACCGGCATCTCACGATGAACCTGAGCCGCCTGAACCTGAGCCGCCTGAACCTGAGCCATTTGGGGCTGAACCACCGGTCCCTGAACCATCCGGGACTGCGGCGTCACCACCGGAGCCATCTCCCCCGAGGCGTTGAGCAAGCGGCTGTACGCCAGCGTGGCAGCCACCGGCGTGAGCATCAACAACGCCGGCGCGAGCCAGGACGGCCAGCGCCGGGACGCATCCGCGGGTGAAGTCCGGCGATATCGGGCAGGCGTCGGCTGCTGCTGGTGCTGTTGTTGTTGCTCCGACTGGGCGATCGCCTTTAACAAATTAGACATTAACTTTTCTCCGGATGCAGGGTTGGCCCCGGCAGGTTTAACGCTGAGTCGATCACCATCAGGGTCTGCGGCCCGGCAATGCCGTCAGCCGCCAGATCCTGTGCCCGCTGGAACCGGCGCAGCCGCTCCAGCAAGACCTGGTCAAACCGATCGCTGCGGGTCGGACTTTCCCCCAGCAGAAGGCTCAGGTGCTGATCCAGCCAGCGAACCCGTTCACCACGCTGGCCGTAACGAATGGTCGACTCCTCGCCCAGCGGCGGCCGCCATAACAAGGTATAACCCGGCTGCCAACGCTGTTGCAGCCAGTCATAGCCCACGGCAATCCGCTCGCCGCCGAGCAGCAACTCGACATGCTCAGGCGCCAGGGTGTACACCACCGCGTAATACGGCGGCTGGCCCGGCTCCTGCAACGTCACCAGAACCGGCCGGTTGATGATCCGCAACTGCTCCAGCGCTGCCGTCTTGCCCTGATAGCAACTCAGTGCCACCCGCTGGCTGGTTTCACAGTTGGCCTGGCTCAGGCGGGTTTCATATCCCCACAGGCGATACAAGGTTTGCATCGCCTGACGCTCGGAACGGCTTTGGGTCATCACCGCATGCCAGCGTTGCGCCGGATCGGGCTGCGGCGTCGGCGGGGAAATGGCAGGTTGCTCCGGCGGCAACACCAGATTCGGGACCGAAGTCTGCACCACCAGTTCAGGCTCCGGCGCAGGATGCACCGCCACCACCGAGCTCATCGCCACCGCTTGTCCGTCGTTCGCAGCCGTGTCCGTCAGCGCCAAACGCTGTCCGAGCTGCGACAGCCAATCCGACGGCTGCACCGCCTGATAAATGATCCCGCCAGAGAGCACGCCTCCGGCCAGTAACGCCCCCCCCAGGACCAGCGCCCGACGGCGTCGCGCCGGTTCCGCACCGGCCGCTGCCCCGTTCGTCGCAGGCAACTGCCAGCTCAGCACCTCATCACAGGCCTGGCTGACTATCGCCTTGCTCGCCTTGTGACTGGCCTGCTGGCAAGCCAGCAGCATCGCTTTGTCGCAGACCAGGTTGATCAGACGCGGGATCCCGCCGGTCGCCCGGGCGATCTGCCGGGTCTGTGCCGGCTCAAAGACCTTGTGCAGACACTCCACCGCCTGCAGGCGATAGTGGATATACTCCTCCACTTCACTGTCTGTCAGCGGCAGCAGGTGATAACGGGAGGTGATCCGCTGTGCCAGCTGGCGCAGGCGCTCTTGTTGCAACAGCTGCTGCAATTCCGGCTGCCCGACCAGCACCACCTTCAACAGCTTGATGCTGTCGGTCTCCAGGTTGGTCAGCAGTCGCAACTGCTCCAGCACATCCGGCATCAGGTGCTGGGCTTCATCCACCAACAGCAGGGTCTGCTTGCCTGCGCTGTGATTGGCCAGCAGGTGGCGATAAATACAGTCGGTCAGCACCTTGTAGCTGGCGTCCTGCGGGTAGCCGACCCCCAGCTCATCACAGATGGTGGCCAGCAGCTCCTGGGCCGACAGCGCCGGGTTCAGCACCATCGCCACCTGGGTTTCCTGCGGCAGGCGGGCCACCAGCGCCCGCAACACCGTGGTTTTTCCGGTCCCGACCTCCCCGGTCAGCAGCCCGAACCCGCCCCCGCCCGACAGGCTGGCCAGCATATGGGTTAAGGCTTCCCGGTGCCGCTCACTGAGGTAGAGAAAGCGGGCACTGGGCACAATTGAGAATGGGGACTCGGTGATCCCGAAGAAATCCTTGTACATGCCGTCTACTCTTGGTCCTGTTTCGAATTAAATTACCTTTGCTGGTCAATATTGTATACCCTGAACCGGTATTGAAGCGATCGATGGCACACCTGCCGTCGTATTAAGCCTGAAAGTGGTAATAAAGGAGTTGAGTGTGCAGACCTATCTGGTGGGCGGCGCCGTACGCGATGCGCTGCTGGGACTGGCGGTAACCGACAAAGACTGGGTGGTGGTCGGGGCCACGCCGGAGCAGATGCTGGATCTCGGTTATACCCAGGTCGGCAGTGACTTTCCGGTGTTCCTGCATCCCAAAACCAAGCAAGAATTTGCCCTGGCCCGGACCGAGCGCAAATCCGGTCAGGGATATACCGGATTCATCTGCCATTTTGACCCGGAGGTCACGCTGGAGCAAGATCTTCAGCGCCGGGATCTCACCATCAATGCCATCGCCCAGACCGCCGACGGGGTGCTGGTTGATCCTTATCACGGCCAGCAGGATCTGGAGAACCGCCTGCTGCGCCACGTCTCCCCGGCCTTTGTCGAAGATCCGCTGCGGGTGCTGCGGGTCGCGCGCTTTGCCGCCCGTTTTGCCCATCTGGGATTTACCGTGGCCCCGGAAACCCTGGCCCTGATGCAGGAAATGGTGGTTACCGGCGAACTGGCCGCCCTGACCCCGGAGCGGGTATGGAAAGAGTGGGAAAAATCCCTCTCGTCGGCCAACCCGGAAGTGTTTCTCAAAGTGCTGCGCCAGTGTGGCGCACTCGGCGTGGTGATGCCGGAGATCGACGCCCTGTTCGGCGTCCCGCAGCCGGAAAAATGGCATCCGGAAATCGACACCGGCATCCATACCATGATGGTCGCAGCGCAAGCTGCCCGGCTCAGTTCGGATCTCACGATCCGCTTTGCCGCCCAGGTGCACGATCTCGGCAAGGCCCTGACGCCCGAAGCCGAATGGCCGAGCCACAAGCTGCATTGCCAGAGCGGACTAGGGGCCATCCGGCAGTTGTGCCAGCGCCTGCGAGTACCGAATGAATACCGCGATATCGCCCTGATGGTTTGTGCCCAGCACACCAAAGTCCACCATGCCGCTGAGCTGCGTCCGGCAACCTTCGTCAAGATCTTCGATGAAATTGATGCCTGGCGTAAACCAGTGCGGGTGCACCAGCTGGCGCTGTGCTGCCGGGCTGATGTGCGCGGCCGGACCGGCTTTGAAGATGACCCTTATCCGCAAGCCGATCGCCTCGAGGCCGCATTTGCCGCCGCCCAGGCGGTGGCCGTCAAGCCGATTGTCGAGGCCGGCTATCAGGGCAAGGCCATCAAGGAGCAACTGGCCCTACGTCGCTGTGAAGCCGTCAAAACTTGCCTCGAGCACCTGCGCTAGCCGCGGTTGAACGGTGAATGTCCTTCCGCACAAAAAGAAAAGCCTGACATCATGTCAGGCTTTTTTGTCTGCGATTTTCTCTGTGCGAGGGCACGATGATAAGCGTTCTACTGACTCAGCAGGAAGGCAATCAGCCCGACGCCAAGCAACAGGCGGTAAATCACAAACGGCAGCATCCCCAGCCGAGTGACCAGCTTGAGGAACACATGGATACAGGCATAGGCACTGACAAAGGACACCGCCAGACCAATCCCCAAACCACCGAACTCAATCGGTGCGCCGCTGGTGACCAGCTTCATTCCCAGGTAGCTGCCGGCCAGCACAATCACCGGGATCGACATCAGAAACGAGAATCGTGCTGCTGCTTCGCGGGTAAAACCCAGGTGCAGGGCCGCAGTCATGGTCGCACCGGAACGAGAGGTCCCCGGGATCATCGCCGCCGCCTGCGCCAAACCGATAAACAGCGAGCTTTTCCAGTTCGCCTGATATTCATCGTCCTGCTGGGTCGCCCGGCGGTCGACCCACCACAGCAACAGACCGAAAATAATGGTCGTCGCGGCAATCACCCAGGCCGAGCGCAGGTAAAGCTCAATAATATCTTTCATGAAAAAGCCGAACACACAGGCCGGGATCGTCGCCAGCACGATCATCCATGCCAGCTTGGCTTCGCCACAGCGACGGCCGTTGAAAATCGAACCGAACCAGGCGCCAAGCAGGGCCGTAACTTCCTTGCGGAAATACAGCACCACAGCCGCCAGGGTGCCGAGGTGAACCGCAACATCAAACGCCAGTCCCTGATCGGCCCAACCGAATATTTGCGACGGCAAAATCAGGTGGGCAGAGCTGGAGATCGGCAAAAATTCCGTCAGTCCCTGGATCAGGGCCAACGCAAAGGCTTCAAAATGACTCATGGCTTCTATTCTTTCTATCCTTAACTGACAGCACACTCAACCGGCCACAAGGCCTGCGAGTTCTCAAACCCATGCCAGACCTGGGCAATGGTCCGGCCATCCCCCGGGATCACCAGATCCGGAGACAGCGCCATCATGGGCAATAACACAAATGCAAATTTAAACAGATCCGAACGAGGCAACACCGGACCGGTCGGACGCACCTCGTCACCAAACAGCAGAATATCGAGATCCAGCGTACGATCCTGATGCTTCCGCGCATCCGGCGCGCGCCCGTATTTCAGCTCCAGCTGCTTCAGGGTCTGTTGCAACATCGAAAGCGACAGGGGCGTTTTAATGACAACAACACAGTTGTAAAAGTTCGGCCCGTGAAAGCCAACCGGCTCCGCTTCATACAGCGGCGACACCCGGCACTCATTGCCAAGTCGCTTCAGCTCCCGGATCGCAGCCCGGATATGGTATTCCCGCTCAATGTTCGACCCCAGGCTGATATAGGCCGTGGTCACTTGCTGCCTCGTTCAATGAGCACCCCGACCCCGCGGGCATTGGCGACCGCGCCCGGCTTAGTCACCCGAACCCGGATCCAAGGCACCGAAAATTGCGTCATGATGAGCGTCGCGACTTCCTCGGCGACCCGCTCAACCAGCAGGAACCGGCCGTTCTGGATATGCTCAGTCACCGCCGTACTGACGGCCGCATAGTCTAAGGCATAGGCCACATCATCGCTGTCGGCGGCGGGGCGGTTATCGTGCGCCATTTCCAAATCCAGCACGAGTTTCTGCTTAATGGTCTGCTCCCAGTCATACACACCGATCGTGGCGATGACTTCGAGATGTTCGATAAATACTGAATCCATGTTCAATCGCTAATTTTGTTAGAGGTCGGATACCTAATTTGAGCAAAAACGCGTATTATCAGGGCGTAATCGTCAAAATTAATGACATTCATTCCTTGCTCGGCGACAAGCCTGTGAGCCGGATGTGCAAAGCACTATACCACACACATTGTGCCAAAGCGGAATGTAAAGTCAGGGGTCGTACCGGAATACGGCCTTGTATCCACCAGCAGTTGGAATTTTGCATGACACCACTCGCGCTTCTGATCATTATCGCCGCTTATCTGCTTGGCTCCGTGTCGAGCGCCGTCCTGATTTGCCGGCTGTTCGGGCTGCCGGATCCTCGCGATTACGGTTCCGGAAATCCGGGGGCGACCAATGTCCTGCGTCTCGGCGGACGCGGTGCGGCGGCACTGGTACTGCTGTGCGATATGCTCAAAGGGATGCTGCCGGTGTGGCTGAGCTACTTCATCGGGATCAACCCCTTCCTGCTCGGGGTCATCGGGATTGCCGCCTGCCTCGGGCATATTTATCCGATCTTCTTTCATTTTCGCGGCGGGAAAGGTGTAGCGACGGCACTCGGTGCCCTGGCCCCCATCGGCTGGGATCTCAGCGGGATGCTCATCGGGACTTGGCTGCTGACGGTGCTGATCTCGGGCTATTCCTCCCTCGGGGCACTGGTCACCGCACTGGCGGCGCCCTTCTTTACCTGGCTGATCAAGCCCGAGTACACCATGCCGGTGGCAATGCTGGCCTGCCTGATCCTCTTTCGTCACCACGACAACATCCGTCGCCTGAGTGAAGGCAAAGAGCACAAGATTTGGAATAAATTCGGCCGCAACAACAAGCAACCCGGCAACCATTCTTAAGACGTTATCTTAAGACGCGATGCGGTAAACATCGCCTTGCGGTGCCGGCTGCCCGCTGCGGCGGCCGTATATAGTAAACGCTGCGGATTAGCCGTTGATCGGCTTGAGTGTATCGATCGGCCAGCGCGGATGGGCCTTCACGCCCAAATCCATGGTTTCCTGGTTTTTCAGGCGCTGCATCCCGGCATAAGCAATCATTGCCCCGTTATCGGTACAAAACTCCGTCCGCGGATAGAACACTTCGCCATTCATCTTCGCCATCATGGCTTCCAGTTGCGCGCGCAGATGCTTGTTGGCGCTGACGCCACCGGCAATGACCAGGCGCTTGAAGCCGGTTTGCTTCAGGGCGCGCTTACATTTGATCGCCAGGGTATCGACCACGGCATCCTGGAACGCGTAGGCAATATCGGCACGAGTCTGCTCGTCATCGCCATTGGCACGGATAGTATTGGCGGCAAAGGTTTTCAGGCCAGAGAAGCTGAAATCCAGCCCCGGACGGTCAGTCATCGGACGCGGGAACGTAAAGCGCCCCGGCGTGCCTTTTTCTGCCAGCCGCGACAGCAGCGGGCCACCCGGATAATCCAGCCCCATCAGCTTGGCGGTTTTATCAAACGCCTCACCTGCAGCATCATCGACCGACTCACCCAGGATCTTATATTCACCAATCCCGCGCACTTCCACCATCATGGTATGTCCGCCGGAGACCAGCAGTGCAACGAACGGAAATTCCGGCGGATTGTCTTCCAGCATCGGGGCCAGCAGATGACCTTCCATGTGGTGCACCGCCACGGCCGGTAAATCCCATGCGTATGCCAGGCTGCGACCAATCGTCGCCCCGACCAGCAGCGCGCCCACCAGGCCCGGACCGGCGGTATAGGCCACGCCATCCAGGTCTGCAGGGGTCAGTCCGGCATCGGCCAGCGCCTGCTTGATCAGCGGAATAGTCTTCTTCACATGATCCCGCGAAGCCAGCTCGGGCACCACGCCGCCATAGTCAGCATGCAGCTTAACCTGACTGTAAAGCTCATGAGCCAAAAGGCCTTTTTCATCATCGAAAATAGCAACGCCTGTTTCGTCACAGGAGGTTTCGATGCCCAGTATACGCATAACAACCTCTATACTTATGGTAATCGGGGAGCAATACTACCGTCGTTGACAGAAATTAACCAGTTCGGGGTTGCAGAATGCTTTACAAATGCCCCCGGATCAGATTAGAATTTCGCACCATTTTTAATCAGCTGACACTTTTGAACGTCAGCGTTAACCGAATCACTCTGAGGTGAGTATTACATGCCAGTAATCAAAGTACGTGAAAACGAACCGTTTGACGTAGCACTACGTCGTTTCAAGCGCTCTTGCGAAAAAGCAGGTATCCTTTCTGAAGTTCGTCGTCGTGAGCACTTCGAAAAGCCTACTACTGTACGTAAGCGCGCTAAAGCAGCGGCTGTTAAGCGTCACCTGAAGAAATTGGCTCGCGAAAACGCGCGTCGCGTTCGTCTGTACTAATCGTCCCGATTAACAGAAGGAACGTGTTATGACTCTGATTGAACGTCTGAAAGACGAACAAAAAGTGGCGATGAAGGCGAAGGACAAACCTCGTCTTGGTACCATCCGTCTTGCTCTGGCTGCCATTAAGCAACGTGAAGTTGACGAAAAGATCACTCTTTCCGATGACGACGTGCTGGCAGTACTGACCAAGATGGTCAAGCAACGCCGTGATTCTGCAGCGCAATACGCAGCTGCAGAACGTCAGGATCTTGCTGATGCCGAGCTTGCTGAAATTAAAGTACTGGAAGAGTTTATGCCACAACCGCTGAGCGAAGACGAAGTCGTTGCTCTGCTGGATGCGGCCATTGCTGAAACCGGTGCTGCCAGCATGCAGGACATGGGCAAACTGATGGCGGTGCTGAAGCCTCAGGTTCAGGGTCGTGCCGATATGGGGAAAGTTAGCCAGCTCGTGAAAGCGAAACTCGGCTAAAACTCACCCAATTCTGCAGCAAGCCGTGCTTTCCAAGTTGATTGGAGTGCGCGGCTTGTTTGTATTCAAGCGTCAGATTTTTTACACTCTTACTCCGTTTTCTCAGGTAACACACACTCTATGGCAGGAAGAATCCCTCGTTCTTTTATCGATGATCTGATCTCACGCCATGACATCGTGGACGTGGTTGATGCCCGAGTGAAGCTCAAAAAGCAAGGCAAGAACTTTGGTGCCTGCTGCCCGTTCCACAACGAGAAAACCCCCTCTTTTTCCGTCAGCCAGGAAAAACAGTTCTACCACTGCTTCGGATGCGGCGCCCACGGCAACGTGCTCGATTTTGTGATGGAATTCGACCGGCTGGAATTTGTCGACGCGATTGAAGAGCTGGCCTCACAGCTCGGCCTCGAAATCCCGCGCGAACAAGGCAGCGGCGGCGGCCAATCCGGCACCCGCAGCAAAGAAAAACTCGGCCTGTACGAAATGATGGGCCAGATTGCCCAGTTCTACCAATCTCAGCTCCGCACCCCGGACGGACAAACCGCCGTGGACTACCTCAAAGGCCGCGGCCTGTCCGGCGAAGTGGTGAAGAAATTCGGTATCGGTTTTATTCCGGACCAATGGGATCTGGTCAGAAACCGCTTCGGTCGGGATCCTGAATCGCAAATGTCCCTGGTCACTGCCGGGATGCTGATTGAAAACGACAACGGTCGCCGCTACGACCGGTTCCGGGGCCGGGTCATGTTCCCGATCCACGACCGCCGCGGGCGGGTGATCGGTTTTGGCGGCCGGGTTCTGGGCGACGGCACCCCGAAATACCTCAACTCCCCGGAAACCCCGATCTTCCACAAAGGACGGGAGCTCTACGGGCTGTATGAAGTGCTGCAAACCTACCGCGAGCCAGAGCAGCTTCTGGTGGTGGAAGGCTATATGGACGTGGTTGCCCTGGCCCAGTTCGGCGTTGATTACGCCGTGGCCTCGCTCGGCACCTCGACCACCGGCGACCATATCCAGACCCTGTTTCGCCAGACCGGCACCGTAGTATGCTGCTACGACGGCGACCGGGCCGGCCGTGATGCCGCGTGGCGGGCGATGGAGCAAGCCCTGCCGTACCTGACCGACGGCCGCCAGCTTAAATTCATGTTCCTGCCCGACGGCGAAGACCCGGATACCTACATCCGCCAGTACGGCAAAGACGGCTTCGAGGCACAGATCGAGCAAGCGATGTCGCTGTCGGAGTTTATGTTCAATTCCTTAGTGGCCCAGGTAGATATGAGCAGCCGGGAAGGCAAGGCCAAACTCAAGACCCTGGCCAAGCCGTTGCTGGAAAAAGTAGCCGGAGAGACACTTCGTGAGTACCTGCTCAACACTTTGGGCTATAATTTAGGGTTGCCACCCGATCAAATCCGGATTGAGCTCAAACGGGATGAAACCCAGCGACCTCAGCAGCAACAACAAAATATCAAACGCACCCCGATGCGGGATGTGATCGCCCTGCTGTTACAGCACCCGGGCTTTGTCGACAGCCTGGCATTTGATATGGCGGCATTTGAAGGGATAGAGATCCCTGGACTAAATTTATTGATATCAATAGTTGATAAATGCCGGGCCAACCCCAATATCACTACAGGCCAGTTACTAGAGTCCTGGCGTGGCAGAAAGAACGAGCAAATGATGGCTCGCCTGGCAGCATGGGAACTCCCGCTGGCTAAGGACGAAGACAACACTCTAGATGTATTTTTAGACGCGATGGATAAAGTTATCGATCAGTGCGTCAAACAACAAATCGAAAAGTTGCAGGCTAAATCGAACACCGTCGGCTTATCAGTCGAAGAAAAGCGGGAATTGCAGTTACTGATACTCAACCGTCCCGGCTAATTTGTAGTCAACAATTGGAAAGTTTGTTATATTAACAGGTTTGCATCTCTGCATACTAAACTCTCACTCAGACCCGAAGTTGGATATCGTCTATGGAGCAAAATCCGCAGTCTCAGCTGAAGTTACTTGTCGCGAAAGGCAAGGAGCAAGGCTATCTGACCTACGCCGAAGTAAATGACCACTTACCGGAAGATATTGTTGATTCCGATCAGGTGGAAGACATTATTCAGATGATTAATGACATGGGTATTAAGGTGGTCGAAACCGCCCCTGATGCCGATGATCTGATGATGACTGAAGATAATGCAGACGAAGATGCGATTGAAGCCGCTGCCCAGGCGCTTTCCAGTGTTGAGAGCGAAATTGGCCGTACCACGGACCCGGTTCGCATGTACATGCGTGAAATGGGGACCGTTGAGCTGCTGACGCGCGAAGGCGAAATCGACATCGCGAAACGTATTGAAGATGGTATCAACCAGGTTCAGTGCTCAGTGGCCGAGTACCCGACCGCAATCGCTCACCTGCTTGAACAGTTCGATAAAGTAGAAGCGGACGAGCTGCGCCTGACCGACATTATCTCAGGCTTCGTTGATCCGAACGAAGAAGAGACCTCAGCGCCGACCGCGACCCACATTGGCTCAGAACTCAGTGAAGCCGATCTGGAAGATGAAGACAAAGATCTCGAAGAAGACGAAGACGACACCGAAGAAAGCGAAGAAGATTCAGGTATTGATCCGGAAGTTGCGCGCGAGAAGTTCGAAGAGCTGCGTGTTACTTACGAAAAAATGGCCCTGGCGATCAACACCTACGGCCGTAACGATGCCAAAACCGTACAAGCGGTTGAAGAGCTGTCTGATGTCTTCAAGCAATTCCGTCTGATCCCAAAACAGTTCGACAAGCTGGTTGGCTCGTTGCGCGACGCCATGGATAAAGTGCGCACCAATGAGCGCCTGATCATGCGCATGTGTGTCGACAACAGCAAAATGCCGAAGAAAACCTTCGTCACCCTGTTTGCCGGCAACGAAGCCTCGAGCGAGTGGCTCGACGAAGCGCTGAACTCTGGCAAGCCTTATGCGGAACGTCTGAAAACATACGAAGAAGAGCTGCGTCGCTGCTGTACCAAACTGCGCATGCTGGAAGATGAAACCGGCCTGTCTGTTGAGCGGATCAAAGACATCAGCCGCCGCATGTCGATTGGTGAAGCCAAAGCTCGCCGTGCGAAGAAAGAGATGGTTGAGGCCAACCTGCGTCTGGTTATTTCGATTGCCAAGAAATACACCAACCGCGGCCTGCAGTTCCTGGATCTGATCCAGGAAGGGAACATCGGTCTGATGAAAGCGGTTGACAAGTTCGAATACCGTCGTGGTTACAAGTTCTCGACCTACGCCACCTGGTGGATCCGTCAGGCGATCACCCGTTCGATTGCTGACCAGGCCCGGACCATCCGGATTCCGGTTCACATGATCGAAACCATCAACAAACTGAACCGCATCTCACGTCAGATGCTGCAGGAGATGGGCCGTGAGCCGCTGCCGGAAGAGCTGGCCGAGCGCATGCAAATGCCGGAAGACAAGATCCGTAAGGTACTGAAGATCGCCAAAGAGCCAATCTCGATGGAAACCCCAATCGGTGATGATGAAGATTCACATCTGGGCGATTTCATTGAAGATACCACGCTTCAGCTGCCAATGGATGCTGCCACGGCAACCAACCTGCGCATGGCGACCAACGAAGTGCTGGCCGGCCTGACGCCGCGTGAAGCGAAAGTCCTGCGGATGCGTTTCGGGATTGACATGAACACCGACCATACGCTGGAAGAAGTGGGTAAGCAGTTTGACGTCACCCGTGAGCGGATCCGTCAGATTGAAGCCAAAGCCCTGCGTAAACTGCGCCACCCAAGCCGTTCCGACGTGCTGCGCAGCTTCCTGGACGAGTAAGCGACACCCACACAAAAAAACCACCAAAAAACGGGCCACTGGCCCGTTTTTTTATACCCGCGCATCACGAAAAAATTCAAGCACTTACATCATCCCCTTCCCCGCCAGCACCGGTCCCTAACTGCCGAAAAAGCAAGCAAAACAACCACTTTATTCGCTAGACAAGATCAGATGCATCCCATATAATTTCACCCGCTTGGCCCCTTAGCTCAGTGGTTAGAGCAGGCGACTCATAATCGCTTGGTCGACAGTTCAAGTCTGTCAGGGGCCACCAGATACAGAAAAGCCTGAGAGGTTAGTAACCACTCAGGCTTTTTGCTTTTCAAAACGCTGTGTAGCATATATGTAGCAGTTTAATAGCAACCAAACTGCCGATTTACGCCAAACTTCCCCTCTCGTCGAAACTCCCGATACATCCACTGCCAACGCATCCCAGATTGTGGTGAAGTAGAACCTTACTCAACGTAAGGGGGAATTACATGCCAAAACGTAACGATCACCTTCTCACACTGCTCATGGCCGAATCATGGTGGGTCAGCGTAATATTCGCCGCTGTTGTTTATATCGCATTTGCCTATATCGCGCCGATTTTGTTGGTAGAAATTAATGTGCTTGGTGAAGGGCTGGCTCAGACCTCAGTAACTATTGCCCCTTACTTTGGCTCAATATTCCTTATTCCCGCCGCTCTATCCTTGCTTCGCTGCTTACTCACGAAGAGATCAAACACTCGGTGACTTTACAGCTTAACTTGCATGGCCAAGAGAATGTGTTTAAATAGACGGCACTGTATACATATACACACCATAGTTATTCCAAGTAATAAGAGGCCATCGCAAGCATGGAGTTTTATCAGGTTGACCCGTCTCTCTCCAACTATTGGCGAGCCATAATCCTGTTTGGCAGAAATGTAGCTTCTTACAAATTTGCGTTGGCAAAATCACTCTACGAACTCAAAGCCAAACCAAACGATTTGGTTACACTGGAAGAACTCGCAGAGCCTTTTAGCCGTAACCTATGCGAACATTTAACCCACTCCCCAAAGCAGATAACCTCGTCATCAAGTAAGTTTCTGGATGCCTGCAACCGATTTAATGCTGGCGAAATTGAGCAAAGCTCTCTCATAGCGATAACAACAAAACTCGGTTTTGCGAACGTTATCGACGCCTTCCACAACGTAAACAATGAAGAGATAGCAGAGCGATTTTTCCTCGATGAAAGGAGAGCCAACAAGGGAATCAGGTTAACCGAAAACTTTTTTAAGCTGGCTGATACAGCCCAGTTTGAAAACTTCGAACACGAAACTGAAGCCAGATGGCGACTGGTTGAGGAAGGGTGGCGCATGGGCGTTTCTCGCAGCCTCATTACCGTTGAATATGACAACGACTTACAAACGCTTTTCTCGTCAGATAAAAAGCGCAGAGTAGACATTACAAGCTGTAGAGACAGCCTCAATGGATACCAGAAAGGGCATTGCTTCTACTGTCATGACACTATCAGCGTTAACAAAAACTCGCCCAATCTCGCCGATGTTGATCACTTCCTGCCTTGGATGCTCAGTGATTCGATATCCAACGTGAATGGTGTTTGGAATCTGGTATTAGCTTGTAAGGAATGCAACAGAGGTGAAGACGGCAAATTCGCCAAAGTACCGAATCTCGAGCTTTTAAAACGGCTACACAAGCGAAACGAATACTTTATCAACAGCCATTTACCATTGAGGGAAACCCTCATTCAGCAGACTGGAAGATCAGAAGCACAGCGTCGCGATTTCCTACAAACACAGTATGCTTTGGCCAAAACAACCGCCATTCATGAATGGACACCGAAACAACGAGGTCACATCGTCTTCTAATGACTATTGAATTTTACCAGGCAAACGCCGAGGCATTTTTTAACGACACTGTTGGTGTCGATATGCACAGCCTTTACCAGCCTTTTGTAGCGGCACTACCAGCGAAAGCTTGCATTCTGGATGCTGGCTGTGGTTCAGGCAGGGATAGCAAAGCGTTTCTTGATATGGGATTCAACGTAGAAGCATTCGACGCATCAAGCGAAATGGTTCAACGCGCATCTGCTCATACAGGTTTGAGTGTATCACTTTGCTCATTCACTGATTTCGATAAACCCACACACTTCGATGCTATTTGGGCTTGTGCCTCATTACTTCATGTTGACGAGAACGAACTTCCAGCAGCGATATCAGCGCTAATCAATTCACTAAAATATGGTGGCCTTTTCTATATGTCCTTCAAATATGGCAATAGCCAACGAGTCAAGGACGGCCGCACTTTTACCGACATGAACGAAGACCGTTTTTCTTCCCTCATCAGCCAATTTCCAGAATTAACCATTCATCAACTTTGGCTAACAGAGGACAAACGGCCAAACAGAAACGAAAGATGGTTGAATATTATCGTTATGAAAAATCACTAAAATACAGTTATTCACAGAACTCCAAGTTAAGGCGCGCATGGCACCTGAAACGCTATGCGCCACTCATGCAAACGAGTGATGATGGCCTTACCCGCAATCGTGACACCTTTGAGTGTCCTCACAAGCTCGCTCTCACAATATTGGCTGGTTTTCACCACGCCAGTATCAGTATCAAATGACAGCTCATAGTGGGGCTGGAAAGCCTGTTCCTTGCGCTTGCAGAACACACCGCCCATTAGCCGGGTAAACGACTTCCAATCACTGTTATCGGCTGCATTGGTGATCTTCTCAGCCAACTCACCCTCACCGAGCAGTGACTTCAAGCGCCGCAATTCACGCCATACCGTGACCGAACAACCGCCGAGTTGCTGGAACTGACGGATACCCCAGCACGCAGCCCACGCATCAACACGGGCTGCGGCACTTTTAGGGTCTTCTCCATAAACGCCGGATTCCAAATCCTCACCGTCGATATTCTTGGCTATGTACTTGGCGATATAACCTGTGGCTGAACCTTTGCTCTCATCAATCTTCACTTCGGTAAAGCGGTGCTGATCGGCCCCCTTCTCCTGGCTATCTTCCCGCATGACGTAATTACGCATCACCTCTATCATGCGCGGGTAATGCTCTGGCTCGACGAAAAACAACATGTGCCAGTGAGGTGTTCCGTCATGCTGAGGCTCTGCCACCCGGAAACCATAAAAACGCACACCTTCGCGATGCAGCTTGGAACGTATCAAGGTCCACAATTGCGTCAGGTACTGTTGCCCATCCCACGGGGTGTAACCTTCCCAGTTCGGGTTTTCCATACCAGATTTTGAATAACTGCGATGATACTTGGACGGGCAAGTAATGGTGATAAAGGTTGCTTCATGGCCTAGCTCTTTCGCCAACTCTTCAAAGCCCCGTGCCCTCACCATCAGCTCCGCTTTGCGGATTTTAGGATCAGCCACGCCTTTCTGGGACAGCTCCAGCAAGGAAAAGCTTTCCCCGACTTGGTTAATGGCAATGGTGTTCGCCAAATACTCTTGCTGGAAATGCTTCTGATTAAGCCTGGCCTTTAAAGTGGGATTCGAGCAGTAAATTCCCTTGATTCGGTTTACCTGATTGAGATGGTGGTAAACCACCTCAACATTTCGGATGTGCGCCTTACGAAGCTTACGCAGCCACCATTTATCGTCACAAAGGCGGCCTGTTATCCCCGCTACTGAATAACTCTCCCGACTTGGTGGTTGTACCCCCTGCAAGGTAGTGAACTGCTCAAGCTGGGTTAGCATCTCATCCAGCGAGTGAAGAAGATGAAAGCGGCGTAGCGCCAAGCAGGCTTTTGCATTGCGCTTAGCATCGGCACGCAGCCCATCTTCTGATACATTTAGCTTCAGTTTATGAAGAGGAATCGAAATTTTTTCGGTCAGTGAATCCGTTGTTTCGCGGAGGAAGCTATTTCGTTCTCGCTTAGAGCTAATCGATAAATAGCGATTAAATAGCTGACGCTGAACTTGATCAGGAAAAGGCCGCAAGCGGCCCTTCACAAACTCTTTGTCATCCCAATCAACCAAGGAGAGGTCTAACACTTCGAACATACTGCTTCCCTCCCCTTCAATGTGATACTGAATCGATCCCAGCGAACACCATAGCGTTGCACGGCTTGATACTTAATCAGCCCCTCGCGACACAACTTATAGACGGTACGATTGATAATCTTTGGGACTTTCGGGCATGTCGGAATGATCTTGCCCTGGTCCGGGCAATACTCGGAACAAACATCAAAGGTATTGCCCTCTTTCAGCCACAGCAGAACGTTCACCTGCTCTTGGGTAAGGTTATACAAGCGCACCTCCTTCATGAGGTAGCTGATGCATTTTCCGGTGGCTATCCAGCCATTGGTCGAGATCTTCTTTGAGGTAGCGAACCGCGCGGCCAATTTTGATGAAAGGCGGCGCTTGGGTCCGGTTCTTCCGTAAGCCTTCCATACGGGACTGGCGCAGAAATGAACGGCTCATGCCAATGTAGTGTGAGGTTTCTTGCTCGGTGAATACGCGTTTATCTTGTGTTGCTGACTGCATGTTTGTGTCTCCCGTTGTGTACTGAGAGACACCGTAGCGTTCCTTAACTTCCCGGGAAGCTAACAAGGAAGCCAGCCGGGAAGTTAAGTTATTAACCGCTGTTTGCGTACTGCTGAGAGTTGATTTTGGAAAGTCTTGTAAGCCATGACAAATTCGGCATCTCTACCACGGCCAAACCAAATGATTTGGTCTTGGCTTATCTCATCAATAACCTGCTCGGTATCATAGCGCCGCGCTGTTTGTTTAACGTCTTGGCGCAGTACATTCCAAAGCTTATCTGATCGGGCTGTGGGGTAATCATCAAGGAGAGCCCCCATAATCACCTTAATGGGATTGGTCTCCACATTCGGTTCAATTGGGTTAGATGTTTGGTTTACGGTTGGGTTTGAAGGCATAACCGTTTGGCTTTCTATTTGGTTTGCAAACCCAAATCGTTCGGGTTGTTTTAGGCATTCAGGGCCAAAGTGTTCGGCTAATTTTCGGATATCAAACCGCAACTGCTCTGGTTTGATTTCTATAGGTTGAATACCAAGCTGTTTGACGGGAGCATTAACAAACAATGACATCCAATCACCAAGAAGGTCCACCTTCTCACCATCAACCAAAGCCCGCTGTTGTTTATTCTTCACGTAAGTTAATGAAGCGCTTTGGTCAGTTATCAGCCCTACAGGCCCACACGCAACAAATGGCCCCGTAGGAACAATACTCTGGTATAGGATTTTTGAAAAAGTTGGATTAGGCAAATCAGCGAACCGTTCTCGGCAATCAATAATCGCCTTGATTCGCTCAGGCTCTTGGATTAGAAACCGTCCGAGCCGAATGCTGTTGCCTTCACAAAGCAGCGCTTGGGATTGCTGTTGGGTTAGGCTAACCGTACCGTTGTAGTTAAATAAGCCTAGTAAGGCATTTGTTTTGCTTATCAAACCAAAGTCTTTGCCTTCCAGCCATACACATAAGGCGAACTCTTGGCGTTCGATGGCATTGAGTAAGTCGCCTTCTGATAGATAACTCACAGTCGCTAGTTCAGCTAGTCGGTAGTAGTTTCGGTTAAGCATACGCACTCAGTATCAAAGTAAATGCATGTACCATATCGAACAAGGAGATTTACTTAAAATACTGAGGAGATAGTCGTTAAGTGACTCGCATAACGGTCCGACTACCAACGCACTTGCTCCCGAAAATGAGCATCACCTTCTAGCTTAGATTTGGACAGAACTGAGTCAGCAATTTGACTAATTTGGTCAACCATGGATAAGCTCAGGTATGGCAAATCATTACTAAAACTAATTTGCCTATACGCTGTATAAAGTAGATTTATTTCGATGGCAGGTATTGAAGGAATTTCCTGACTTTTATGATACTAACAATGCGAAAAACTTGATGCACAATAATCGTTGCCTAATACCTTATTAAGGTGAATCACTCAATAATTAAACAGCCAAATCGTATCGTAAAAACCTAACCTTCTGAAAAATAACAGAAGGCAGTATAATTCTAGATAATGAAAAAGCCAAACAGTCTTGTTTTTTTTGCAACTAACTCGTTATATCATAATAATATTTTATTAATTTCAAACTAATTTCTTTCTTGAGGCGCTTAGCCAAAACTATATTAATTCCGTTAACGAGGGTTAAATTGTCTTTTATTTTTAGCGAAAAAATCAAGAACTCAAGCAATCGTTGTTTTGACGCTTTGACTCCTGAATGACCAGAGCCAAGCAAGGGCATGTTAACAAGATAACCATTTGAATTATTTTCAATAAAATCAATGAGTTTTATCACGGCCTCTTGGTACTCTAAGTTCGTTAGCTGAGCTCTGTTGTTTTCATCAAACCTAGTAAAAGCGACAAGAAAAAATACTTGGTCATCTCTTTGGATCTTTACGGTCGTACCTAGAGGGTATCTTACTTTATTACCATACTGTCTATTAAGAACAGGTTCACCTGTATATTTCCCTAATTGACTCTCAATTTCAGAATTCAAGAATAAAATATCATCTGAAAAATATTTCTCTATTAACTTTCCGTGTAAAGTATTTCTTGAAATTATTTCATCATCGACCTCAACATCAAAAAAATCATTTACAGGTATAACGATAATACCTTTTTCTTCAAAAATATCACCATATTTAACATTTAACTCAACCCTATCAGTTACTTTAACTATTATACTGTTTCTTTCTCTTGTTATACACAAAGAGATAATAAAGCTAATGACAGCAATACCTATATAAGTTTCTACTACATATCCAGTATAGTAATTTGAAAACTTATCATTAACAGAGCTAAGAATCGTCAATAGAGCACTGATCACCCCTATCACATAAAATAAAGATCTAAAAAACAATATCATCCCAGTCATCCTTATCCATATTTTTCATTTCCGCCCGCTCTTCCTTTTCTTTATATTTCAACTTGGAAATATTAAAGGATTCCCTTGCTAGTTTTTTAAAAATAGCGTCACCATACTTATCTCGAAGAGAGATGTAATAGTTCTCTTCAATGCTTTTTATATATGATAATGTACCATGCAAAAATGGTATATCCTTATCATTCAGCTTACTATTTTTATATAAATGAAGCATCGCTCTTATTTTCTTTCGCTTATATCTTCCTACGGATAGTTGATTCTCATGAGTGATAACTACCCCAGTTACCCTTTTTGACTTATTCCCACCGATAAGCACACGTTTTTTTTCATTCAAAACTAATAGTGGTGCTTGTGTTTCTTCGACAAGTAATTTTAACTCTTTTTCAGCCTCTAGCAAACATTTCTTGGAGCTGGCTGATAAGGTTAAATCGTCCGCATATCGAGTGTAAATAACATTATACTTGGAGCAGATATCGCATACACTTTCGTCAAAATTGTACATGATGATATTAGAAACAATCGGTGAAGAAGGCGCCCCAATGCTCAGCTTGAGTTTTCTGTCAGCTTTATCCATCCAGAATAAGTAGTGATTTAAAATATCAATCTCTATACTAGAAATGCCTTTATTTGTTTCTGATAAAAAAGATTTAAGATGCTCAGGTCTTATTGAATGAAAGAAATTTTTAAAATCTAACTTAAGAATCCACGCTGAATCTTTATGAGGTAAAGCATTATGATAAATTGACCTTCCATCTCTATATGCAGTAGCAGAGTCATGGATTAATAGATTGTTAAGAATAATTTCTATAATTGCATACTGATAAATTTTGACATCATTTGAAGGTTGAGCGATATTTCTAAAACCACCACTTCTTTTTCGTATTTTAAATTCTTTATACTTCCTAGGTGCGGTTAGATAATCAGATATTACTTCTTCAATATCTTTTCCAGTATAATCTGAAATCTCTAATAATATTTTCATATCAACGACCAACCCCCATAGCAAACAGCCTTTCTTTATCACCTTTTAAATACAGAGAAAGCAACGCGGATTTTACTGAACTAACAGAAAGATTTAGCTCATTTTCAGATGTTTTTCTAAAGTGATATTTAACAAATCCTTGATTCTTGTCTGTAGGTAAAAAGTACTTTGCTCCAGCATTTTTCTCTTTTATTAGCCCTAAATTTTTCAAAGAATACAAGTACTCTTTTAGAACTTTCTCTTCAAGCTCTATTTTCAAGTGGTTATTTATATACGATTTAATCTCCCTCAACTTAAGCGCAGAAAAAACGTATATTAAGTCAGCTACTAGCAGACACATGTCAGAAGGATTGTCTTTCGAAAAGGTGGAGGTCTGCTTGCTCTTTTCTTGAATATCAGTTGCTAGCTGATAGCCAATGAGATCTACCAGCGACTGGAAATCATTATCATTTTCAATAACTTGAGATATCTTATTGTCTTCTACTTGATAGCTAACCCCCCACTCATGTCTTAGAACCGTTTTCTCATTTTTTTCGAGAAACTTGATTGGGCCCCATTCTATAAATGTCCTTTGACCATCACTAACATCATTTGTGTTATAGATTGTTATTAGCTTAGAGGATATTTGTGGCATAACGCTAAATGCCCCGAGCTCAGCATGAGCTCCTGGCCCTTCGACAACGAGTACAACTGCTGCGGCAAGACCTGCTAATAAGACTTCAAAATCAATAAGGTTGTTTATATTAGCATCTTCTAACCAATCGTGGAATTTTTCTGCAAGAATAACATCTTGATATAATTCCTTTTCTTTACTGCTAAGGTAGTGTAACACCGCGCTGCGTAAAGATTTGACTTGCTCTTCTTGATCCTTGCCTATCTTTGACAAGTCGTCACCATTCAGTCCTCCACCACAGAAGAAGACGTAGTTTGGGAGGTTTTTTAGGCTAATTTTTTCTACTTCTACATTAGTAAGGAATGCAGAGGTAAGCTCTTTAATATCTTCCATACGACCAACACTAACAAAAACGGCCTCATAATGAGGCCGTTTGTAATCTTTACCTAGATGGGCACGGTTGCGACAACAAATCGCGAAGCGATTTTTGTCGTGACCGTGGTCAAAATATAAACAATCAAATGTTCTGGTGATGCACCAGATGAAGTCAAAAACGCTTCTAACGCGTAAAGATTAATTACAATTGTTATTATAAACTAAGGACTTGTCAAGACTTTAAACTCAAATCTCATGTTTACTTCACGTAAAATATATTTGCTTCTGATCGTTAAACGAAAGTAATAGAGCTCCTCAAGAAACTAAAGCTTAGCCTTTTATCTCTGATTATTTTTTTAATGAAAAATACAATAATCAGGATGAGTGAGAGCTTCCACTCTAACTACCTTTGGGGCAAAAATGTGTTAGCTGATATTGGTTCTCTTGATGAAGAACAGAAGCCAAGCCCCTCACCCAATCAACCCCACCGCAGCCGCCTTGTGCTCTGGTGCAAGATGGGCATACCGCAGAGTCATGTTCAAATCGGCATGCCCAAGCAACTCGCGAACCGTGTTGAGATCGACACCAGCCATCACCAGCTTGCTGGCAAAGTGGTGGCGCAAGTCATGAAACTTGAAGTCATCGATAAAAGCCTCTTCCAGTACCAATGCCCATGGCTTTTTCACATCCGTGAGTGGCAGGCCTGATTTTCCCTCATATATATAGAGGGAATCGGGATTTTGCTGCCGCCAGCTTGCCAATGCCGAAAACGCTTCTTTATTAAGGGGCACGGTTCGCCCTTCTTTGGATTTGGCATTGCTGGCACGAACCGTCAGGTATTTACCCGTCAGGGAAATGTCAGCCCAGGCTAAGCCCAACAACTCCCCGCGACGCAACCCGGTATTCATCGCTACCAGCACCAAAGGCTCAAGATAATCGACAAACGCGACCTCTTCCAAACTGGCGTATGGTTCTTGGTGTCGTTTTACCCGGTGCTCGTTAGCAGACTGACGAGCGAGGCGAATTTTGCAATCCCGCTCTTTGAGTGCATGGCGTAGTCGCTTCTCTTCCATCTCGGTCAGGTAGCGCACCCGGGTATTGTCACTTTTGATCGCTTTAACCTTGGTCAAGTCATGGCGTTCAATCAGCCCCCATTCGACCGCCCGGGACAATGCCCCTTTTAAGGTGTTAACGGTGTAGTTAATCGTCGCAGGAGCTTTGCCGAGTTTGCGCTGTTCGCTGCGCCACTTCTCGATTTCCCATGCGGTAATTTGGTCGAGATCTTTATCGAGCAGGAAATCAAACCGGGAGCGGAGGTGGTTAACGGTGCGGCTGGCGGTTTTCGGGTTACGGGTGTGCAAGAAAGGCAGGTAACGCTCTTCAAGGAAAATAGAGAGCTTGAGGTGTTTGCGGCGCAGGCTCTCTTCCCGCGTTTGCTTCTTTACTGCATGAACATCATTACCCTTGGCAACCTCGCCCATTTTCTCCCGGGCCAAGTCGCGGGCTTGTGCCGGAGTCAGATCACTGGCCGGGCCGAGCTTCAAATTGACCTGCTTGCCATCCAAACGGTAATAGAGGTAGTAAACGATCCGGCCTGAGCTGGAAATCCGGGCATGGAAACCGGGGATCTCGGTATCGTTCAGCCGCTTCTCTTCGATAGTCAGTTGCTTGATGGTGGACGCTGAAATCTTCTTCTTGATGGCCATAGTCGAGCGTATCTCTCCGCAGGGCCACGCTGTATATGTAGCATATATGTAGCAAATGGCCGATATTTCCATGTATTACAGTAAACACCAAAAAACAAAGAACCCCAAATAAACCATTGAATATATTTGGATTTATTTCACACTACTGTTCATCATTGTTCACTGAAATACACTAAAAATACGACTCATAATCGCTTGGTCGACAGTTCAAGTCTGTCAGGGGCCACCAAAATTCGATAAGGCGCATGGAGAAATCCAGGCGCCTTTTTTTGTTCTCCCTGATGGCGGTTGCTCATTACCAATTCTCACTTCCATAAGCCACTGTCACAACGACACTTGCGTGTCGAATTCACATACTTTTTACCTGTCAATTCGACAGCACTTTTTTGCTGCGTAGGCGAGAACCCGCAATCTATCAAGTAATCATTTCGTGGCATATTCCTTGCTATAGTATTTCTGCTTACCTTTGTTGATGCCGACAAGCATAAGTGCAGGATATTTGAGACAAAGAGCATGCTGATATTCCACCGAATAACGAAGCTGCCACATTCTGTACAACACGAACAAACCCATGCCGGCATCTTGATGATCCTCACAATGGAGTCTGTGACTATGTCTGAAAAAATTGCTACTCGCCCGGAACAACTCGAAAGTGCCACCCGCCGTGATTTCTTTAAAGGCGCAACCGCCGCGGCCGTCGGTGCTGCTACCATTGCCGCATTTGGCAGCGTGTCGGCCCAGGCGTCTTCCTCGGCAGCCTTCAAGCCTATTCCGGATGTCGACATCGCGTCTTTACAGCGTGTGAAGCAAAAACTGGTCCAGCCGCCGTTTGTTCCTGAGCATGATCAGGTGGCCACCGGCAAGCCCAAAGTGATCGAAGTCCGGATGGAAGTGGAAGAGAAGCTGATTGAAGTTGATCAGGGCGCGAAAGTCTGGGCCTGTACCTTCAACGGCAGCGTACCGGGTCCCCTCATTGTCTGCCACCAGGATGACTATATTGAACTGACGCTGGTCAACCCGGCGACCAACCAGCTGCAACACAACATTGATTTCCACGCCAGTACCGGTGCAATGGGCGGCGGCGCGCTGACCGAAGTCATGCCCGGCGAAGAAGTGGTGTTTCGCTTCCGGGCCACCAAGGCCGGTACCTTCGTCTATCACTGCGCCCCGGGCGGCCCGATGATCCCGTTCCATGTTGTCTCCGGGATGAACGGCGCCATTATGGTGCTGCCGCGCGACGGCCTGAAAGATGAAAACGGCAACCCCGTTCGCTACGATCACGCCTATTACGTCGGTGAGCAGGACTTCTACCTGCCAAAACACAGCAACGGCACCTACAAGCAGTATGACTCGTTGCTACACGGCATGACCGATATGCTGGAAGTGATGAAAACCCTTACCCCGAGCCATGTAGTGTTCAACGGTGCGGTCGGGGCCCTGACCGGCAAGAATGCGCTGAAAGCCAAAGTGGGGGAATCCGTGCTGATCATTCACTCCCAGGCCAACCGCGATACCCGGCCTCACCTGATCGGAGGTCATGGGGATTTGGTCTGGACCGCCGGCTCTTTCACCGACCGTCCGTCCACCAACCTTGAAACCTGGCATATCCCGGGTGGCGCGGCAGCCGCAGCGCTGTATACGTTCCACCAGCCCGGCCTGTATGCCTATGTGAACCACAACCTGATCGAGGCCATTTTGCTCGGTGCCGCTGCGCACTTCCAGGTCGAGGGGGACTGGAACGATAACCTGATGACCCAGGTGCGGAAACCGGGACCAATCACGGCATAACCCAGAATAGAATTCATTGAAAACCTACCCCGCCGGGACCGGGTTCCGGCGGCCATGCGGACTAAAACAGGATTCAGGACGTCCTGAATCCTGTTTCAGGTCTCTTCAAATCCATCAATTCGGATAATGACCTCACATTCATCAACTCTGAGGTCACCCATGCAACAACTCTGGATCACCCTGATTGCACTCCTGCTTCTCAGCGGCCCTACTGCGGCGTCAACTGAAGCTGCGTCAACTGAAGCGTCCGCAGCGGATCACGCCCACCCCCCAAAAACACGCGAAGCCACGGAAAGCGACATCGGCTTCCGTCAAATCCGCCTGCAAGATGACCAAACGCAGCGGCCGCTGACCGTCAGCCTCTGGTATCCGGCCCAACGCCAAACCGGCACGCCCACCCGGCTGGGGGACAACCCGGTGTTCCACGGCGTCCCGGTGCTGAAAGAAGCCCGGCTCTCAGCCCCCAAACCGCTGCCGCTGATCCTGATGTCGCACGGTTACCGGGGCAACTGGCGTAACCTGAACTGGCTGGCGGCCACCTTAGCCCGGCAAGGCTATCTGGTTGCCGCCCCCGATCATCCGGGTACCACAACCTTCGACACCGATCCGGCGCAGGCTGCCCAATGGTGGCAACGTCCGAAGGATCTCTCGCGCACCCTGGACGGGCTGCTCGCCAATCAGACATACGGCAGCCACATCGATCCCCGCCGCATCGGTGCCCTCGGCCACTCCCAGGGCGGCTGGACGGTTGTCAGCCTTGTCGGCGGTCAAGTCAGCAGCACGCACCTGGCCCGCCAGTGCCGGGAGCCCGGGCTCAGTAATGGCTGTAGCTTAGTCAAGGAGTTAGGATTGATGCAAGATAGTGACTCACAAGGGCGAAGCCATAATCTCGGGCTGCACGACCCGCGAATTACCGCCATCATCAGTCTGGATCTGGGCCTTGCCAACAGTTTCACGCCGCAAAGCCTGGCCGCCATCACGGTGCCGACGATGATCCTTGCCGCCGGGGTCAATAACCACAACCTGCCGCAAGCGCTGGAGTCCGGCTATTTGGCCAAATATTTAGATCCGCGCCTCACCGATTACCTGGTATTGGCCAACGCCACCCACTCCACCTTTATGGGCCGCTGCAAACCCGGCGGCAAAGCGATTGTCGAGGAAGAATCCCCCGGCGATGGCAAAGTGTGCCACTCCGTGCCGGGCACCACCCGGGCGATCGAGCATCAGGCCATTGCGCGCCACGTGACGGATTTCCTTGCCCGACACCTGTAAGGCCCTCAATCTGCCAAGCGACGATAGGCGCTCGGCGTCATTGCCGTAATGCGGGAAAATTCGCGGTTAAAGTTGGACTTGGTGTTAAACCCGGCCATACCGTAAATCTCAGTAATGCTGAAATCGGTCTCTTTCAGCAATTGCCGGGCTTTTTCAATCCGGTACTGGTTAATCAGCTGCGAGACATTGAGCCCGGTTTGCCGGTTCACCGCGGCAGAGAGCTGCCGGGCCGGGATCCCGGTTTTTCGGGCCAGCACGGCCAGGGTCAAATTCGGGTCCAGATAGAGGGCCTGCTCCTGCAGCAGCGTCGTCAGGGCCTGCATGGCCCGGGCGTCTTGCACCTCCGAGTGGTGAGCCACATCGTCTGGTGAGTCAGCGGCCCCTGCAGCGGGTATAGAAACAGGCGCCGCAGCAGACATCGAGGCAGACGCAGCTGCCTGCGTGTCAGGGACTGGGGTTAGGTCGGGAGTCAAGGCCGAAGCCTGCGTCGCGGGCAGCGCAGCCCCGCTGGTGATCCGGCTAATGGCAACCACGGCATAACTCAGCCCGGTGACAACCAGGCATTGCGATATCGTCAGGATCCAGATGAGTGACTGCCCCTGGCGCAGCCAGGCATCCAGAGCGATCGCGAGATCGGTCACCACCGAAAACAACAAAAATAACCCGGCCCCGAGGCACAGCCGCGGCACAACATGGGACTGGCTGAACATCACCTGAGAAAAATCATCGCTTGAACGGCGGGAGAGCCGAAACAGCAGCGCGGCATGGCCGAGATAGCTGAGACTGATCAGCACATCCAGTCCTTGTCGCCAATCGACCGGACCAAACATCAGCACCGGCACCAGCCCCACCGGCAGCCAGCTGAGCAGCCGACCGGGCGCGGCATAGCCAATGGTTCGGGTAAAACAGAGCCACAGCAGCGAAGGCAGTAACACGGCCAGCATGGGTTGAATCATCGCCATCACAGGCCACTGATAATGCCAGCGCAGCCCGACGCAGGAGACCGATAAGGCACAGAAACTCAAAAAGGCGACGGCCAGCCGGGCCGACTTTCCCCGTTCACGGGGCAACTGCGCGGCCAGGAGGATCAGGAGCAGCGCGATGACAAAAGGTAGCGGGATCGCAGGCATCTCGTTCTTATCTTTCCCTTGATATCAATCAGGTTGCAATCATAAGCAATCTGACAGGGACCGCCAAGGTGAGACGCTGCAAAATCAGAGCCGCCGGAGCAATCCAAGATCGCCCCGGCTTAGCTTATCGTTTCAAAGATAGCTTCGACTATCGGATCTGCTCGCTTCGCGAGACCAAGGTACCATCTGCGCCAATATCGATTTGATACGGCGAGGCATGCACCCCGTATTGCTGGAAGAGCTGGTTGTCGACATCAAACACCACCGGCACATCAAGCGTATGCTTCTCGGCAAATGCCCGGGCAATCGACTCATCGATATAAAAGCCGCTGATCACCCCGACCCACTGTCGGGTCGGAGACGCCTGAACCAGCGCGCGCCACTCCGCCAGCTTCGCCTCACAATCCGGAAATTGCGGCATCGGACACAACGCATCCATAAACAGCAAGCTCACCGGCTGACCACCCACGGCCGGGTTCAGTAACCCTGCCAGGGAAAGCCGCTCACCCGACAGGGTCTCGACCGTAAAAGACGGCGCGGATTCGCCGGGCTTCGGCACATGGTAAACCGTCTTGTCGACCGAAGGAGCCGATCCCTGATCCTGGGTCTGTTCTTGGTCCTTAACCTGAGCCTGGAGCGACGCAGACGGCTCAGGCCGAACATCCTGATTCAGATAGCGCAGCAGCGCCGTATTGTCGCCCTGAAACACCACCTTTCCTTCTTCAACCAACACATGAGATGGGGTTTGCCAGAACTGAAACTGCCGCAGCAACTGCTGAGACCGATCCAGCACCAGCGGGGCAACCATCGGATAATAGCCCTGAAATTCTTTCAACTGTGCAGTTGTGACATTGATCTCCGGCTGGATCCAAATCTGCTGGCTCTGTGCCAGGAATTCTTCCGGCAGGGCCGCGATAAACTGCTCGGCGCCCTGCCCGGCATAGCTGTTCCAGATATCCATAAACACCAGGTGCGCGGTTTTATGCGCCGGCAGCGTCAGGGACCGGCCATGAATGGTCGACTTCCCGGCCAGCAATTGTGCCACATCCGGAGACGGCGCCACAGCCTGAGCATTCACTTCCGACGGCGAAGCCATGGCCAGCGGCGCAGGCGCGATCGTCAGCAAGGCAATCCCCGCCAGCACATTCAGTTTCATCTTCATCAACAACACTCCTTATGGTTAATGGGCGGTTTCGGCAGCCGTTTGGCCCCACGACGCCACCAGCGCATCCAGCTGATCGGTGGCCAGGAAGGTCTGGTAGGCAATTTTGCCCTGCTTGTCGATCAACACATGGTAGGGGGTGCCCACCACCTGATACTTGCGAGTCAGCTCGCCTTGTTGATCAAACACCGTAGGCAACTGATATCCGTGCTGCTGATAGAACTGTTGAATGTTGGCCTTTGAATCATTGAGCCCGATATTGACCGTCAGGATTTCAATCGCATCACCATATTGCTGAGCAATGGCATCCAGGTGCGGCATCTCCGCTTTGCAGTAACTGCACCAGGTGGCCCAGAATTTCAGGTACACCGGCTTGTTGCCGCGATAGTCCTGCAGATCAAACGTCCGCCCGTCCATGGTGGTGGCCTGGAATGTCGGTGCCTGTTGCCCTGCGGCCAGAGGCTCGGCCATCCCCTGCCAGCTACAGCCCAGCAAGCAGGCAGAGAACACCCAACGGCCCAGTGGCTTGCGTGCAAACATCATCATATTCATCGTATCTCCTTGTTTATAGAGCCAAATAGAAAAAATAGAGCCCGGAACCAGCCATCAGGGACGCCATCAGCCACTTCACCCCATTCATCCAGGGGCCAGAGCGCGGCATGATCGTCAGTGCGCCGCTGAGGCAACCGGCCAGCACCAGCAAAGCGCTCATCCCGATGGCAAACACGAACATCAGCAGCGCCGCCCAGTACGGATCGCCGGCCGATGCCACATACATCAGCAACATTCCCAGCACCGGCGAAGTACAGGGAGCCATCACCAGCCCGGAGCAGGCCCCGGCAACAAAGGTGCCCAGCAGGGGATGGCGGATTGCGGATCCGCTCGGGATCCCCAAATCAAGCTGCGGCAGGCGGATCCAGCCCAGCATCCACCCCGCCATCAACAGGCAAAGCAGGGCAACGCCCATTAAGGTCAGCGGATGGCTGGCAACCACGCCGAACAGCTGGCCGGTACTGGCCGCCAGCATCCCCAACAGGGCGTAAATCAGAGACAAGCCGAGCACATAAGCCGACGACAATACCGCCGCCTGGGCCTGACTTTTCGCCTGGCTGCCGACCACAGAGACCGTGATCGGTAACATGGGATACACGCAAGGCGTCAGGCTGGTGAGGAGCCCGGCCAGAAATACCGTCCCCACCACCCACATCCCGTATTGCTGAGTCATCAGCGCTTGTTGAATAACCATTTCCATTGCCAACATCCGTCCTATGCAGAAAATCTGGAGCCAGTTATACGCAACGCCGGACGGGCAAATATGAAATCGGGATAAAATCGAGGTAAAATCGAGATGAAATGAAAACAATCACTTTAAAAACATATACTTAATAAAAGCCGGAATCCACGAAAAATATTGAATTACGAGCATCGCACCGTAGAATATGAACTCATTCTTCTTGACGCATGGACGCCGGATGACCCGTTATCACTTCGCTTCATTTGTTTTTGACCCCACTTCAGGCGCACTGAGCCAATGTCCCCCGTCGGGGGAGGCGGAAACGGTTTACCTGCGTCATAAGGTCAGCCAGCTGCTGGCCTACCTGCTCGCCCATGCCGGGGAAGTGATCAGCAAAGACGCCTTACTGGATGCGCTGTGGCAACATGGTGAGTTTCGGGAAAACTCCCTGACCCAAAGCGTCCGGGAGCTGCGCAAGGCACTGGGCGACAGTGCCCAGTCCCCCCAGTTCATCAAAACGCACCCGCAACGGGGGTATCAGTGGATCTGCCCGGTGTCCGAGCCGCCGGCCCCGACCGAAGCCGAAATGGCTTCCTCTACGGCCCCATTAGAATCGACCCCAGCAGAATCGCCGCCATCAGAATCGGCCTCACCAAACACGACGGCACCCGACAAGATCCGTCGCCGCAAACGCGCCTTTTGGGCCGTGGCTACCAGTGTCCTGATATGTCTGGTGATCGCGGTGGCGGCCTGGCGCCTGTATCCGGTGTCTCAACCCGAGCCCTCCGAACAGGCATCCGCTTTGCTGGTATTGCCGCTCACCAATGAAACCGGCGATCCCCAGTTTGACTGGATGGCCCTAGGGTTGGCCGACATGCTCGGCGTGAGCCTCGGCCAACAAGGCCATCAGCCAATCACACCACCGGCGATGGCAAATCTGTGGCTGCTGGACAATGAACTGCACTGGCCTGCATTGCCGGGACAAATCCGAACCTTGTTGCAGCAGAAACACCACCGGGTCGCCTTATCCGGCAGTGTCCGGCTACACAACGGCCAGCAGGTGCTGGATTTTCAGCTGATCTATGCCGACGGCACCATTCAGCAAGGCAGTATTGCCTATCCGTCTCTGGCGGCGGCGACCCAGGCGATCAGCCGTCAGTTACAACTGATGCTCAACCCACAGCACGCGCCCGCATCGCCGCCGGTTGATGAATCCACCATGCTGATCCAAACCCTGGCACAGGGGCGCCACCTGCTGCAGACGGCTGGGGCATACAAAGCACGAAAATATTTCGAAGCCGCGTTGGTCCTGCAACCGGAAGATGACTGGGCCCGTCTTCAGCTCGCCCAGGTTGACCTGCTGTTAGGCGATTGGGACCGGGCCCGCGCGCACCTCTCCGCCTTGTCAGACACCCGGCTGCAGCACGATCACGCCCTGCGCGCGGCATACGCCTACTGGCTCAGCGAACTCAGCTACCGAAGCGGGGAAGCAAATGCGGCGGGCCTCACCGAAGAGGCCATCGTCGCGGCAGAGTTGGCAGACAACCCGATGCTGAAGGCCCGGGCCTACCAACTGAGTGCCCAGTTGGCCTGGAACCGAATGGACTGGGATCGGCACCAGCAGGACACCGTCCGGAGCATCGCTTTGCTGGGCGACAGCCATGCCTTGCGTCAGGATGCGGACAAACAGTTCTATCTGGGTAATCCGGCCAATGAAGGATTGGAAAAGAGCCCCACCGTGGATCTGCGCGCTAATCAGCCGCGCCTGCGCAAAGCCCTCAACTTTTACCGCCAGCTCCATGATCAACCCAAACTGGCGGCGACCCAACTGGCCATTGCGCAAAACTATACGTTCCCGCTGGATCAGCGGGAGGCCGCGCTGTCAGATGCCATCGCGCGCTACCGCCAGCTCCAACAACCCTATGAGCTGGCTCAGGCGCTGCTTTATCAGGGCTTTTACCTGATGCAGCTGCATCAGGGGAAAGAGGCCGATCGCTATTTCAAAGAGGCCAGCCAGATTGCTACCGGCCTGGGCGCCCGAACACTCCTGCAAGACAGCCAGTTTTACCGCGCCTTTGCCGCCATGGACCAAGGACTGGATCAACGGGAGCGCGGCGGGCACGGCCCGGACCTGGCGCAACTGAGCCGGGCCACCGACGCTTTCCACACCCTGCTGGCGCAGAATCCGCCACCCCAGATGCAGGCCAACATCCACCTGTTCCTCGGCTGGATCCTGACCCAGCAGGCAACGTACGATGCGGCGAACGCCGCACTTCAGCACGCCGAACGTCTGGCCAGCCAACAAAACATGACCACAACCCTGGCCTATATCCACTACTCCATGATGCGGGTTGCGCTGGCACAACAAGACTACGATGCGGTGATCGCGATGGCTCAGTATCCCGTCATCACCCGCCTCCAGGCGGTGTATCTGGCCCGGGCTTACTTTGAAACCGGTCAGGCCAAGATGGCCGTTCAGGTTCTGGATCAGTTTCGCCGCCAGCGGCCCGAGCAATGGCAGCCGGACGATCAGCGCCGCCGGGTCCACTACCAATTAGCCGGACAAGGCCAGCCCATCACCCTGGCTGCTGAGCCGAACGCCCATCTGGTGTATTGTGAAACAGACTGGCTCACGAACAGCACGCCGCTGTGATGCACCAGATAATCACTCACCCGCGCATTCTTGCCAGAGCAGCTCGACCACAGCGCCGTCGCTGGCAATGAAAAACAGGCATCAGGGGCGCTCGTCCGCCCCCGAGTTTCGCCACTAGGGGTAAACACTGTATTTACAGACAGAAACAAAGTGATAACCTCGCCTTGTTTTCCGACCATAAATAAGCCAACTATTGATACACAACAAGAAAAATCTGTGAAATACGTAGATAATTTCGACGCTGACTGAAATGGGTAAAAAAGCTTGCTCATTATCACAAGGTGATAAAAGAACCGGGCTATGCTATGATGACGAGCTTGTTTCTTAGCCTGATTTATGGCTGGTGAACATCATCTCGTCACAATGATATGCGAGTCTCCTCCCGGTCAACAGGGCGATATACCGCGTTGGCCAGCCAGACAGGAGCCGCCTTATCAAAGCAAGTCGATGCTTTCATAAGGCTATATTTTTTGTAAAAAATTTGTTTTGCCACTGCGTTCTGAGGACTGAAAGTTAAAAAATTTTGAACTCCGCCACAGTTTGTAGGCGATATTCAACATAAATGAACTTTCATTTTCAGGTATAAATCAGTGAATCAAATTTCCCTTGGGTAAAAGTTTGTCCGGAGACATTCCTCAATGAAAAAGACTAAGATCGTATGTACGATTGGACCGAAAACAGAATCAAAAGAGATGCTGACCAAACTGGCTGACGCCGGCATGAACGTGATGCGTCTGAACTTCTCGCACGGCGACTTCGCTGAGCACGGCCAGCGTATCCAAAACCTGCGTGACGTGATGGCGGAAACCGGCAAGCAACTGGCGATTCTTCTGGACACCAAAGGCCCGGAAATCCGCACCATCAAGCTGGAAAACGGTCAAGACTTCTCACTGGTTGCCGGCCAGGAGTTCACGTTCACCACTGACACCACAGTGATTGGTAACCAGGACCGCGTTGCCGTCACCTACCCAGGCTTTGCCCAAGACCTGGCGAAAGGCAACACCATCCTGGTTGACGACGGCCTGATCGAAATGGAAGTGCTGGAAACCACCGACACGGAAGTGAAATGTAAAGTCCTGAACAACGGCGACCTGGGCGAGAACAAAGGTGTGAACCTGCCAGGCGTTTCCGTCAAACTGCCAGCACTGGCAGAGAAAGACAAAGCCGACCTGAAATTCGGTTGTGAGCAAGGCGTTGACTTCGTTGCGGCTTCTTTCATCCGTAAAGCCGATGACGTGAAAGAAATCCGTGAACTGCTGAACGCCAATGGCGGCGAAAACATTCACATCATCTCGAAAATCGAGAACCAGGAAGGCGTCGATAACTTCGACGAAATCCTGGAAGTTTCTGACGGCATCATGGTTGCTCGTGGTGACCTGGGTGTTGAAATCCCGGTTGAAGAAGTGATCTTCGCGCAGAAGATGATGATCGAGAAATGTAACCGTGCCCGCAAAGTTGTCATCACGGCAACCCAGATGCTGGACTCGATGATCAAGAACCCACGTCCGACCCGCGCCGAAGCCGGTGACGTGGCCAACGCCATCATGGACGGTACCGATGCCGTGATGCTGTCTGGTGAGTCTGCGAAGGGTAAATACCCTATCGAAGCTGTGACTATCATGGCACAAATCTGTAACCGTACCGATGGTGCCCTGAAAGCAGAGCTGGGCTCTCGCCTGGACAGCCCTCGCCTGCGCATCACCGAAGCTGTTTGTAAAGGCGCGGTTGACACGTCTGAAAAACTGAATGCACCGCTGATTGTTGTGGCGACTGAAGCCGGTAAGTCTGCTCGTTCTGTACGTAAGTACTTCCCGACAGCAAACATCCTGGCTGTGACCACCAATCCGAAGACCGCTGCTCAGCTGACGCTGACCAAAGGGGTGACACCGGTTGTGGTTGATTCTATCGACAACACGGATGCTTTCTACGCTCGCGGTAAAGAGCTGGCTCTGGAAACAGGTCTGGGCGCCAAAGGCGATATCGTCGTGATGGTCTCCGGCGCTCTGGTTCCTTCAGGCACCACCAACACTGCGTCTGTTCACGTCCTGTAATTTCAGTGCACGCGAACCTGTACCAATGATCACGGGAGCCCAAGTGGCTCCCGTTTTTTATGCCCCGGCAACAGCTCCTACCTGTACCCGAACGTTCACAGAACGCCGCTTTATCTATCGCCCTGTCAATCTATCCTCTGTATACTCGAGCTGTAGCAAAATTCCCCAAAGGTATAGGAAATCGCTGACATCCTCCCCGATATCGGTGCCGGACTATCGACCTTTTTTGCTACCTGTACCCTCTCCAGGCATGAACTGCCCGGGGCACCATAACGAAAACAATGAGGATACACGTGTCTAGCCCGACGTTAACCAATAAAGTCATGGAGATGATCCGGCAAGATATTTTGCTCGGCGAGCTTGCGCCCGGCCAAAAGCTTGTCGTGGCAGAATTGAAAGCACGATACGACGTCGGAGCCTCGCCGATCCGGGAAGCCCTGGTCCAACTGTCGTGGAAGAAGTATGTCATCTTTGCGCCGCAAAAAGGCTGCTGGGTCGCACCGGTTTCTGTTGCCGAGCTGGAAGAGCTGTTCGAAGCCAGCCAGTTGCTGTCTCAAACCCTGCTGTCCCAGGCCATCGACCAAGGCGGCGAAGAGTGGGAACTGAACATTCTGACCAGCTTCCATAAACTCAGCCGCCTCAACCCGGCGGATCAGGATATTGATTTCAATGAGTGGGAGCAGCGGCACAGCGACTTCCATCTCGCCCTGCTGGACGGCAGCCAGTCCAACGTGATGCTGGCGCTGTATCGTGAGGTCTACGAGCAGATCGAACGCTACCGACACATCTGGGTCAGCCGCACGCGTCGCTTTGAGGAGCGCTACCATGATCACGGCGAGCACGAAGCCATGATGAAGGCGGTGCTGAACCGGGATACGGCAACCGCCCTGAAACTGCTGACCAACCACTCGCTGCGGGCCATGGAGATGATCAAAACCTACCTCTGAGCCCCCCGCTCACGGGCCCACCATCAGGGAACTTACCAGAAAATTTCCTTATGGTGGGTGTTGAGCAGCAGCACCGCCAACAGAAAGTACAACGCACTGACCTGAAATCCCAGCAAGAACAACCCCAGCGTTGTCAGCCGGACCAGAAACTTATTCACCATGACTGCACACCTTTCCTGCACACGCACTTGCCCCCGGAACGACGGCACACCCCAAGGTGCAGCGACCGTCGTTCGGGTCAGACACTATTAGACTTTAGTCGAATATGGCGACGCTTTCCGGTGCAAAATTCAGACGCGGATCTGACGGGATTCCGAGATCAAAACAGCCCGACTCAGATCTCCCTGAGCCGGGCTGTTCAATCAATAAGGGTGCCTTGCGATCAGGCTTTCAGCGCGCGCTCCCCGCGAGCAATCCCCACCACTCCGCTGCGGGCAACTTCGATAATATCAGTTGCCTCAGCCACTGCGGCGATAAAAGCATCGAGTTTGTCACTGGTGCCGGCCAGCTGAATGGTGTAGATCTGGGCGGTCACATCGACAATCTGGCCGCGGAAGATATCCGCCGTGCGTTTCACTTCCGCCCGGGCAAAGCCGCTGGCTTTGACTTTCACCAGCATCAGCTCCCGCTCGACATGATCGGTTTCCGTCACATTGCTGACCTTGAGAATATCGATCAGCTTATGCAGCTGCTTCTCGATCTGCTCCAGGGCAGCATCGTCATCCACATGAGTGGTGATATTCAACCGCGACAGCGTCGGATCATCGGTCGGCGCCACCGTCAGCGATTCAATGTTATAACCGCGCTGAGAGAACAGGCCAACCACCCGTGACAATGCGCCCGATTCGTTTTCCAGTAAGACCGATACAATTCTGCGCATTAGGTTCTCTCCGTTTTACTTAACCACATTTCACTCATTGAGCCCCCCCGGATCAGCATCGGGTACACGTGCTCAGTTTCATCCACACTGATATCGATAAAGACCAGCTTGTCTTTCATCGCCAGGGCTTTTTCCAGCTCGCTTTCCAGCTTGGTCGGATCGGAAATCCGCACCCCGACATGGCCGTAGGCCTCGGCAATCGCGGCAAAGTCCGGCACCGAATCCATGTAAGAATGGGAATGACGGCCCTGATAAATCATGTCCTGCCACTGTTTCACCATTCCCAGGAACCGGTTGTTCAGGTTGATGATCTTCACCGGAATATCGTACTGCAATGCCGTGGACAGTTCCTGAATATTCATCTGGATACTGCCGTCCCCGGTCACACACACCACCTCGGCATCCGGCAGGGCAAACTTCACCCCCATCGCTGCCGGCAGGCCGAAGCCCATGGTGCCGAGACCACCGGAGTTGATCCAGCGACGCGGTTTATCAAACGGATAATACAGCGCGGCAAACATCTGGTGCTGACCGACATCCGACGCCACGTAAGCATCCCCGTGGGTCAGTTTATACAGCACTTCGATCACCTGCTGCGGTTTAATTCGCTCACTGTCGGTGGCATAACTCAGACACTTGCGGGCACGCCAGGATTCGATTTCGCTCCACCAGCTGTCGATCGCCTGGGCATCATTGCTACCGTCCTGATCATCGAGCATCTTCAGCATGCTATTCAGCACGGTTTCGGCCGAGCCGACAATCGGAATATCCGCGGCGATCGTTTTCGAAATCGAAGACGGGTCGATATCGATGTGCATCACCGTGGCATCCGGACAATACTTGGCAACGTTATTGGTGGTCCGGTCATCAAAGCGCACCCCGACCCCGAAGATCAGATCCGAGTTGTGCATGGTCATATTGGCTTCGTAGGTACCGTGCATCCCCAGCATGCCCAGACTATTGTGATGGGTGCCCGGGAAAGCGCCCAGCCCCATCAGGGTACTGACCACCGGCAGGTTCAGCCGTTCGGCCAATTGCAGCAGCTGCTCGCCGCACTCGGACATAATCGCGCCGCCGCCGACATACAGCACCGGCTTTTTGGCCGCCAGCAGAGCTCGCAGCCCGCGCTTGATCTGCCCTTTGTGGCCTTGCGTCGTCGGATTATACGAGCGCATCGCAATCGACTCGGGATATTTGTACGGGTACTTTTCGGCCGGGTTGAGCATATCTTTCGGGATATCAATCACCACCGGGCCAGGGCGGCCGCTGGATGCGATATAAAAGGCTTTTTTGACAATGTTCGGAATGTCTTCCGGATTCTGAACCAGGAAGCTGTGTTTCACGACCGGGCGGGAGATCCCCACCATGTCACACTCCTGGAAGGCATCATTCCCAATCAGGTTACTCATGACCTGACCGGAGAACACCACCATCGGAATGGAGTCCATGTACGCGGTAGCAATCCCGGTGACCGCATTGGTCGCCCCGGGCCCTGAGGTCACCAGGACCACCCCGACATCGCCGGTTGCCCGGGCGTAGCCGTCTGCCATGTGGACTGCCGCTTGTTCGTGGCGAACAAGCACGTGTTCGATATCACTCTTCTCATGCAGTGCGTCGTAAATATCCAGCACTGAACCGCCAGGGTATCCGAAGATATGTTTTACGCCTTGATCGATCATGGACCGCACGATCATCTCGGCGCCGGACAACATTTCCATATTTTCTGCCTCCAGGTCGCGTATATCATCCCATATAGCTAATTCTTCCGGTCCGTTTCCCGGGACGTTCCTGCTCAGTGCGGGCAAGCCGGAGGGGCGAGGCTGACCGACATGTCACAGTTCGATAGAACCACCGCAAGTTGCGGCCGGAGAAAATACCGGGCTGACGTGCAAAGTCATCCCCACGGTATTTTTTCAATTAGCTATACGGGCTGATATCACATAGTTAGGGCTTATTTTTAGCCTAAGTTGAAATCATTTTCGTCTCTCTATGTTCGCCGGCGTCAGTCATAACAAACGCCGGTAACCCGAAACAACTGTAACGTTTTTTTATCAATCAAGTCTATCGGTCAAAACCAGTTCACAGTATTCCTCTGCAACATGATGAATTCCGACCAATTCCTTCGGCAGGGTTCGCACTGAACAAAGATCATACACTGCGAATGAAACGATATTGAGAGAATCGCGCTGTGAGCCAGCGGCGCAGGGAAGCAAAAACGAAAGAATGCCGGGCGGGGCAAGAGCTCAGGTGCGGCACGCACAGAAAAGCCGGGCAAGGGCCCGGCTGTTTTTAAGGTGAGCGAGGGTTTAATGCGGACGTGGCGAGCGCTTATGGCTCTCTTCGTACATTTTCTCGATCTCCTGATGGTAGCGATCCTGAATCACCTTACGGCGCAGCTTCTGGGTCGGGGTCAGCTCACCCTGATCCATCGAGAACGCCTTCGGCAGCAGGGTGAACTTCTTCACCTGCTCGAACCGGGCCAGATCTTTTTGCAGCTCCACCACCCGCTTCTCAATCAGCTCAATGATCTGATTATGCTTGATCAGCTCCAGGCGATCCTGGTACTTGATATTCAGCTCACGGGCATGGGCTTCCAGCGTTTCAAAACACGGGACAATCAGGGCCGAAACAAACTTGCGGGTATCGGCGATCACCGCAATTTGCTCAATGAAGTGATCTTTACCAATCGCCCCTTCGATGACCTGCGGCGCGATATATTTCCCGCCCGACGTTTTCATCAGCTCTTTGATCCGGTCGGTGATAAACAGGTTGCCGTGCTCGTCGAAATGACCGGCATCACCGGTTTTGAGAAAGCCGTCTTCGGTGAAGTTGTTGGCGGTTTCTTCCGGCATATTGTAGTAACCGCGCATCACCATCGGCCCGCGCACCAGAATTTCGTTATTCTCGCCGATCTTCACTTCCGCGCCCGGCATCGGCATGCCGATAGAATCCGGATTAAAGCACTGATCGTCCCAGCAGGACACGGTCGCCGTGGTTTCGGTCATCCCGTACCCCAGCTTGACGTTGATCCCGATGGCATGGAAGAAACGGCCGATGCTTTCATCCAGCTTGGCCCCGCCACACGGCATAAACTTGATGTTTCCGCCCAGCAGATCCCGCAACTTGCTCAGCACCAGCTTGTCGGCCAGCGCATAGCTTTGTTGCAGCAACCAGGACGGCTGGCGACATTCCTGACGCGCCAGCGCCATCCGCGCCCCCATATTGACCGCCCAGGTAAACATCACCTTGCGATGGAACGGCGCCCGGGACACTTTGTCATGCACCGCCGAGTAGATTTTCTCATACACCCGCGGCACTGCCGACATCACATTCGGCTTCACCTCGGCCAGCGCGTCTTTCAGCAGATTGGTATCCGACAGGTAACAGTTCACACCGCCGCGATGGAGAACGTAAAACGTCCAGGCGCGCTCGAACACGTGCGAGAGCGGCAGGAAGCACAGCGAAACATCGCCCTCTTCCAGCGCCAGCTTCTGGTCGTGTCCTTCGATCTGTGAGGCAATGTTGGCATAATCCAGCATCACGCCCTTCGGCGTGCCCGTAGTGCCCGAGGTATAGATCAGGGTCAGCAAATCATCCATGCAGGTCTGAGACAGACGCTGTTCCAGGGTCTCGGTATCGGCCTGGCTCACGGCTTGCGTGACAAAATCCTGATACCGGCAAACCAGCGGGTGATCGGCCAGTACCACAGTGTCGTCCATCACCACAATGCGCTCGAGCTGCGGACAGTCGGCAGCCAGGGCCAGCGCGGCATCATGCTGCGCCTGCTCGCCGACAAACAACACCCGGACATCGGCATCATTGAGGATATAAGCGGCTTGCTGCGGGGTATTGGTCGGATAAATCGGCACCGTGACACAACGGTTGTACAGGGTGGCGAAATCCGCGATGGTCCAGCGCGGCATGTTGTTGGAGAAGATCCCGACCTTGTCCTGAACCTTCAGTCCCTGCCCGGCCAGCGCCAGTGCCAGCTGGTGGATCTGCGCGCCAAACTCGCGCCAGCTGATCTCCTGCCACTGACCGGCGACCGGATGACGCAATGCAACCCGATCGCCCAACCGGGCAATCTGGGCTCGAATTCGATTGACGATATGAAAATCAAGTTTAGCCATAACTACATTCTGTTACTTTAGCTTACACCTGTAAGCTCATTAGAGATGCGCAGTCTACAGCCGAGAGCAGAAAAGGCAATCAATAACCGTCGACAGGTCGCGGTTATGCTGGTCTGATCTCAGTCCAGTCCAGAAAAACCGTCCGATTGGTACAAAGTTGCGCCGCCTTTGCCGCTGAGCGGCAGAACATCGGGGAAATGAGGGGGAAAATCGGGAGGATCTTGCAGGCCGCACAGAGCCGCAGGGGAACCCGGTGCGAGTCCGGTCCGACCCCGGGCAAAAGCCCAATCACGGGCGTGCCAGTGCGCGCCCGTCACGTCGCAGGTTCAGACCCTTCAGGCTGTGGTGTCCCCGCAGACCGCCATCAGTTGATCGCGCATCCAGATATGGCCTTTGTCTTTTTCAGACGATTCATGCCAGCTCAAGTAACCGCTGATCCGGTCATGCTCAAACGGCAGGCTCATGATCTTCAGCTGCAACGCCTCCTGCGTCGATTCCGCCAACCAGCGCGGCACCACCGCAATCAAATCAGACTGACCGACCACGTACATCATATTGCTCAGGCTGGCGCCCTGATAGGCTTCATGGAAATGGGTCGGCTGGGTATAAATCCGATCGGCAAACAGCTTCACCCCCGGCACAGGCTTGAGCACCGCATGTTTTTCCGCGGCAAACTCCGCCGCACTGATGGTGTCATCCAGGCGCGGGTGGTTGTTGGCCGTGATCACCACCAGCTCGTCGCTGAACAGCTCAGTGCTGCTAAAGCCCGGCTCGTCAAAGCGAACGTAGTCGATCACAAAATCAATTTCCTGATAGCGCATTTTCTGCGACAGCTCAGCATCAAACTCAGCTTCCAGGTGAATTCGCAGATTCGGTGCCTGCGCGGCGATCTGGCTTAAAATCCGTGGGGCAAACCGAATATCGGACGGGCTGCACACAGCCAACTTGAACGCGCGGTTGGAGGTTTCCGGGTCAAAAATGGACGACGGCAGCTCATTGCGAACCAGTTGGAGCGCCTGACGGATCGGACCGAAGATCTGCTTGGCCCGCAGCGTTGGCTGAATGCCGCGGCCATGACGAATGAACAGCTCATCACTAAACATCACTTTCAGCCGGGCCACCGCGTTGCTGACCGCAGGCTGGGACATCCCCAGGTTCTGTGCCGCACGGGTGATGTTTTGCTCTTGCATCACCGCATCAAATACCGTCAGCAAATTCAGATCCACGCCCCGTAGCGTTGACTCTGTACCAAAACTATCCGTCGGATGAATAGGTGAACTTCTTCGCGTCATTGGTTGCCTCTACTTCAATACCTTCCGGGGCAAGATCCATTGTGCCGCCGCTAAAATGGAAAGAGCTGCTCCTCAGCCCTCGAGCAACAGACTCATGCTCGGCGTGCGGCCAAGTATTATTGAAATAGATTGACGAAACCAATGGCCGAATGTGAGCAAATGTAAAGGCACCTCAAAAAGAGACAAAGAAACCCACCAAAAATCATGAAAAACAATTAATTACAAAACTTCTAAAATGTTCTAAATCTTTCTTAAACCACCTGAGCCGCTGCAAAACGGGGCAATTTTCCGCCGAAAATCGCCCCGAAAAACACGGTACACCACCAGGTTCGTAGCAGATCAATAACTCCCGCTGATTGAAAAAAGCGGGCTGTTCGCCTGCGCCGGCGGGTCAAATTCTGCCATGGCTTCCCGCACCAGCTCCGGGAATTCCACCTGCTGCCAGAGCTGTTGCCATAATTCATCAGACTGATGCCATTCCCCGGCCAGCACCCAACGGGCAACCGCCAGCGCCACATCCGGCAGCACCACCGCCCCGGCAGCCTCGCTGTCGAGCCACTGGCGCACCGCGGACGGATCCAGATAAGCCATCGACATCGCCAGGCCCATCTGCTCCAGCGTTGCCACGTTGCTCTGCTGCTCATACTGGCCGTGCAGCGGCTTGAGCAACAACTTTTTCCCCAGCACAATCGCCTCGGAAGGGAGTTCAAAACCGCCATTGGCAATCACCCCGGCACAGCGGTGCAACCGGTGATGAAAGCTGTCCCGGTTGAGTGCGCGGATACTGATATTTTCCAGCTCCTGATCCTGCTTGACCGCCGGGTGATAGCAGTAAAAATGGATTTGGGAGAAACGGGTCAGCAGGGCCAGGACCTTGCCCAGCTCTTCAAACGGCAGGTAGACCAAAATACTGCCGTCGCTGTCGGGTATGAGCCCCTGGGTCGGCGGCACGATCGGCGGCAGGATCAAATGCCCGAAGTGGTGCCAGTGCAGTCCGAGTTGCTGGGACGTCGGGGCGAAATAGCGGGTGATCAACCGATCCACGGCCGTCTCGGCTTTTTTCGGCACCGGGTGGAGGAAAGCATTCTGGTGGCTGATCCCGATGCTGTGCACCTTCTGCCGCTTCGCCGCCCAGGCCGACACCGGCTCAAAGTCGTTGAGCACCACATCATAATCACGGAGATCCAGCTGACGCACATCGTGCAGAAACGCTCCCGGCCGGTTATGAGTCAGGGTTTTCCATTGGTTCAGCTGGCCATTTTCCGTCACAAAGGTCAGGCCGCGGCGGGTCTGGAAATCCCCGAAGCAGGCCATATCGAAATATTGCGCCGCGGGGCGGCCGGAAAACAGGTAGTCCACCTCGACGCCAAGCTGGCGAAAGGCGCGGGCCATTTCCCGCGCCCGCGAAATATGGCCGTTGCCGGTTCCCTGGATCCCGTACAGTATTTTCATAGCGCCCCCAACACGAGCTCAAAGCACACCAGACCGAGCACAGCGCCGGCAATAATATCGGTAATAAAATGAACCCCGAGCAGCACCCGGGACAACCCGACCATCACCGCCCAGGGCCAGACGATCCAGGCGGCAGCGGGATAAAAGGTCGTAATGAGCGAAGCCATAATGAAGGCGGCAGCCGTATGGCCGGAGGGCAGGCTGTACTTGTCAGACGGTTGGATAAAACTGGGCAGTTCGCGGGGACGTTCCCGTTTAAACATATTTTTCAGCACCAGGTACACCGGCAGCTCCAGCAGGAAGGCCAGCAACCCGAGCGTCAGCACCTGGGCGCCCTGCTGCTTGTCAAACAGCCAGGCCACCAGGCCGAAGGCCACATAGAGCGGCCCATCCCCGGAGCGTGACACCGCGCGACTGAAGGTCGCAACCTGGCGGTTAAACCGGTGGCACAGACAAAGACTCGAAAACGCGGTATCAAAACGCTGTATCGGTGCAAGAACGGTCATGTTCAAACCCTTCGCTGACTCAATTATCCTCAGCCTAAAAAAGGGATGTGACAGGGCCGTGACGTTTTCAAGGAGCCTCAATGACAAATGCCGCCCGGCCTCTCCGGTGCCCGACCGGGGCAGACATCAGGCGGATTTTTTGGCGGCGGCCTCCGCGATCGACGGTGCCAGTACCCCCTGCATCAGCACGTTGACATTGTGCTCCGCCAGGTCATTGAGCCAATCCTCATCCATGGTGATCCCATGGAGTCCCAGCAAAGACGGCGGCGCCAGAAACGGAAACACCATCATGCTGATCATCGTCATCTTGGCCATTTCCGGCTCAACATCGGCCCGCAGTAATCCCTGGTCCTGCACCTGATCCAACATCAATGACTGGGCCAGCGGCGCGATGTCGCGAAAGATGGCCTCGATGGCCTGACGCTGAACATCTCCGGGCGCCAGCATCATGGCACGCACAATCAGCTTCGGCAGATCCGGATTCGGGATCATGATCCGATAGTAGGTGCGCATCAGCTCGCCGATACAATGGATATTCCCGGCTTTGATCATTTTATTGAGTTGAGTCTGGATCGGCGCGATCGACTCCCGCAACATGGCTTCAAACAAACCGCCCTTGTTGCCGAAATAGTACCGGATCAAAGCGACATTCACTTCCGCCCGATTGGCGACCATCCGGGTCGAGACCTTGGCGTAAGGCAAGGCCACAAACAGTTGCCGGGCGGCTTCGATCAGCCGCGCCCTGGCATCGGATCCCCCCACCGGGCGACCTGCTTTTCCTGTCATCTGCACACTCCGTAAATTAATCACATGATGAATAACATACGTGAACTCCCTGCCGGCGTCGCCCCCCTTTAATTCAACAGCAAGGCTGCAATGATGAATTTTTCAAAAAAATCGAACGCCACTGGCCGGGCAACAGGGAGCCGCCATGGGGGCAACCCCGCCCCTCACCACAAATGCCCTATTTATCAGCACATTAATTATATCTGCTAAATATTTATTCAATTTATGGTTGACGGTGAACCTGTCTATTTGGTATTCATTTGTTAATCAACTTTGTGGATATTATTGAAAACATGCAAACACGTTTTTCCCTACTCATTAGCCTCCTCCTTATCGTGAACAATCGCGCGGGTAGCTGATGGGTGGAAAACACCACGAAGAATTCAAGAAACCCGCGCAATAGCGCGGGTTTTTTATATCAAAAGCCGGCGCAGCGGATGCAAACACACCAGGCAGGCAACAAAAGGAAGCAGCCATGAATGATCAGGTCATAATTTTCGACACCACCTTACGCGACGGCGAGCAAGCGCTGTCCGCCAGCTTAACGGTCAAAGAAAAACTGCAAATCGCCTATGCATTGGAGCGATTGGGCGTCGATGTGATTGAGGCCGGTTTCCCTGTCTCCTCGCCGGGTGATTTTGAATCGGTCCAGACCATCGCCCGGCACATCAAAAACAGCCGGGTCTGTGCCTTGTCCCGCGCGGTAGCCAAAGACATTGATGTCGCTGCCGAATCCCTGAAAGTTGCCGAAGCCTTCCGTATCCACACCTTTATCTCTACCTCGACCATCCATGTTCAGGACAAACTGCGCCGCAGCTATGACGACGTGATCGAGATGGGCGTTGCCGCGGTCAAACGTGCCCGCCAGTACACCGATGATGTCGAGTTCTCCTGTGAAGATGCCGGACGTACCCCGATTGACAACCTGTGCCGGATGGTCGAAGCCGCGATCAACGCCGGGGCGACCACGGTCAACATCCCGGACACCGTCGGCTACACCCTGCCGAGCGAGTTCGGCGGCATCATCACCCAGCTGTTCAACCGGGTACCGAACATTGATAAAGCCGTGATTTCCGTCCACTGCCACGACGATTTGGGCATGTCGGTCGCCAACTCCATGGCCGCAATTCAGGCCGGGGCCCGTCAGGTCGAAGGCACCATCAATGGTATCGGCGAGCGGGCCGGGAACTGCGCCCTGGAAGAGATCGCGATGATCATCAAAACCCGCGCCGAGCTGCTGGGTGTCCACACCGGATTGAAGTATGAGGAAATCTCTCGCACCAGCAAGCTGGTCAGCCAGTTGTGCAACATGCCGATCCAGGCCAACAAGGCGATTGTCGGTGCCAATGCCTTCAGCCATTCCTCCGGCATTCACCAGGACGGCATGCTGAAGAACAAGAACACTTACGAGATCATGACCCCGGAATCGATCGGCCTGAAGAATCAGGCGCTGAACCTGACCTCACGCTCCGGCCGCGCCGCAGTGAAGAGCCACATGGACACCATGGGCTACAGCGAGAACGAGTACGACTTGGATACCCTGTATGCCGACTTCCTGAAGCTGGCCGACCGCAAGGGCCAGGTGTTCGACTACGACCTGGAAGCGCTGATGTATTTCGCCAACCTGCGCGACGAGGACGATTACTACAAGCTGAATTACCTGAGCGTGCAGTCCGGCAGCGTGATGGCCACCACCAGCATCAAGCTGCAATGTGGTGAGGAAGAAAAATGCGAAGCGGCAGTCGGCAACGGCCCGGTCGACGCCCTGTACCAGTGCATCTACCGTTTGACCGGCTACGACATCGTGCTGGATAAATTCGACCTGACCGCCAAGGGCGAAGGCGAAGACGGATTGGGTCAGGCCGATATCATTGCCAACTATAAAGGCCGCAAATACCACGGCACCGGCCTGGCGACCGACATTGTCGAAGCCTCCGGCCAGGCGCTATTGCACGTGATCAACAGTATTCACCGTGCCGATCAGATTGAGCAAATTAAACAAAAATCCCATATGGAGACCGTATAACCATGGCAGGTACTTATCAAATCGCCGTTTTACCCGGTGACGGCATTGGCCCGGAAGTGATGCAACAAGCCCATAAAGTGCTGGACGCCGTCCAGGAAAAGTTTGGCTTCACCTTAAACTGCACCGAATATGATGTCGGCGGCATTGCCATCGACAACCATGGCTGCCCGTTGCCGGATGCCACCCTGAAAGGCTGTGAAGCTGCCGATGCCGTGCTGTTCGGCTCGGTCGGCGGTCCGAAATGGGAGCACCTGCCACCCAATGATCAGCCGGAGCGCGGTGCCCTGCTGCCGCTGCGCAAGCACTTCCAGCTGTTCTGTAACCTGCGTCCGGCGCAGATCCACGCCGGTCTGGAGCGCTTCTCGCCGCTGCGGGCCGACATTTCCGAGCGCGGTTTTGACATCGTCGTGGTGCGCGAGCTGACCGGCGGGATCTACTTCGGCCAGCCGAAAGGCCGCGAGGGCGAAGGGGCCCAGGAAAAGGCATTTGATACCGAAATTTATCACCGTTATGAAATTGAGCGGATCGCCCGGATCGCGTTTGAATCGGCGCTGCTGCGCGGCAAGAAAGTCTGCTCAATTGACAAAGCCAACGTGCTGCAAAGCTCAATCCTGTGGCGCGAAGTGGTTGAGGAAGTCGCCCGGGACTACCCGGACGTCAGCCTGAGCCACATGTACATCGACAACGCCACCATGCAGCTGATCAAAGATCCGTCCCAGTTTGACGTCATGCTGTGCTCCAACATCTTCGGCGACATCATCTCGGATGAATGCGCAATGATCACCGGCTCAATGGGGATGCTGCCTTCGGCCAGCCTGAACCAGGACAAGTTCGGCATGTACGAGCCTGCCGGCGGCTCCGCCCCGGACATCGCCGGGAAAAATATTGCCAACCCGGTGGCCCAGATCCTGTCCGCCGCGCTGATGCTGCGCTACAGCCTGGGTGAAGAGCCCGCGGCCCGCGCCATTGAGCAGGCCGTCTCGCAGGCGCTGGAAGCCGGTGAGCTGACCGCCGATCTGGCCGGCACTCACCCGGCGCTGTCCACCAGCGAGATGGGCGACAAGATTGCCGCCTACATCCGCCAAGCATAACCAGAACGAGGAGCACCCGAGCAATGTCAAACACAGAAGCAAAAGCGCCGAAGACGCTTTACGAAAAAGTCTACGATGCCCACGTTGCGGTCGCGGCGGAAGGCGAAACCCCGATCCTGTACATCGACCGTCATCTGGTCCATGAAGTGACTTCGCCGCAGGCCTTTGACGGCCTGCGCGAAAAAGGCCGCAAGGTGCGCCAGGTCAGTAAAACCTTCGCCACCATGGATCACAACGTCTCGACCCAAACCAAAGACATCAAAGCCTCGGGCGAGATGGCGCGGATCCAGATGGAAACCCTGGCCAAGAACTGTGAGGAGTTCGGCGTCACCCTGTACGATTTGAACCACAAATACCAGGGCATCGTCCACGTCATGGGTCCGGAGCTGGGCATCACCCTGCCGGGCATGACCATTGTCTGTGGCGACTCCCACACCGCCACGCACGGCGCGTTCGGCTCGCTGGCGTTCGGCATCGGCACCTCCGAAGTCGAACACGTGCTGGCAACCCAGACCCTGAAGCAAGGCCGTGCCAAAACGATGAAAATCGAGGTCAGAGGCAAGGTCGCGCCGGGCATTACTGCCAAAGATATCGTGCTGGCGATCATCGGCAAAACCACCGCCGCCGGTGGCACCGGCTATGTGGTTGAGTTCTGTGGAGAGGCCATTACCGACCTGTCGATGGAAGGGCGGATGACGGTGTGTAACATGGCCATTGAGCTGGGCGCCAAAGCCGGACTGATCGCCCCGGACCAAACCACCTTTGATTATGTCCAGGGCCGAAAATTTGCCCCGACCGGGGCTGATTGGGATGCCGCCGTGGCCTACTGGCAAACCCTGAAAACCGACGCCGGCGCCGAATACGATGCCGAGGTGACCTTAGAAGCCAAAGACATCAAACCGCAAGTGACCTGGGGCACCAACCCAGGCCAGGTCATTGCCGTCGATGAGCCGATCCCGGCCCCGAGTGATTTCGCCGACCCGGTCGAACAGGCATCCGCCGCCAAAGCCCTGGCCTACATGGGCTTGGAAGCGGGCAAGAAGCTGTCTGATTTTGCCATCGACAAAGTTTTTATCGGCTCGTGCACCAACTCGCGCATCGAAGATATGCGCGCCGCCGCTGCCGTCGCCAAAGGGCGTAAGGTCGCGCCGAATGTACAAGCGCTGGTAGTACCGGGCTCTGAGCAGGTCAAAGCGCAGGCCGAACAAGAGGGGTTGGATAAAATCTTTATTGAAGCCGGTTTTGAATGGCGCCTGCCGGGCTGTTCCATGTGTCTGGCAATGAACAATGACCGCCTGGGCCCGGGCGAGCGCTGCGCCTCGACCAGTAACCGTAACTTTGAAGGCCGCCAGGGCCGTGACGGCCGTACTCATCTGGTCAGCCCGGCGATGGCCGCCGCTGCTGCCTGTGCCGGTCACTTTGTCGATATCCGCGCGCTGGAACCAGAAGCCGCGACTGCGTAATTCAGAAGGAACGAAAGCAATGACAGGATTTAAACAACACACCGGCCTGGTAGTGCCTTTGGATGCTGCCAACGTGGATACCGATGCCATTATCCCGAAACAGTTTTTGCAGAAAGTCACCCGCACCGGCTTCGGCAAGCATCTGTTTCATGACTGGCGCTTTTTAGATGATGCCGGTGAGCAACCGAACCCGGATTTCGTGATGAACGCGCCGCGCTATCAGGGTGCCAGTATCCTGCTGGCACGGGAGAACTTCGGGTGCGGCTCATCCCGCGAGCACGCCCCGTGGGCACTGGCCGATTACGGCATCCAGGTGATGATTGCGCCGAGCTTTGCCGACATTTTCTACGGCAACTCCATCAACAACCAGATGGTGCCGGTGCGCCTGAGCGACACCGAAGTCGACGAACTGTTCACCTTCGTCACCGCCAACGAAGGTGCGGAAATCACAGTGGATTTAGAAGCCATGACGGTCACCGCCAACGGCAAGCAGTACTCCTTTGAAATCGACGAGTTCCGCCGCCACTGCCTACTGAACGGTCTGGATAACATCGGCCTGACTCTGCAGCATGAGGATAAAATCGCGGAATATGAACGCAATATTCCGGCATTTCTGGCCTGATTACTGATATCATCCATCCTCGCCCCGGCCACCGCGCCGGGGCTTTTTCATCCCTGGAAATTTTCACAGAAAATTGAAATAAATCAGCCACTCGCAGGTCATCTACAATGGATACATATTTCCTGCTCGAAAGGACACCCTATGCGACTCCTGATTTCCTTGCTCCTGCTCTGCCTCTCGGCCGGTGCTTTTGCCGCCCCGAAAGCCGATCTCTGGCCGTACTGGCAACCGCATAACGCCGCCAGCACTGTGCAGGTCGACCACAGCCGCTGGCAACAGCTGCTCGATACCTATCTCGTCCCCCAACCGACCCAAACCCTGTTTCGCTACCGCCAGGTCAGCGATGCCGACCGCTACGAGCTGGGCCGCTACCTGCGCGAGCTGAGCCAGCGCGATCCGCGCCAGCTCAACCGCCGCGAGCAATTTGCCTACTGGGTCAACCTGTATAATGCCCTCACCGTCAGGCTGATCCTCGATAACTACCCGGTGAGCTCGATCACCAAACTCGGCGGCCTGTTCAGCTTCGGGCCCTGGAATGACGCCGTCATCACCATCAACGGCAAAGCGCTGACCCTCAATGACATTGAACACCGGATCCTGCGCCCAATCTGGCAGGATCCGCGCATCCATTACGTGGTGAACTGCGCCAGCCTCGGCTGCCCGGATCTTCAGCCGCAGGCCTTTACCGCCGCCAATGCCGAAGCCCTGCTTGAGCAAAGTGCCCGGCGTTTTATCAACAGCGACAAAGGCGTCGCAGTGCGAGACAACCAAGTACGCCTGTCGTCAATTTATGACTGGTACGGCAGCGATTTCGGCACCCGTGACCAGTTGCAGCGCCACCTCAACCGCTACCGGGATGGCGAACCCGTGACGCTCAACCGCGTCAGCTACGACTATAACTGGGCCCTGAACGAGGCCCGTTAACAGACGGCGGCTCCGGTCTAGCGCGCCTGGGCCTTCGTTCTAAAGTGCCTGGGTTTTCGGTCGATCCCGAGAAGCTGGCAACCCACCGCCGGGCGGATTACAATACCGGCTGTTCTCATGGGGTGTCTGAGCCCGCTCAGACTGAGACTGCCAACGCAGAACCCATTGAACCTGAACCAGATCATGCTGGCGTAGGAATTGAGATGATTTGAAGTGCCTTTGCTTTTCCAAGTCGCTGCACGATGCCGCGAGCCCTTCTCAACCCTAAGCCGCTCAACCGATTTTTTCTCTTGCAGGACGCAAGAGTATCAGGAGCGCACCGTGAAAAAACACCTGTCGATCTTAACACTGGCGATGGCCGCCGGCTCTGCCTGGGCTGCCGATGACACCCTGACCGTCTATACCTACAGCTCGTTTGCCTCTGACTGGGGACCGGGCCCGGCGATTGAAAAAGCCTTCGAGGCCCAGTGCGGCTGTAATCTGGAATTTGTCGCCCTGGACGATGGCGTTTCCATCCTTAACCGTCTGCGCCTGGAAGGCAAAAGCACCCAGGCCGATATCGTGCTGGGGCTAGATAACAACCTGATCAGCGAAGCGAAAAATACCGGCCTGCTGGCCGAGCACCAACTCGACACCAGCAAGCTGGCCCTGCCGAACGGCTGGCAGGACACCACCTTTGTCCCGTATGACTACGGCTACTTTGCCTTTATTTATGACAGCAGCAAGCTGAGCAATCCGCCGAAGAGCTTAAAAGAGCTGGTTCAGCGCGACGATCTGAGCATCATTTACCAGGATCCGCGCACCTCCACCCCGGGCCAGGGCCTGATGCTGTGGATGAAATCCGTCTACGGCGAGCAAGCCAGCGACGCCTGGCAGCAGCTGGCGAAGAAGACCGTGACCGTCACCAAGGGCTGGTCGGAAGCCTACAGCATGTTCCTCAAGGGCGAATCGGATCTGGTGCTTTCATACACCACCTCCCCGGCGTATCACCTGATTGCCGAGAACGAAAGCAAGTACAAAGCGGCGAACTTCAGCGAAGGCCACTATATGCAGGTGGAAGTGGCTGCCAAGCTGAAAAACAGCCACAACCAGAAGCTGGCCGATCAGTTCATGGCCTTTATCCTGACGCCGCAATTCCAGACCGAAATCCCGACTGGCAACTGGATGTATCCGGTGATCAAACAGTCCCTGCCACAAGGGTTTGAGCAATTGACGGTGCCGGCCAAGTCACTGGAATTTACCGCAGAGGATGTTGCGGCGAACCGACGTGGATGGATCCGTGAATGGCAACATGCACTGACCCGTTGATAGCGAGACTCTGTTGAATACCCGCGTAACCCAAGTTCTGCCCGGCCTGATCTCGGCCGGGTTCATTGTGGTCCTGGTGGTCAGTGCCCTGAGCGCCCTGATCAGCCAGGCCCACGCCCTGAGCCCGTGGCTGATCTGGCAGGATCCCTACCTGCGCCATATCACCGGTTTTAGTTTCTACCAGGCATTCCTGTCCACACTGCTGAGCATTGTTCCGGCCATTCCGATCGCCTATGCGTTCTCCCGCCGCCGTTTTCCCGGCCGTCAGCTGTTGCTGCGCCTGTTTGCCATGACGCTGGTGCTGCCGGTGCTGGTTGCCGTGTTCGGCTTGCTGGCGATTTACGGTAAAAGCGGTTTGCTGGCCCAGTGGCTGGAAAATTGGGGCGGGTCGATGCCGTTTTCCATCTATGGGCTCCACGGCATTTTACTGGCCCACGTCTTTCTCAATTTGCCGCTGGCCACCCGGCTGCTGTACCAGAGCCTGGACGGCATTCCCTACGAGCAGCACCAGCTGGCCGCCCATTTAGGGATACGCGGCCGGAGCAAGTTCCGCCTGATCGCCTGGCCGCGGTTGCGCCAGCAGTTGCCGCAGGTCATCGGCCTGGTGTTCATGCTTTGCTTTACCAGTTTTGCCGTGGTGATGTCGCTCGGCGGCGGCCCCAAGGCGACCACCATTGAGCTGGCGATCTACCAGGCGCTGCGTTATGACTTTGATCTGGCAGGCGGGGCCATGCTGGCCCTGTGGCAAATGCTGATCTGCTGCGGCCTGGTGTTGTTCAGCCAGCGGTTTGCCAAGCCGTTGGCCACCCAGAGCGGCGCGACCGCACGTCCGTTGCCGCCGCAGCACGACAGCTGGCAGGCCCGGGCCTGGGACGGACTGTGGATCGGCCTGACCTTGCTGCTGGTGCTGCCGCCGCTGCTGGCCGTGGTCAGCGCCGGGCTGAACCCGCAACTCCCGGCGCTACTCAGCAACCCCGATTTGTGGCAGGCGGTTGGCACGTCCCTCAAGATTGCCTCGCTGGCCTGCCTGCTGGCATTGCTGGGCGGGGTGACCATCCTGCTGGCCAGCCGTCAGTGGCGGTTGCGCCATCACGGCCTGTCGGCCGACGGCATCGAGCTCATCGGCACCATGATCCTGGTCACCCCGGGGCTGGTACTGAGCACCGGGATCTTCCTCCTGCTGCGCCAGTTCACCGACGTCTTCGCCGCGGCCTTCTGGGTGGTGGTCTGCGTCAATGCCCTGATGGCCCTGCCCTATGTGATCAAAACCCTGAGCCAGCCGATGCTGCACATCGCCCAGCAGTACAACCCGCTGTGCCATAGCCTCGGCATGCGGGGCTGGGCCCGGCTGCGGCTGGTTGAATGGCCGGCCCTGCGTAAGCCGATCGCCCAAGCGCTGGCGATGGGCTTTGTGCTGTCGCTGGGCGATCTGGGCGCGATCGCCCTGTTCGGCAGCCAGGGCTTCCAGACCCTGCCGCTGTATCTGTATCAGCTCCTCGGCAGCTACCAGATGGACGCAGCAGCCGTGGCCGCGCTGGTGTTGCTGCTGCTGAGCCTGGGCCTGTTTACCCTGGTGGAAAAATTGCTCATTCGGAACCCAAGATGTTAACCCTGAACCAACTGACCCACAGTTACGTCCAACCGGGCCGCGATCGCCAGTGTGAGCGCACCCTGTTTTGCTTTGATCTGAACGTCGAGGCCGGCGAAATCGTCGCCCTGCTCGGGCCCAGCGGCGCTGGGAAAAGTACCCTGCTGGCGATGGTGGCCGGCTTCCTGACGCCTGACAGCGGCGAGTTGATCATCAACGGCCAGCGCATCGAGCGCCAGCTGCCGTCCGAGCGTCCACTGTCCTTGCTGTTTCAGGACCACAACCTGTTTCCGCACCTGAGCGTGTTCGACAACCTCGGTCTGGGGCTGCACCCCGGCCTGAAGCTGACCCATGAGGATAAAGAGAAGATCGTGGTGGCGGCAGCGCGGGTCGGGATCCAACCTTATCTCGACCGGTTGCCGGAGCAGCTCTCCGGCGGCCAGAAACAACGGGTTGCCCTGGCGCGTTGCCTGCTGCGCAACCGCCCGCTGCTGTTGCTCGACGAGCCGTTTTCCGCGTTGGATCCGGCGCTGCGCAACGAAATGCTGGCACTGGTGAAAAGCCTGGCGCGGGAACACCGCACCACCGTATTGCTGATCACCCACAGTCCGGAAGAAGCACTGAAGATTGCCGACCGCTGCGCCTTTATCAACCAGGGCCAGATCCAGGTCGTCGGCCCGACCCGCGAGGTGCTGGAGAGCCCGCAGCATGACGCGCTCAAGCGCTACCTCGGACGGGCTTAACCGCACTCCCTGAAAAGCAGTCCCTGAAAATCACAAGGAGCAAAGGGTTCCCCTTGCTCCTTGGCGTTCATATCAGTGGATGAAAGGCCGGCCCGCAACCGGGGTTACAGGTTCTCTTCGGCAAATTCGGCCAGGCGACTGCGCACCACGCCGTTCAGGTACACGTTGGCACTTCCCTCGAAATTCTTGAATCGCTCAACGATATACGTCAGGCCCGAGGTCACAGGAGATAAGTAAGTAGAGTCAATCTGCGCCAGGTTCCCGGAGCAGACAATTTTGGTGCCTTCCCCGCATCGGGTGATGATGGTTTTGATTTGCGAGGCGGTTAAGTTCTGACACTCATCCAGCAGGACGAAGGCATTCTGGATCGAGCGTCCGCGCATGAAGTTAATCGATTTAAACTGAATATTGGCTTTGTCATAGATATATTTCATGGAGCCGTCAGTACACACATCGTTCTTGTGCAAGGCTTCCATGGTGTCAGTCACCGCCGCCAGCCACGGCATCATTTTCTCTTCTTCGGTCCCCGGCAGGAAACCGATCGATTCGGCGATCTCCGGCGTGTTCCGGGTCACGATGATCTTGTCGTACATCCCTTTCTCAATCACCTGCTCCAGAGCTGCCGCCATAGCCAGGATAGTTTTCCCGCAGCCCGCCGGGCCGGTCAGGATCACCAGATCGATATTCGGGTCCATCAGAGCATCGAGTGCCATGCCCTGGTAGATATTTTTCGGGTGGATCCCCCAGGCCTGCCGGTGCATCAAGCGTTCCTGGCCGATATCTTTCACCACCACATCCTTGCCGTCGACCGACTGAACCCGAGCCGCGAAATCCGTGCCCTCGTCATACAGGTACTGGTTCACAAACGGGCTCTCGAACAGCTCCGCCGGTAAGGTATGCAAAGTCGAGCGCCCCTCAGCTTTCGACTGGCACTCCCCGACCCGCTCCCAGAAGTTGCCCGGGAACTGGTAGAACCCCTTGGTCAGCAGCCGGATATCGTCGATCAGCTGATCCGAGCGATAGTCATCGACATAGCAGACCCCGGCCCCCTTGGCCCGCAGCCGCATGTTGATGTCTTTGGTGATCAGCACCACCTGGCGCGGCGCATAGTCGGCCTGGAGAAACAGCACCCCGTTCAGGATCCGGTTGTCCCCGGCTTTGTCGGCAAAGGCGTGGACGGTTTCAGTCACCTCGTAGTCTGCAAAAATGGCAATCGTCCCGCTGCCCTCGCCATCTTTGGATAAAGGGATCCCGGCGGATATCTCTTCCGGGGTGGCATCGTGGAAGATGTCTTCCAGAGCCCGAATTGCAATCCGGGCATCCCGGGAGACGTCACGCTTGCTATCCTTGATTCGGTCCAGCTCTTCCAGCACGGTCATGGGGATGACCACGTCATGCTCTTGAAATGAATATACGGCGAGGGGTTCATGAAGCAGAATATTTGTATCGAGTACAAACACTTTCCGATCAGTGTCGTCCATAGATACCTCCTTGGTAACAGTCTGACGGCAACTGCTGTGCCGTTATTTTCAGCGTACGCCAACCGCGTTATCTAACTTCTATTAATGACCGGATTTAATGAAAAAATTGTGACAATCGACTCGAAAATAACACAAGCCAATTCTGTTAACTTTCACCGTGACCTTGCTCACAGCATGCAGTACCATTACTGCCCTTTTATGGCCGGTGCAGATTCTGGCTTACACTTATATTTCAGTGTAGCGCACAAAAAGAAGAGCACCCGCTTAGCATCTCCTTAATATCAAATAATTAGAAGGTTTTAACCACTATGCCATTTGCTTTGGGTCAACGTTGGATCAGCGATACTGAAAGTGATCTGGGACTAGGCACGGTCGTCGCAATGGATGCCCGCACCGTCACCCTGATGTTCTCTGCGACAGAAGAAAACCGCTTGTATGCGCGCACTGATGCCCCCGTGACCCGGGTGATGTTTAATGTCGGCGATGTGATCGAAAGCCACGACGGCTGGTCGCTGCAAGTCGAGCAGGTGGATGAAACCGACGGGGTGTTCACCTATTTCGGGACCCGCACCGATACCGGCGAAGAAAACGTCCCGCTGCGCGAGATTTTCCTCAGCAACCAGATCCGCTTCAACAAGCCCCAGGACAAGCTGTTTGCCGGCCAGATCGATCGCATGGACCGCTTTGCCCTGCGCTACCGGGCACTGAACAATCAGTATGAACAACATAAAAGCCCGCTGCGCGGCCTGTGCGGCATGCGTGCCGGCCTGATCCCGCACCAGCTGCACATCGCCCATGAAGTCGGCCGCCGTTATGCGCCGCGCGTATTGCTGGCCGATGAAGTGGGTCTGGGGAAGACCATCGAAGCCGGGATGATCATCCACCAGCAGGTGCTGTCCGGCCGTGCCGAACGCATTCTGATCCTGGTGCCGGAGACCCTGCAGCACCAGTGGCTGGTCGAGATGATGCGCCGCTTCAATCTGCATTTCTCCATTTTTGACGAAGAGCGCTGCGTCGAAGCCTTTGCCGATTCCGCCAACCCGTTTGACACCGCCCAGTATGTGCTGTGCTCGCTGGATTTCCTGCGCAAGAGCCGCCGCCGCTTCGAGCAGGCGCTGGAAGCGGACTGGGATCTGCTGGTGGTCGATGAAGCCCACCACCTGGAATGGAGCGAAGATAAGCCGAGCCGCCAGTATCAGGTCGTCGAAGCCCTGGCCGAGAAAAGTCCTGGGGTGCTGTTGCTGACGGCAACGCCGGAGCAGCTGGGCCATGAAAGTCACTTTGCCCGCCTGCGCCTGCTCGACCCGGACCGCTTTTACGATTACGACGCTTTTGTCGAGGAAGAGCGCCAGTACGCCCCGGTGGCCGACGCCGTCTCCCGCCTGCTGTCCGGCGACAAGCTGGATGATGCGGCCAAAAACAGCCTGACCGAGCTGCTGCCGGAGCAGGACATTGAGCCGCTGCTGCGGATCATCGAGGCCAATGACATCGACCCGGCGCAACAAGTCAGCGTGCGCCAGGAGCTGATCGACAACCTGATGGACCGCCACGGCACCGGCCGGGTGCTGTTCCGCAATACCCGTGCCGCGATCAAAGGCTTTCCGCAGCGTCACCTGAACCTGTACCCGCTGGCGCTGCCGACCCAGTACCAGACCGCGATGCGCGTGGCCGGAATGATGGCCGGCAACATGTCTCTGGAGCAAAAAGCGGCCAAGCTGCTGTATCCGGAAGATATTTATCAGGAATTCGAAGGGGAGTCCGCAACCTGGTGGAACTTTGATCCCCGGGTGAACTGGCTGCTGGACATGCTCAAAGCCAACCGCGACGAGAAGGTGCTGGTGATCTGCTCCCGTGCCCAGACGGCGATGACCCTGGAGCAGGCCCTGCGCGAGCGCGAAGGGATCCGGGCCACCGTGTTCCACGAGGGCATGTCGATCATCGAGCGCGACAAGGCCGCCGCATACTTCGGCCAGGAAGAAGACGGCGCCCAGGTGCTGCTGTGTTCGGAAATCGGCTCAGAAGGCCGCAACTTCCAGTTTGCCAACCAGCTGGTGATGTTCGACTTGCCGGACAACCCGGATCTGCTGGAGCAGCGGATTGGCCGACTGGACCGTATCGGCCAGAAGCGCGATATCGAAATCCATGTCCCGCACCTGCAAGGCACCTCGCAGGCCCTGCTGGCCCATTGGTACAACGAAGGGCTGAATGCCTTCGAAGAAACCTGCCCGACCGGCCGCGCCATCTATGATGCCGTCGGTGCTGATTTGATCGACTTGCTGGCCAGCGACAAGCCGGACGGTGAAGCGCTGGAAGCCCTGATTGAGAAAAGTGCGGCCATGCACCAGGCGCTCAAGGCCAAACTGGAGCAGGGCCGTGACCGCCTGCTGGAAATCCACTCCAACGGCGGGGCCGATGCTCAGGCACTGGCGGAGCGTATTGCTGCCAAAGACGGCGATACCAACCTGGTCACCTTTGCGCTGGGTTTGTTTGACACCATCGGCCTGAACCAGGACGACAAGGGTGAGAACGCGATTGTGGTCACGCCGTCGGAGCACATGATGGTGGCCAGCTATCCGGGCCTGCCGTATGACGGTTGTACCATCACCTTTGACCGCGACACCGCACTGGCCCGCGAAGACATGCACTTCATCAGCTGGGAGCACCCGATGATCCAGGGCGGGATTGACCTGCTGCTGTCTGAAGGCGTCGGCACCACCGCCGTCTCGCTGCTGAAGAACAAGGCCCTGCCGGTCGGTACCCTGCTGCTGGAGCTGATCTACGTGGTCGATGCCCAGGCACCGAAGCAATCGGGGATTGCGCGCTTCCTGCCGCACACCCCAATCCGGATCCTGCTGGATGCCAAGGGCAACAACCTGTCGGCCAATGTCGAGTTTGAAGGCTTCAACCGCCAGCTCAGCCCGGTCAACCGCCATCTCGGCAGCAAGCTGGTCAACTCGGTGCAAAAGGACATCCATGTCCTGATTGAGCACGCCGAGAAGGCTGTGGTCACCGAGCTGAATACCATCCGGGCCGATGCGCAGCGCGAGATGGAAACCACCCTGCGCGCTGAACTGGACCGCCTGCAGGCGCTGAAAGCGGTGAACCCGAATATCCGCGACGACGAGCTGGCATTGATTGAAACACAGATCGAGGAGCTGACCGGCTACATTGCCAAAGCGCAGATCCAGCTCGACTCATTGCGCCTGATCGTGGTCAGCCACGGCTAATCACAAGCTTAGCAACGCTGCCAAGCTGCACCCCAACAGAACACTGCCATGCCGGTCCCCGTGACCGGCATTTTTTTCCCCTTTCCCCCACCACACACGATACGCACGGGTCAGTCCGGTATGCTATGATGCCCGCCTTACGTGCCACCAACCCGACGACACTTCACATGAGACCACTGCCGATACTGGACTACAATCCGCCGACCGATCCCTGGCTGGATGTGCTCTATCACGATCAAGACATCATTGCGGTCAACAAACCCTCCGGACTGCTGTCCAACCCGGGCCGGGATCCGGCTTTTCACGACAGCATTTATACCCGGGTGCTGACCGAATCTCCCGACTCGCATATTATTCACCGTCTGGATATGGCCACGTCCGGGCTGATCGTCCTGGCGCTGAACAAATCGGCCGAACGCCACCTGAAAGCGCAGTTTCGCGATCGCCTGACCGAAAAAGTCTACTATGCCCGGGTGTGGGGCCACATCGCCGCCGATCACGGCACGGTCGATCTGCCACTGATCTGCGACTGGCCGAACCGCCCGCGACAGAAAGTTTGCCATGAAACCGGCAAGCCCTCCGTCACCCATTACCAGGTCCTGGCCCGGGCAGACAACACCACCCTGGTTCGCCTGCGCCCGGTGACCGGCCGCTCGCACCAGCTTCGCGTCCATATGCAGGCGCTCGGCCACCCGATCCTCGGTGATGGCTTCTATGCCCACGATGAAGCCTATGCCCTGGCACCGCGGCTTCAGCTGCACGCTGCCGAGCTGACCTTCAGCCATCCGGCCACCGAGCAGCCGATGCACCTGTTCGCCCCGTGCGATTTTTATCCGGACGCCCCGCGCAGCACCCTGCCCGAGCGTCTCGGAGACCCCGCATAAATCACCGCCCGGGCTTGAGCTGACGGCTGGATTTAGTGTTAACTATCAACACCATTTCTCAACGTCAGCCAAGCCCATGGAACAGATCGTCTTTCTCGACCGGGATACCATCCCTGAGCATATTCACCTACCAACACCGCAATTTGCACATCAGTGGACGGCCTATCCGGCAACCGCGCCTGACCAGGTGCTGCCGCGGCTGCAAAACGCCACCATCGCGATCACCAATAAAGTCATTCTGGATGCCGATACCCTGCGCCAACTGCCGCAGCTCAAGATGATCGCCATTGCCGCGACCGGCACCAACAACGTTGATCTCGACTACTGCCGGGCACACGGCATCGTGGTTAGCAATATTCGCGGCTATGCCATCGACTCGGTTCCGGAGCATGTGATCGCCATGATGTTTGCCCTACGGCGCAATCTGCTGGGCTATCATCAGGATATTCAACGGGGGGTGTGGCAGGAAAAAGGGCAGTTTTGTTTCTTCACCCATCCGATTGGCGATATTCGCGGGGCAACCCTGGGGATCATCGGCGGCGGCACTCTGGGACAAGCAGTAGCAGATTTGGGCCGGGCGCTGGGCATGACGGTGCTATTGGCCGAGCGCAAAGGTCAGCCGGACTGCCGAGCGGGCTACACCCCGTTTGAGACGGTGTTGGCCACCGCCGATGTCCTGACCCTGCACTGTCCGCTCAGTGACGAGACCCGCAACCTGATCGGCGCGGCTGAGCTGGCCGCGATGAAAGCGAGCGCGATATTGATCAATACCGGGCGGGGCGGGCTGGTCGACGAGCAAGCCCTCGTTGATGCGTTAACCCGAGGCACCCTCGCCGGCGCCGGAGTTGATGTCTTTACCGAGGAGCCGGCACCAAGCCACAACCCGCTCATC
>NZ_JAZGTF010000022.1:0-39355 GCF_037389125.1 Photobacterium sp. MCCC 1A19761
GGCTGGTCGACGAGCAAGCCCTCGTTGATGCGTTAACCCGAGGCACCCTCGCCGGCGCCGGAGTTGATGTCTTTACCGAGGAGCCGGCACCAAGCCACAACCCGCTCATCGCCAACGCCCACTTACCGAACCTGCTCTTGAGCCCGCATGTTGCCTGGGGATCCGACTCGGCGATTCAGGCACTCGCCGACCAGCTGGTCGATAACCTCAACGGCTTTGTCGCCGGCCAGCCGAAAAATCAACTCTGAAGCCCCCAAAAAAACACGGCCCGGTCATTGGACCGGGCCGTATTGAACGCTGCGATAACTTGCCGGGCGCCTACTTGAGCCCTTTTGCCTTGCGGATCAGATCATACGCCGCCTGCAATTGTTGAGTTTTCTGCTTCGCCAGCTCCATCATCTCCGGCGGCAGGCCCTTGGCTGCCAGCTTGTCCGGGTGATGCTCATTCATTTGCTTACGGTAGGCCCGTTTCAGCTCCTGCGCCGTCGCGGAGGCAGACACCCCCAGCAGTTCATACGCATCGGCCAGTTGATCCCGGGTCGGTGCCTGACGGAACCCGCCCTGTTGCTGATATTGCTGCTGAAAGCCGCCCTGCTGGAAACGAAATGCCGCTTCCTGCATATGCAGCCGCTGCTCCAGCTGCTGGGCCGAGAAACCCAGGCCGCGGGCAATCACGTGCAGCAATTCCCGCTCTCGCGGATGCAAGCTGCCGTCGGCAAAGGCGGCCTGGATCTGCAATTCAAGAAAGAACTGCAGCAAATCCGACCGTCCGGCACAGCTCATGCGAACCCGGGTCAGGGTTTCCCCCAGCGGGAAGTCCTCTTCTTTGCCTTCCCGGAACGCATTCTGCGCCTGGTGGCGCGATTCACCATGCAGCCCCATGCGATCCATCAGGGCGCTGGCGACCCGGATTTCATCCTGGGTCACCCGGCCTTTGGATTTCGCCAGGTGGCCCATTACCGCAAAGCCGGCGTAGAAAAACTCGGCCTGCCGCTCGGCACTGTTGGCGCGTCCGGCACCAAATCCGCCAAAACCCCCGCCAGAATAAATATTTGTCCGCGCTTTATCGAACTTATGGCCGAGAAAAAGGCCTAACAGTAACCCAAACGGTCCACCAAGGAGGAAACCAAAAAATGCGCCTAAAATCTTGCCCCAAACCTGCATTCTCTACTCTCTGGTAATTTGCTAAATTTAGATATATTTCTTCGACTTTACCCGGCCTTCGCAACGCCAAGAGATGCTGTCGGGCTGAATTTGCATTATGATAGCTGGCATTTATCGGGAATGCTTGCAAAAAGCACCAACAATCCGATTTCAAACGCGCTATAGATGAATACAGGAAAGTGTAACTAGATGTCATTAACTTCCCGCAGCTTACTGGCTACCATGATCAGCCTCGCGCTTTATGGCCAGGCCATGGCTTCCGAGACCCCTGCTTTAAGCGAAGATGTCAATGATGAGTCTGCGGCTGTCAATGGCACGCCCGATCACCTGGAGATGGTTCGGGGCACCTGTCTGGCGCCTCAGGACCAACCGGCCGATCCGAACAACGAACCGATCACCGTCAGTGCCGATACTGCAGAAGCGCAACCAAACCGGAAAGTGACCTATTCCGGCGACGTGGTGCTGCAACAAGGACACCGCACCGTCGCGGCGGATACGGCCACCCTGCACCAGCCGGAGAATGTCGTCACGGCCGAAGGCAATGTCTATTTCCACGACGGCTCGATTGAAGTTTATGCCGACCGCATCCAGAGCAACCTCGACACCGAGGACTCTGAGATGAACAACGCCGTCTACAATATGACCTGCGAAGCCGGCCGGGGTGAAGCCGAGCGGGTGACCAAAAACGGCATCTCTTACTACCGGCTGAAAAACGGGACCTATACCACCTGTCCGCCGGGAGACAAAAGCTGGCAGTTCACCGCCTCCAGCATCGAGCGCGAGGCTGACTCGCCGTTTGCCGACCTGTATAACGCCCGGTTTGAAGTCGCCGATGTGCCGGTCTTTTACCTGCCGTACCTGCGGGTGCCTGTGGGAGATCAACGTCTGACCGGTTTCCTGTATCCGTCGCTCAGCTACGGCTCCCGGGACGGATTTCAGCTCGAAACGCCATTTTACTGGAATATCGCGCCCAACTACGACATGACGATCACTCCGAAGTACATGACCAACCGAGGCTTGCAGCTCAATACCGAGTTCCGTTACCTGACGGAAGCAGGGACGGGTCATTTGCGCGGGGAATATCTGGGGAATGATCAGGAATCGCCCGACGGCGATCCGCGCTGGGGCTATAACTGGACCCACAACGGTATGTACAACCAGCACTGGCTGTTCGAAGTCGACTACAGCAAAGTCAGTGACGTGAACTATTTTGCCGACATCGATTCCAACATCGGTGAGCGGGAAGACAATAACCTGCTGCAAACCGGAGAAGTCTCTTACCGGGAGCGCTACTGGGATTCCACGCTGCGGGTTCGGAATTTCCAGGCCCTGACACCGGGCGTCTCGTCAAACTACAAGCTGCTGCCGCAACTGGCGTTTAACTATTACCGCCCGGACATGCCCTACGGCTTCGACTTTCAGCTGAACAGCCATTTCAGCCGGTTTGAAAACGATGCCGACAATAAGCCGTCTGCAGACCGGCTCCACCTGGAGCCCACCCTGACTCTGCCGTACGCCACCCCGTGGTGGTCGCTCACGTCCGAGGCAAAACTGATGTATACCTATTACAATCAGGATTTTAATGCCAATGTGGATGAGCTGGCCTCACTCGAGGAAACCGCAACCCGAACCGTACCGAGCGCACGGATCCACAGCGGCCTGTACTTCGAGCGGGATGCCTGGCTGTGGGGCGAGGACTACACCCAGAGTCTGGAACCGCAAGTTCAGTACCTGTATGTGAAAGATGTCGAGCAACAGGATATCTATTCAAGCTATGACTCCACCTTGTTGCAGACCGACTACTACGGCCTGTTCCGCGATCGCCGCTACTCCAGCGTCGACCGGATCGCGGCGGCCAACCAGTTCACGGTCGGGGCAACCACCCGTTTCTTCGACAGTGAATTTATCGAACGTTTCAACCTGTCGTTCGGCCAGATTTTCTATCTCAACAATTCTGGCCGCAACCTGGACGAAGCTGGCGAATCTTCCCCGAGCTACTCGGCCTCGGCGTTTGAGTCCGACTTCAACTACGATGACTGGCTGTTCTTCCACGGCAGCCTGCAATATGACGCCAGCGAAGATGTCATGCAGTTTGCCAACGCCGCCATCGAGTACCGCCAGGATGATGTGTTCAGCCAGCTCAACTACCGCTATGTATCGAAAGAATACATCCAGCAGAGCCTGCCGGATAACGATCAGATTGATAACTACACCGAAGAAGGGATCTCGCAGTTGGGCTTCTCAACCGGGTTCCCGGTGTATGGCAGCCTGAGCCTGCGCGGGGACTACTACCATGATTTGACCGAAAACCAGATGCTGGAAGGCCAGATCACCCTGAACTACCGCTCAGCCTGTTGGATGATCAGCCTGGGCTACAACGAGTACATGAAGTCGCGCAGTAACGTCAACACCCAATCGGCCGAATACGAACAGAACTTCAGTATCTCCTTCAGCCTGATCGGATTGGCGGGGGCCACACCGGCGAACTTATCGAATGCCGACGGCGGCAATGCCATTGCCTATGGCCGTCCTTTCTACCTCAATAACTGATTCAGCCGCCGCGGCCTAAGCCGCGGCTGAGCTGAAAGAACGCGCTGATGCGCACAAATGGAAAGATGTATGAAAAAGTGGAAGTCTTCCCTGCTGGGCCTGACCTTGTGGAGCCTGGCCGCCGGTAGCTTTGCTGCCCCGCAACAACTCGATAAAGTGGTCACCATCGTCAACGACAGCGTGATCCTGCAAAGCGACGTCGATGCCATGCTGAAAACCGTGCGCATGAATGCCGCCGGTCAGAACCAGCCGCTGCCGTCCGATGACATCCTGATCGATCAAATCATGGAAAAACTGATCATCGAAGCCCTGCAAATCCAGCAGGCGGATCAGTTCGGAATCCGGATCGACGACAACCGCCTGGATCAGGCGATCAGCCAGCTGGCGGCAGAGCGCCAGATGTCGGTCGCCCAACTGCGCCAGTACCTGGCTGACAACGGCATCAGCTTTGCCGTCTTTCGCGAGCAAATGCGCCGCGACCTGACCGCCAGCGAAGCCCGCACCATCCAGGTGCGCCGCCGGATCAACATTCTGCCACAGGAAGTCGAGCTGCTGGCCGAGCAACTGAACAAGCAAAACCTGCAAGACACCAGCTACAATATCAGCCACATCCAGCTGCGGATCAGCGAAGATGCCAGTGCCGAAGCGCGGGAAGCTGCCCAGCAACAAGCCAAGGAGCTGGTCCAGCAACTCAAGCAGGGCGCAGACTTTGCCAACCTGGCCTATCGCTACTCCAAGGGTCCGAAAGCCCTGCAGGGCGGCCAGTGGGGCTGGATGCGTAAAGAAGAAATGCCGACCATCTTTGCCGACCAGCTCGGCAGCAGCGGCAAAGGCGCGATTATCGGCCCGTTCCGCAGCGGCGTGGGCTACCATATTCTCAAGATCAACGAGGTTCAGGGACTGGAAACCGTCTCGGTGACCGAAGTCAATGCCCGCCATATTCTGCTCAAGACCTCGGTCATTCTGAGCGATGAGGGTGCCAAACGTCAGCTGGAGAAGGCGCGACGTGCTATCATGGCCGGAGAGAAGAGTTTTGCGGATGAGGCCCAGGCCCTGAGCGCCGATCCGGGCTCTGCTGCCAACGGCGGTGAGCTGGGCTGGCAAACGCCGGATATTTACGTGCCGGCGTTTAAGGACAAGGTCGAAACCTTGCCGGTCGGCACCATCAGCGAACCGTTCAAGACGGTCCACGGCTGGCATATTGTCGAAGTCCTGGAACGACGTGATGTCGACCGGACGGATGCGGCGGTGAAAAACCGCGCCTATCGCATCCTGTTCAGCCGCAAATTTAACGAAGAAGCCCAGGCATGGCTGCAAGAGCTGCGTGCCGGGGCTTATATCGAAAAGCCGGAAGAAACCAATGACCCAAGTTAAACGTATCGCGATCACCCCCGGCGAACCCGCCGGGATTGGTCCGGATCTGGTGATCGCCCTGGCCCAGGAAGACTGGCCGCATGAGCTGGTGATTTGTGCTAATGCCCAGCTTATGGTAGAACGTGCGGCCCAGCTGGGACTTCCGCTGCAAGTGATTCCGTATGATCCGGCCCAACCGGCCCGGCCACACCAGGCCGGTACGCTAGTGGTTGCCGACCATGCCCTTGCCGCCCAAGTCATCGCCGGGGAGCTGAACGAGCAAAATGGCCACTATGTGCTGGACACCCTGGCCCGGGCAGCCGACGGCAACATCAGCGGCGAGTTCGCTGCCGTGGTCACCGGCCCGGTCCACAAAGGCGTGATTAACCGCGCCGGGGTCTCATTCAGCGGGCATACCGAATTCTTTGCCCACAAGGCCAATTCCTCCCAGGTCGTCATGATGCTGGCCACCGAAGGGCTGCGTGTGGCCTTAGTCACCACGCATATCCCGCTGGCTTATGTATCGAAAGCCATCACCGAGGAGCGGCTCCAGCAGGTGATCCGGATCTTGCATGACGATCTGGTCAACAAGTTCGGGATTGCCCAGCCGAAAATTTACGTGTGCGGGCTCAACCCGCATGCCGGCGAAGACGGTTGCCTGGGCATGGAAGAGATCGAAGTGATCTCCCCGACCCTGGAAAAACTTCGCCAGGAAGAAGGTATGAATTTGATCGGTCCGTTGCCGGCCGATACCATCTTCCAGGAAAAATATCTTGCCGATGCCGATACAGTATTGGCGATGTATCACGATCAAGGGCTGCCCGTGCTGAAATTCAAAGGTTTTGGCAAATCGGTCAACATCACGCTCGGCCTGCCCTTTATCAGAACTTCAGTAGATCATGGTACCGCACTGGAACTTGCCGGTACCGGACAGGCGGACACCGGTAGCCTTCGGACAGCGCTATCGCACGCCCTTGAATTGGTAGAAAAACAAACATGAGCAGCGATCAGGTCCATCTCGGCCACCGCGCCCGTAAGCGCTTTGGTCAGAACTTTTTGAACGACCCATACATCATCGACGGCATTGTCTCGGCCATTAACCCGAGACCGGGCCAGAACCTGGTGGAAATCGGCCCGGGTCTGGGCGCGATCACCGAGCCGGTCGGTAAACAGGTCGATAAATTCTCGGTCATCGAGCTGGACAGGGATCTGGCCGAGCGCCTGCGTAACCATCCGGATCTGGGTAGCAAGCTGACGATCTATGAAGGCGATGCCATGCGCTTCGACTTCACGCAACTGATCAAAGAGAACAACAAGCTGCGGATTTTCGGCAACCTGCCGTACAACATTTCGACGCCGCTGATGTTCCACCTGTTCAGCTTCCATGCCCATGTGCAGGACATGCACTTCATGCTGCAAAAAGAAGTGGTGAACCGTCTGGCTGCCGGTCCGGGCAGCAAAGCCTACGGCCGTCTGACCGTCATGGCGCAGTACTACTGTAAGGTCACCCCGGTGCTGGAAGTGCCGCCGTCGGCCTTCAAGCCGGCGCCGAAAGTGGACTCTGCCGTCGTCCGCCTGATGCCGTATGAAACGCTGCCGCATCCGTGTACCAGCCTGAAATGGCTGGATCGGGTGTGCCGCGAAGGATTCAACCAACGCCGTAAAACCATCCGCAACTGCTACAAGCAACTGCTAACCGTCGAGCAACTGGAAGCACTGGGGGTTAACCCGAACATGCGTCCGGAAAACCTGACACTGGAGCAGTTCGTTGCAATGGCCAACTGGCTGGATGCCAACCATCAGCCATCCTAACGGGTCATCCGTCTGCCCGGGCCGCCGGTCCGGGCAACAGCCAACGAAAGGAAGCAAAACTGTGACATCCAAGGCGATCCCAACCATCAAATGCAGAGTGGTCACGCACTATCTCGAAGAGCAATCCGAGCCTGAAAACCAACGCTATGTGTTCTCTTACACCATCACGATTTGCAATCTAGGGCACGGTAGCGCTCAGCTGCTCAAGCGTCACTGGCAGATCACCGATGCCAACGGCAAAACCCTGATCGTCGACGGCGAAGGGGTAGTCGGTGAGCAACCGAGCATTGCTGCCCATGAAGAGTATACCTACACCAGCGGCACCATTATCGAAACCCCGCTCGGGGTGATGCAGGGCCACTATGTCATGGTGAATGAGCAGGGTGAGCATTTCAAAGCGGATATCGCACCGTTCCGGCTGTCTCTCCCGAACATTCTGCACTAAGGCACAACATGGCGACGTATCTGGTCGGCGACATTCAGGGCTGTTTTGACGATCTCTGCGACTTGCTGGATCAGGCCTGTTTTCATCCGCAACACGACGAACTCTGGCTCTCCGGCGATCTGGTCGCCCGCGGCCCTAAATCTCTGGAAACCCTTCGCTATGTCAAAAGCTTAGGGGATAAATCCACCGTGGTGCTGGGCAACCACGACCTCCACCTGCTCGCTGCCGCCCACGGGCTGGCCAAAGTCAAAAAGCGCGATCAGGTGCAGCCGATCCTCGATGCGCCAGATCGTGATGAACTGCTCGATTGGCTGCGCCACCAGCCCTTGCTGGCTGAGCACCCCGAGCACCCGTTTGTGATGGTCCATGCCGGGATCCCCCCGCACTGGGATCTGGCCACTGCCCGCCGCGAGGCCCGCGTGGTCGAAGCCTGTCTGCAAAGCCGGGATTTCCTCTGGCTGCTGGAGAATATGTACGGTAATGGTCCGGACGCATGGCACCCCGACCTGAGCGGCATCGCCCGCTACCGCTATACCATCAATGCCCTGACCCGGATGCGCTTCTGTTACCCGGACGGCCGGCTGGATATGGCATGCAAACTGTCGCCGGATGATCCGGGCATCGGTGATTTGACGCCCTGGTTTCGCCTGCCGCGCCCACCGTTGGAGAAAACCGTCATCTTCGGTCACTGGGCAGCCTTGATGGGACACCAGGACTCGCAAGTGATTGGCCTCGATACCGGCTGCGTCTGGGGCAACAGCATGACCCTGCTACGCTGGGAAGACGGCGCCCGTTTCGAAAAAGCCTGCCCGGCTTACGCATAACCCGGCCCCCTGTGCTGAATCACAAAAGGGCTGACCTGATGCAGGTCAGCCCTTTTTGATCTCAAACTTGATCTCAGGCTTTATCGCTTGCCTTCGACGCCCGACACCTCAGCGCTGCCGGGCGAATGGAGCGCGAACGCCCTCAGGCGTCTGAAGCATAAAAGTCCTCAGGCATCTGAAGCGTCAAAGCCCTCAGGCGCCGGCGGCTCGCTCCAGGATCACAAACCGCATGTCGTGGGCATTTTTCTCATCGGCGGCGTAAGACTCATGATGCACCTCTTGCCAGCCTTCGCCCCAGTCCGGAAACCGGGTATCGCCTGTCACCTCGACGTCAATAAACGTCAGATAGAGGCGATCGGCTTGCGCCAGGCAGGCGGTATAGATGGCCCCACCGCCAATGATCATCAGCTCATCCACCGATCCAGCCGCAGCCTTGGCCGCAGCAATATCGTTCACCACGGTCACGCCGTCAGCCTGAAAATCCGGATTGCGGCTAATCACGATGTTGTGGCGTCCCGGCAATGGCCTGCCAATGGACTCAAACGTCTTGCGACCCATCACCACCGGCTTGCCCATAGTTGCCTGTTTGAACCAGGCAAAATCGGCCGGCAGATGCCACGGCATCGCATTGTCCTTGCCGATCACCCGGTCATGTGCCATCGCGGCGATCATACTGATCTTCATTCTGTTCCCCTCGCAAATCTAGACCACTGGTCGGCGACGATAAAACAATAGGCCCGGCATTGCCAGCCCGATGGCCAGGGCAGCAACAATAAATACGGCTTTGATAACATTCTCCATCAACAGGGTCCACAGCTCGGGGCTGAATCCGCGATGGTTGATTTCAACCAGGGCAATCATGGCTTTGAACGCAAACACCCCGGGCACCATGGGGATCATGGCTGCCACGGTAAACACTTTGGGATGGGCGAGAAAACGGTGCGACCAGTGGACCCCGATCATGCCCACCAGCGTTGCAGCGCCCAGGGTTGCCCATTCAATCGGCACGCCCCAGTGCATCAGCACAAAGCGGCTACCGTGGCCCAGCGCGCCACCAATCGCACAATATTTCAGGGCTTTATGCGGCACATTAAAGACCAGGGCAAAGCCAACCGCCGGGATCATGGCAAAGAACATATCATTGAGTAGCGCCAGCAAAAATTCCCCGACCATCATGAGATCCACCCCCAGACACCAAGAATATTCATCGCCGCCACGATCCCCATACTGGTTGACAGGGTGAGCAGGCTTGCCATCACCCAGCGGGCAATCCCCATATCGACATAGCCTTTGACCATGTCCGCCACCGCATTAATGAGCGGAAACCCCGGCACCAGCATCAACACCGAGGAGGCCATCGCCAAAAACGGCGCTTCCCCGATTTGCCACACCACGCCCAACCCGGAAATTAAGGTCGTGACAAAAGCCGTGATACCGAAATTCACCAGCGGGTTAAAGTGACGGTGACCGATTTCCTGGCGCACCGTCATCCCGATCGCCGAAGCGACAAATGTCAGCCAGAACACCGGCCAGTCCGCCCCGGCCAACCGGCTGAACGAGGCACAGGACAGACCGATCATCGCCACCACCAGCCAGCGGTTATAGCGCAGCGGCTGGATCCGGTTGAGCCGCTGATGGACTTCCTCGACACCCAGCACCCCGCGTTCAGCCATAATGCACACCCGCTGAATTTCCGTCACCACCTGCATGTTGATCCCGCGATCCTGGCAGCGTCGGGTGGTCGTAATACAACGACCCTGGCTGAGCGTGGTGATCACCATCGAGCTTGGCGAAAGCGACACCTCCACACTCTCGACGCCCAGCGCCAGACCAAGCCGGCTGGTGACATCGGTCACCAGGGTACTCTCGGCCCCATGCTGCAACAGCCGCTGACCGGCCAAAACGGCCAACCGGGAGATCTCCCGCTGCGCCGGCTCTGTTAACACCCGCGGCTCCATTTCCGCCATGTTTCCTTCTCCATTCCATCGTTATCGCGCAATTATCAGGCTATCCGGATTCCGCTGCGTTGACCAGACACAAAAAAGCCGCTCCGAGGAGCGGCTATCTTTGCAACATTCGACCGTCAGGCGGGATTACGGTTTGTAGATAATTTCCACATCGTAATCATCTTCGTTCCAGTCATCCCAGTCGTCGTCATCATCATCTTCGACTTTCTTGACCTGCGCTTCGTGGTAATCATCCCACTTGAACGCAACTTTCTTCTCTTCGGTCTCTTCTTCCTCGATGATCTCGACCGGCATTTTCTCAATCTGTGCCATCAGATCATAGGTCAGCTCTTTGGTGCCCATGCGGTTCAGGGCGGAGATGCAGTAGTAATCCCCTTCCCATGCCAGCGCATCCAGGACCTCGTCGATCTTGGCCTGTGCTTCTTCTTCCGGTAGCAGATCCACCTTGTTGAACACCAGCCAGCGCGGCTTATTCGCCAGCTTGTCGCTATACTGCTCCAGCTCATTGAGAATGGTAAAGGCATTTTCAACCGGATCAGAGCCGTCGGCCGGCAGCAGATCGATCATATGCAGCAATACCCGGCAACGCTCCAGGTGTTTCAGGAAGCGGATCCCCAGCCCGGCGCCATCGGCCGCGCCTTCGATCAGCCCCGGAATATCAGCGACCACAAAGCTGCGCTCGTTATCCACCCGGACCACACCCAGGCTTGGCACCAGCGTGGTAAACGGATAATCCGCCACTTTCGGCTTCGCCGCAGAGACCGAGCGAATGAAGGTGGATTTACCGGCGTTCGGTAGCCCCAGCATGCCGACATCAGCCAACAGCAGCAACTCCAGACGCAGCTGACGCACTTCGCCTTTGGTACCCATGGTTTTCTGGCGCGGTGCCCGGTTCACTGACGACTTAAAACGGGTGTTACCCAGCCCGTGGAAGCCACCTTTGGCGACCATGACCTTCATCCCGTGCTGGGTCAGATCGGCAATCACCTCACCGGTTTCTTCATCAATCGCCCGGGTCCCGACCGGCACCGACAGCACGCAATCTTCGCCCCGTTTCCCGGTACAGTTACCGCCGCGGCCGTTCTCGCCACGCTGGGCGGCATGGAATCGTTCAAAGCGATAGTCAATCAGGGTATTGAGGTTTTCATCGGCCAGCAGGTATACGTCACCGCCATCACCGCCGTCACCGCCATCCGGGCCCCCTTTCGGGACATATTTCTCACGTCGGAAACTGACGGTGCCGTTGCCACCGTCACCAGCATCAACTTTAATTACCGCTTCATCTACAAACTTCATCTTCTTCTCCGCACTATGGCGTGCTCAATTCTGTCGACCAGGCACGTCACTTACCCGATCGCTATTAACCTATTGTAACGGACCTGAGCTAGTTATGCTGCCTGATCAGCTTATGGCCGATCGCACTGAACATCGCCCCGCAGACCACCACGACAGCTCCCAGATAACCCAGTGCATTGAGTGGCGTCGCAGCAACATACTGCGGCCAAAACCAGCTGGCCAGGTCGACAAACACAATCGTACACAAAGGGGCCAGAGTGATCACCGCACTCACCTGCGATGCCTGCCAGCGGGCCATTGCCTCGGCAAACGCCCCATAACCCACCAGGGTATTGATACAGCAAAATGCCAGCATCCCGAGCTGGCGGGGATCCATCAGCTGGATCTGCGCCGGTGATGCCAGCGGCGTCAGCATGATCGTGCAGATCACATAGATCATCAGCAGGATCTGAGGTGAGCTGAAGTGCTTCAGCATCACTTTCTGCGCCAACGCGTAGACCACCCAGACCACGGCAGCCATCACCGCGATGATGACGCCCAGGGTGTAGTCCGACAGGCTGGTAAACAATTCGACCAGCCGTTCATTAAAAAAGAGTCCCAGTCCCAGCACCAGACAGCCCACACCGATGATCTGGTGCCGGCCCAATTGCTCCTTGAACAACCAAACGCTCGACAGCAGCAAAATCATCGGCGCCAGTTGAATAATCACGCCTACGACTGCCGGACTCAGGTACCTCAGCGCCGTGTTAAACAGGACAAAGTTATTGGCCAGGCCCAGGCTTGCCGCCAGTAAGAGGACGCCGCCAGAGACGCTCAGGGCGCTCAGTTTAGGCAACTGGCCTCGCCAGTGGAGCCATGCCCCCAGCCCGACGGCCGCCGTCAGGAAGCGGTACCAGACAATGGTCTGGGGCGACATCACCTCGACGGCCTGCTTCATGGCAATCGGCAGCGCGCCCCAGAACAGGACCGTAACCAAGGCCAGCAACAGCCCGGCGGTCGGGTTTTGATTCGGCATTCCCCATCCCCATAACAAAAAGCCCCGCCGGAAGGCAGGGCTTTATCATTCTTGTCGAGTCTGAATTATTCAGCTTCGATAGAAACGAATTTACGGTTTTTAGGACCTTTCACTTCGAATTTCACTTTGCCGTCAGACAGAGCGAAAAGCGTGTGGTCTTTACCCAAACCTACATTGTTACCAGCGTGGAATTTAGTACCACGTTGACGAACGATGATGTTACCTGCTAGTACAGATTCGCCACCGAAACGCTTAACACCTAGGCGTTTGCTTTCTGAATCACGGCCGTTACGAGTAGAACCGCCAGCTTTTTTGTGTGCCATCTTTAAATTCTCCTGTTATTAAGCGCTGATGCCAGTAATTTTGACTTCAGTGAACCACTGACGGTGGCCCATTTGCTTACGAGAGTGCTTACGACGACGGAACTTAACGATTTTTACTTTATCGCCACGACCGTGAGTAACTACTTCAGCAGTTACTTTACCGCCAGCTACGAAAGGTGCGCCAACAGTTACTTCTTCGCCATTAGCAACCAGAAGAACTGAATCGAACTCAACGCTAGCGCCAGTTTCAGCGTCTAGTTTTTCTAAGCGAATGGTCTGGCCTTCGCTTACACGGTGTTGTTTACCACCACTTTGGAAAACAGCGTACATGTCTTACTCCGCTTTTCCGCATAGGCCATTTGCCGGATAAATTTTGGGCAATGGGTATGCGCTTAATCTTGTCATCAATAGGGCGCGAATGTTACGTGAAAAAGGGGCTTGTGGCAACCCATTAAGCAAAGAAAATTGGTGAAAAGCTAGCCAGCAATAAAACACCCTGATTTAACTGTCGACGAAGTTATGAAGGAAAGACAATTTTAGTGTAGTATTCGGTAATTATTTTGGTGTGAATTCACAAAACTCACTCGACAAATCAAGGCGTAGCGAAAAGCTGCTTTACCCGCCGGGATGTAAAGCGCCGAAGCAACCGCCCGGTCCCCGTCACCGACCGAGATCAAAGTGCCTGCAGGCTATCGGATTGGTGAGATCGAGTGCTCGTTGAGTTGCATACCCTGAATCATTCCGCCTGGTGCGGCAACAATTTTGCTGGATGTACAATGGACTTCAAAGCTATCCAAGCACTTACCGCCAACGATATGGCGGAAGTCGATGCGAAGATACTGGCGCAGCTGAACTCTGAAGTGGCGCTCATCAATCAACTCGGATTCTATATTGTCAGCGGCGGCGGCAAGCGTCTGCGCCCGATCCTGGCCGTTCTTGCGGCCCGTGCGTTGGGTTACGAGGGCGACAAGCACACCACCGCAGCCGCCTTCATTGAATTTACCCATACCGCGACCCTGTTGCACGATGACGTAGTCGACGAGTCGGATATGCGTCGCGGCAAAGCCACGGCCAACGCCATGTTCGGCAACGCGGCCAGTGTCCTGGTCGGCGATTATATCTACACCCGCTCATTTCAGATGATGACCAGCCTGCGATCTTTGAAGATCCTCGACATCATGAGTGAAGCGGTCAACGTGATCGCCGAGGGCGAAGTACAGCAGCTCATGAACTGCAACGATCCCGACACCACCGAAGCCAGCTACATGCAGGTGATCTACTCCAAAACGGCCCGTCTGTTTGAAGCCGCGACCCAGGTCGCTGCCATTTTGGCTGAATCACCGCCGGAAGTCGAAGTTGCCCTGCAAAATTACGGCCGGTACCTGGGCACGGCGTTCCAGCTGATTGACGATGTGCTGGATTACACCGCCGATGGCGACGAAATGGGTAAGAATGTCGGTGACGATCTGGCTGAAGGCAAGCCAACCCTACCGCTGCTCCATGCGATGCACCACGGCACTGCTGAGCAGTCTGCGATGATTCGAGAAGCCATCGAGCAGGGCAACGGTCTCGACAAGCTGGCGCCAATCCTGGCCTGCATGCGTGAAGTCGGCTCCCTGGCCTACACCCAGCAGCGGGCGGAAGAAGAAGCCGAGAAAGCGATTGCCAGCCTGGCGATCCTGCCGGAGTCTGAGCACAAAGAAGCGCTGATCGCCCTGGCGCACCTGGCCGTCAACCGCAATAAGTAACTCCGCGAGACGTCCGCATCCGAAAGCCTGCCATCGTGCAGGCTTTTTTGTGCCGCCAATCTTGTGTCCGTCAACGCTCCTCTGGCTGGGATCCTGCTCCGGATCCTTGCCTTAAGATCCCGATCTGAACCGGCATCGATCGCCGGATCTTTGCGGTGTTCTATAGTTAAAACAGATCCAGAAGTTAAGACCGATCCAAACCGATCCCATGGAGGTCGATCATGCAAGCCAAAGATCTGAAGCGCGGAATGTGGGTAGAGTGCCGGGAAGGCGTGGCAGAAGTGATTGATATAGACGTCGAGCACAATACTGCCATTGTCGAGAACATGCGCGATCACAAGCGTATCAACGTCAACTGCGACGACATCAAAGAGCAGCCCCAACTGCATACCGGTTGTGACAGCTACTACTGATCCGGCGCCACGTCGGGGGCGGCGAACTCCTGACCGCCATCCTTTCTCAGCCAGCCACAACATCAGCAGACAACTACATCAGCAGGCAACTACATCGGCAGACAAAAAAAGCGGCCTTTGGCCGCTTTTTCTATTCCAGGCAGTTCACTTCAGCTTATTTGGCCGCGAACTCTTCACCCAGCTTGATATCACCTTTCAGGGTGTCCAGCATGCTTTCCAGCGCTTCTTGCTCAAAAGCGCTCAGCGTGCCGTAATCCATGATTTCTTCCACACCGTCTTTGCCCAGCAGCACTGGCTGTGCGAAGAAGCGCGCGTGTTTGCCGTCGCCTTCAACATAAGCACACTCGACAACGCCCTGCTCGCCTTGCAGCGCGCGAACCACAGACAGACCGAAGCGACATGCCGCCTGACCCATCGACAGGGTTGCAGAACCGCCACCGGCTTTGGCTTCAACAACCTCGGTACCCGCATTCTGGATACGCGGCGTCAGTGCCTTGATTTCTTCTTCGGTGAACTCAACGCCTTCAACCTGAGACAGCAGCGGCAGGATGGTCACGCCAGAGTGGCCGCCGATCACCGGTACAGACACCTGACCTGGATCCAAGTCTTTCAGCTCTGCAACGAACGTTTCCGAGCGGATCACATCCAGAGTGGTCACACCAAACAGTTTACGCTTGTCGTAAACGCCGGCTTTTTTCAGCACATCGGCTGCAATAGCAACGGTGGTGTTTACTGGGTTGGTGATGATCCCGACCACGGCTTTCGGACAAACCACGGCAATCTTCTCAGCCAGAGATTTCACGATCCCGGCATTGACGTTAAACAGATCCGCACGATCCATACCCGGCTTACGCGCAACACCGGCTGAAATCAGAACCACATCCGCGCCTTCCAGAGCTGGTGTTGGATCTTCGCCGCCGTAACCTTTGATCGATACCGGCGTCGGAATATGACTCAGATCAGCCGCAACCCCAGGGGTTACCGGTGCAATGTCATACAGCGCCAGGTCAGAGCCGGCAGGCAGACGGTTTTTCAACAGCAGAGCCAGAGCCTGGCCGATACCGCCAGCAGCACCAATCACAGCAACTTTCATGTTCGTTCTCCTTTACGATAGAAGTATATTTTTCAGACCGAATACCAATCAAATGAAATCACGGCTTAGAGTAAGCGCATGATTTCATTTGATTGGCATGAATGGACGTTATAGCAACAAGCCCCGAAATACAATCAAACCCGGCGCGCTTTGAGAGCTTACGCATGGGCATGAACAAAATGTGCTACATGTTTATAACATGATTTGTTACGCAATGCAGCTCTCCCGGCCCCATGGGAAAAACCCGCCACTACATAATTATGCAGCAGATGCGGCTATAATGGTGACAAGCACGCCAGTTTCTGCCATCACTGTTTGCTCCGGCCCGGGGGCTGTGCCAGAATACGGCACCTCGTCCCTGTATATGAAATTTACTTATGCGAAATTCAGATAAACAAGAGCGCTTAATCAAAGCCTTCAAAGCCATTCTCAAAGAAGAAAAATTCAGCTCACAAGGCGAAATCGTCGACGCATTGAAAGCTCAGGGGTTCGACAACATTAACCAATCCAAAGTCTCCCGCATGCTGACCAAATTTGGCGCGGTACGTACCCGCAATGCCAAGATGGAAATGGTCTATTGCCTGCCGGTTGAGCTGGGTGTGCCAACCACCAGCAGCCCGCTGAAAGAGCTGGTGATGGAAGTGGGCTACAACAATGCCCTGGTCGTGATCCATACCGGTCCGGGCGCTGCACAAGTGATTGCCCGCCTATTAGATTCACTAGGCAAGGCCGAGGGGATCCTGGGAGTTGTCGCCGGGGACGACACCATTTTCATTACCCCAACCCAGGCACTGACCACCAAAGAGCTGTTCGACTCAGTATGCGAGCTATTTGACTATAGTGCTTGAATCGACCGGAACTCTCTCTCCACAAAGTGAGAGAGAGTTCACATTCAGACAAACTGGGTCACCTGACCAACAAACTGCACAACCCATTGATTGATATAAATAATTATTCGCCTCCAACTTATTTCCCCGCATTTTCCCCAGCCTTCCTTTCATCACAGCCTTTAACATAATTTCAATTTTTCCCTAGGCTTTTGTTATCATCATTTTGATTTGCTTCAGCAAATATGCCTTTTCCACCGATGGAACACGTATCCATACTGGAGATAACAACAATTAGGAAGGGATTAACATGGCATTAAAACAAATCTTGAAAATCAGCGCATTAGCAGCTGCCATGACCACCAGTGGTCTGGCCGGCGCCCAGGACTTTATCACGATCGGAACAGGTTCTGTGACCGGCGTATACTATCCGACTGGCGGTGCCATCTGTAAGCTGGTCAACAAGGAACGCAAACAATACAACGTTCGCTGTTCGGTTGAATCAACCGGCGGCTCTATCTATAACGTCAACACCATGCGTGCCGGCGAGCTGGATTTCGGTGTTGTTCAGTCCGACTGGCAATACCATGCCTACAACGGCACCAGCAAGTTTGAAGAGCAGGGCCCGTATAAGAAACTCCGCGCGGTCTTCTCCCTTCATACCGAACCGTTTACCGTCATTGCCCGCGCAGATTCCGGCATTAACGGTGTGGCCGATCTGAAAGGCAAACGCGTTAATATCGGCAACCCGGGCTCCGGTGACCGCGCGACCATGGGCGTGGTGATGGATGCAATGGGCTGGACCAACGCAGACTTCAAACTGGCATCCGAGCTGAAAGGCTCCGAGCGCTCGCAAGCCCTGTGTGATAACAAAATTGACGCCTTCGTGTACGTGGTTGGCCACCCGAGCGGTTCTGTCAAAGAAGCCACCACCTCTTGTGATGCCAAGCTGGTGCCGGTCACCGGTGCTGCCATCGACAAGATCGTGGCGGATAACCCGTACTATGCCAAGAGCACCATTCCGGGCGGCATGTACAAAGGCACCGACACCGATACCAACAGCTTTGGTGTTGCCGCGACCCTGGTGTCTTCAACCGATGTCTCTGACGATGTGGTCTACGCCCTGGTGAAATCCGTGTTCGAGAACTTCGATACCTTTAAGCGTCTGCACCCGGCGTTCGCCAACCTCACCCCTGAAAACATGGTGAAAGACGGCCTGTCGATCCCACTTCACCCAGGTGCGGTTCGCTACTACAAGGAAAAGGGTTACCTCAAGTAATCCCACCGGAACGAACCTTTGGCACCTTGTGCCATTCATGCGCCGCTCACGCGGCGCATGCTGTTTCACCACCCTATAAAAATAACAATCACGATTGATATAACTACCTAGTCCATCAAAGAAGGATGATGCATGACGAAGACAACTGAGACGTCGACAGAGGTGCAGGAAATGGTGGCTCAGGCTGATACCGGGGCCAGAAACCCTGTCGGTATCCCCGGCCGAATTCTCTGGTTCGTGCCGCTGTGCTGGTCACTGTTCCAGTTATGGTACGCTTCGCCCCTCCCTTTTATCGTCGACTTCGGGGTACTCAACGACACCGAAGCACGATCCGTCCATCTGGCGTTTGCGATATTCCTGGCCTTCACGGCCTATCCGGCCCTGGCCCGGTCGCCCAGAGATCGGATCCCGGTCGTTGACTGGCTGCTGGCCCTTGCCGGCAGCTTTTCCGCGGCCTATATCTACCTGTTCTACACCCAGCTTGCCGGACGGGCCGGCGCCCCGACCGGCGTGGATATCATCGTCGCCGTCACCGGGATGATCCTGCTGCTGGAAGCCACCCGCCGGGCCCTCGGGCCACCACTGATGGTGGTGGCCGCCCTGTTCCTGCTCTACACGTTCGGCGGCCCCTATATGCCGGACGTCATTGCCCACAAAGGCGCCAGCCTGAACAAGGCCATGTCTCACCTGTGGCTGACCACCGAGGGCGTATTCGGGATCGCGCTGGGGGTCTCGACCTCATTCGTGTTCCTGTTTGTCCTGTTCGGCGCCATGCTTGAGCGTGCCGGAGCCGGGGCTTACTTTATTAAAGTGGCTTTCTCCCTGCTGGGCCATATGCGCGGCGGACCGGCCAAGGCTGCAGTCGTTGCATCCGGCCTGTCCGGCCTGGTTTCCGGCTCGTCGATTGCCAACGTCGTCACCACCGGGACCTTCACCATTCCGCTGATGAAAAAAGTCGGCTTTCCGGGCACCAAAGCCGGGGCGGTGGAAGTCGCGGCCTCGACCAATGGCCAGCTGACCCCGCCGATCATGGGGGCTGCGGCCTTTCTGATGGTCGAATATGTCGGGATTTCCTATGTCGAGGTGATCAAGGCAGCCCTGTTGCCTGCGCTGATCTCCTATATCGCTCTGCTCTACATCGTCCACCTGGAAGCCTGTAAAGCCGGGATGACCGGGCTCAATCGACGCTACAAACCCACCCTGGCGCAGAGCCTGCTGTCATTTTGCGGCACAATTCTGGGACTGGTTGTGATAAGTGCGGCGGTTTACTACGGTATTGGCTGGACCAAAGATGTCTTCGGTGCGGCGGCAACGCCGATGATTGCCGTAGTGATCCTGATCGCCTATGTCGCGCTGATCAAACTGTCCTCGCGCTACCAGGATCATCTGCTCGAAGATCCGAATGCCGAAATCACCGAAGTGCCTGATCCGGGCCCGACCATAAAATCCGGCCTCTACTTCCTGCTGCCGATTGTGGTGCTGGTCTGGTGTCTGACGGTTGAGCGCTTCTCGCCGGGGCTGTCAGCCTTCTGGGCGACCATGTTTATGGTTTTCATCCTGCTGACCCAACGTCCACTGCTGGCGCTGTTTAACCGGGAGCAATCACTGGCTGAAGCCGCGCTGGAAGGGGGCGTAGATCTGCTGGAAAGCCTGGTCTCCGGCGCGCGAAATATGATCGGGATCGGCGTGGCCACGGCTGCGGCCGGGATCGTGGTCGGGGTCGTCACCCTAACCGGGATCGGCCTGGTGATGACCGAGTTCGTCGAGTTTATCTCAGGCGGCAACATCATGCTGATGCTGCTGTTTACCGCAGTGATCAGCCTGATCCTCGGCATGGGCTTGCCGACAACGGCCAACTATATTGTGGTCTCCACCCTGATGGCCCCGGTCATCGTCACCCTGGGCGCCCAGAGCGGCTTGATCATCCCGTTGATCGCTGTACACCTGTTCGTGTTCTACTTCGGGATCCTCGCCGATGATACCCCGCCGGTCGGCCTCGCCGCCTTCGCTGCGGCCGCCATCGCCAAAAGTGATCCGATCCGCACCGGTATCCAGGGCTTTGCCTACGATATCCGGACCGCCATCCTGCCGTTTATGTTCATCTTCAACACCCAGCTGTTACTGATGGACATCGATTCCTGGTGGCACCTGTTCCTGACCGTCAGTTCAGCCATCATCGCCATGCTGACTTTCTCGGCCGCCACCCAGGGATGGTGGTTTACCAAAACCAAATGGTGGGAAGTGATTGCGTTATTGTTGATCACCTTCTCACTTTTCCGCCCGGGTTTTTGGTGGGATATGGTGTATCCGCCTAAATTGGATATGCCGGGTGTGGCCATCCAGGAGGTCGCCGGGAAACTGACCACCGGTCAGCCGCTGGAGCTCCAGGTCAGCGGGGAAAACCTAGAAGGCAAGCAAGTGAGCAAACATGTTCTGCTGCCACTTGACGCCGATGCCGGGGATGCCAAAGCGCGGATCGCCTCAACCGGCCTGATGCTCCGCCAGGACGGCGACAAAATGCTGGTCGACCTGATTGAGTTCGGCAGTGCGGCAGAAGCGGCCGGGATCGATTTTGACTGGGAAATCACCCAGGTGAGCTTGCCGGCCGAGCGGCCAATGAAAGAGTGGGTCTTTGTACCGACCCTGCTCTTGCTGGGCGCATTAGGGTGGAATCAGCGGCGGCGTGCCCGCCAGCTCGTCACGGCCTAGCCCGGTTAAGGACAAACCATACAGGTCTAAACTATAGGGAGAGCGCGCTCTCCCTTTACCTCTGAGAGAATAATAATATGTACAGACAGATTTTAGTGCCCGTTGATCTGAATGAAGAAGGTTTTGCCGATAAAGCCGTCGAGCAGGCGGTTTGGCTGGCCCGACAATCCAATGCCACCATCCATCTGCTCAATGTCCTGCCCGGCATTCACATGTCGATGGTCTCGAGCTATTTCCCCAAAGATGCCGCCCGTAAAATGATGCAGGATTCCCAGCACCAGCTCAAAGCTTTTGCGGCCAAGCATATTCCGGATGAATTGATTCACCACCAATATGTTTCGGAAGGGAAGACCTGGGCGACGATTTTAGAGCATGCCGAGCGGGTCGGTGCCGATCTGATCATTATTCCGAGCCACAAGCGCTCCCGGCTCGACAAGGTGATGCTGGGTTCGGTCGCGGCCAAAGTGGTCGAGAACTCTCCGATCAATGTCATGGTGATCAAGCCCCAGGCGCACTTACCTGAATAATCACCGACGTTGTGAACCTTTACCTATAACAAAAAGCCCGCAACTGCGGGCTTTTTCAAATCATCCGGTCAGTTTCGCTCAGCTCGGTTGTGACACCGCGCGCTGATCATACCCCCAGCGCGGTACCAGCCCCTGCTCAACCCCGAGATGGTCCAGGATCCGGGCCACCATGAAATCAACCAAATCATCAATGCTGGTCGGCTGGTGATAAAAACCCGGTGCCGCCGGCATGATGGTAACCCCCAATTGGGACAGCTTGAGCATATTTTCCAGGTGCAGGGTCGAAAACGGCGTTTCGCGCACCACCATCAACAACTGCCCCCGCTCTTTGAGCACCACATCCGCAGCACGCTCAATCAGGTTATCGGACATCCCGTGTGCGACCGACGCCAGGGTCCCGGCCGAACACGGACAGACCACCATCTGCTTCGGCGCCGCCGATCCCGATGCTACCGGCGAGAACCAGTCTTCCTTGCCGCAGACTTCCAATTTGTCGGCATCACATTTCAGGTAAGCCGTCAGAGCCTGCTTCGCCGCCTCGGGGCCGGCAGGCAGCTTCAGCCCGTGCTCAGTGGCCAAAACCACCCGCGCCGCCGAGGAGATCAACAGGTACACCTGATAATCCGCCGCCAGCAGGCATTCGAGCAGGCGCAAGCCGTAAGGCGCGCCGGAAGCGCCGGTCCAGGCTAGGGTGATCCGTTTGTCGTGCATTTTTGTACTCACTCTTCTTTCCGGGCCAGGGCCGCCAGCAATTTATCGTGGATGCCGCCAAAGCCGCCGTTGCTCATCACCAGGATCTGATCGCCCGGTTGCGCAGCGGCGGCAATTTTGGCCACCAGCGCATCCAGATCACCATCGGTCTGCGCCGGTTGGCTGCAAGCCTCGGCGATTTCGTTCACCGACCAGGGAATATTGTCCGGCTGATAAATGAAGACTTCGTCGGCCTGGGCCAGTGCCGGGGCCAGATCCAGCTTGTGCACGCCCAGCTTCATGGTATTGGAACGCGGCTCCAGCACCGCTAGGATCCGCGCATTGCCGACTTTGGCGCGCAAACCGCCCAGCGTAAGTTCGACCGCAGTCGGATGGTGAGCGAAATCGTCATAGACGGTGACACCGCCCTGCTCACCCTTGAGCTCCAGGCGGCGCTTGGTGTTGATAAATTTACCCAGTGATTCACAGGCCAGATCCGGCGTCACGCCGACATGGCGGGCCGCGGCAATCGCCATCAGCGCATTGCTGACATTATGATCGCCCACCAGATCCCAGTTCACCACGCCGGCCAGTGCGCCGTCCAGATAGACCTCGAAGCAGCTGCCATCCGCGATTTGCTTGCGAGCCTGCCAGTGACCGTCCTCGCCGGTATATTCCAGCTCACTCCAGCATCCCATGGCCAGCGTTTGCTCAATCGTCGCTACGCCTTTGGGCGCCAGGATCCGGCCATTGCCCGGCACCGTGCGCACCAGATGGTGGAACTGGCGTTGAATCGCTTTTAAATCGTCAAAAATATCTGCGTGATCGAACTCCAGGTTGTTCATAACCAGGGTCCGTGGTCGATAATGAACAAACTTAGAACGCTTATCGAAAAAAGCACTATCGTATTCGTCCGCTTCGACGACAAAGAACATACTTTCTCCTAACCTCGCGGAAACACCGAAGTTTCCGAGCACGCCACCGACCAAAAATCCCGGCTGATAGCCACAATCTTCCAGGATCCAGGCCAGCATACTGGCCGTCGTGGTCTTGCCGTGCGTGCCGGCAACGGCCAGGACCCAGCGATCGTGCAGCAGAATCTCCTGCAACCATTGCGGTCCGGAGGTATAACGCAGGTTATGGTTCAGCACATATTCCACACAAGGATTGCCCCGACTCATGGCATTGCCCACGACCACGAGGTCTGGTGCCGGATCGAGCTGCGCAGGATCATAACCATGAATTATTTCAATGCCTTGCGATTCAAGTAAGGTGCTCATTGGCGGGTAAACGTTTGCATCGCAGCCGGTTACCTTGTGGCCCAGCTGGCGGGCAAGAATCGCGGCACCGCCCATAAATGTGCCGCAAATTCCGAGGATATGGATATGCATAACTGTCGGCTCACTGGATTAATTGTTGTTTATTTCACGCGAAAGCGTTACTTCAGTACCATAAAAAAGATCTTTATATACAATTCTTTATACGCAAAGAAAGCACGTAATCACAGGCATCTTGCCTGACAAAAGGTACATAAATTGTCCACCAGAGACATTGTACCTGACTTAACAGCCCCAATGACAACAAGATGCAAGGATTGTATATGTCCAATATGAGAACCCTTGGCGAGTTCATTGTCGAGAAACAAACTGACTTCCCCCACGCCAGCGGTGAGCTTTCTTCACTGTTGGGTTCGATTAAGCTGGCAGCGAAAATCGTTAACCGTGAAATCAACAAAGCAGGTCTGGTCGACATCACCGGCTCTGTTGGCGAAGAAAATGTGCAAGGCGAAGAGCAGCAAAAGCTGGACGTCTATGCCAACGACAAATTTAAAGCTGCCCTTGAAGCCCGTGATCAGGTGTGTGGTGTGGCCAGTGAAGAAGAAGACGAAGCCGTCGCCTTCAACAAAGAGCTGAACCGTAACGCCAAGTATGTCGTGTTGATGGACCCACTGGATGGTTCTTCGAACATTGACGTAAACGTTTCCGTCGGGACCATCTTCTCAATTTACCAGCGCGTGTCGCCTGTCGGCACCCCGCCAACTGAAGAAGACTTCCTGCAGCCGGGCCACCGCCAGGTTGCGGCCGGTTACATTATCTACGGCTCGTCGACCATGCTGGTGTACACCACGGGGAATGGGGTTCACGGCTTTACGTACGATCCGTCTCTGGGCGTGTTCTGCCTGTCGCACGAGAATATGCAAATTCCGCAAGACGGCCGCATCTACTCGATTAACGAAGGCAACTACATCCGCTTCCCGATGGGCGTGAAGAAGTACATCAAACACTGCCAGGAAGATGTACCGGCGGATAACCGTCCTTATACTTCGCGCTATATCGGTTCGCTGGTTGCTGACTTCCACCGTAACCTGCTCAAGGGCGGCATCTACATGTACCCAAGCACAGCGACGCATCCGAACGGCAAGCTGCGCCTGCTGTATGAATGCAACCCGATGGCCTTTTTGATCGAGCAGGCAGGCGGCATCGCCTCTGACGGCAAAAACCGGATCCTGGATCTCAAGCCAACCGAGCTGCACCAGCGGGTGCCTTTCTTCGTTGGCTCAACCAAAATGGTTCGCAATGTGGAAGCCTTCCTGGCCGAATTCCCGGACCACGAGTAATGCCCCCTCGATTTGACTTTCAACAGGCTGCCCCGGCAGCCTGTTTCTTTATCCGCCATTTTCAGCACCACCCCCGGTGAAAACGCGGCTCCAAATAGACAACGCGCAGATGAAGTTGGTATTATTATTTCTACACATCTACATCCAGTTAATTCACCAAAAGGAAAAACATCATGAGCCTTAACCAGGTGCCTGCAGGAAAGGACATGCCGGAAGATATCTATGTCGTGATCGAGATCCCTGCCAACGCGGATCCAATCAAATACGAAATCGACAAAGACACCGGTGCTGTATTCGTTGACCGTTTCATGGCAACGCCGATGTTCTACCCATGCAACTATGGTTATGTAAACAACACGCTGTCTCTGGACGGCGACCCAGTTGATGTTCTGGTTCCAACCCCGTACCCACTGGTACCAGGCTCAGTGATCCGCTGCCGTCCGGTTGGCGTCCTGAAGATGACTGACGAGTCTGGTGAAGACGCGAAAGTGGTTGCAGTACCGCACAGCAAGCTGACCAAAGAATACGACCACATTCAGGACGTTCAGGATCTGCCTGAGCTGCTGAAAGCACAAATCACACACTTCTTCGAGCGTTACAAAGAGCTGGAAGCCGGTAAGTGGGTGAAAGTTGACGGTTGGGAAGATGCAGCTTCAGCGAAAGCTGAAATCCTGTCTTCTTTCGAGCGCGCGCAAGAGAAATAATCTGTTGCTGAGTGCTTAAAAAAGCGCGTCTTGCTTGTCGCAAGGCGCGCTTTCTTTTATCCGGCTATCAGGCGATAGCCCCCTGCAATGCAGGCTAGCTCGTTTGCCGCAGGCACCAGTCGCCATGCGCAATCACCGGCAATCCTGCCACCGACTGCACATACAGATAGATCCACGCCATCCCGAATGCCGTCTCAACTTGCTCGCGGGTATAAACGGCCGGGTACTCCTCTAAGACATCCAGCGCGGCAAACGTCGGACTGTCGACTTCATAGACCTCCCCGACCAACACGCTGCCCGCCGGTTGGCGAATCGCCCCGGGATAGTCGCCGAAATCATACAGCCGATATCCGGACGGCAGCTGACAGCGACCCAACCGGGCCGCATGCCGTAACAACTGATGGTTCGACTGGCCCGCACGCAGCGTGCCGTAGACAAACACCTTTTCCACCTTCGCTCCTGGGAACTTAGTTAAACTCAAACTGATACAACAGGTCGACCGCGCTATCCAGCCCGGAGACCCCTTCAACATACAGATCTTTCATCAGGCGATAACGCACCGTGAACTCCCCAATTGAATTGAAGATCCCGACACCGTATTTCACCTGCAGCCCCGGCGCTATGTAACCGCTGATCGTCACCTGGGAATCATCCCCGGAGCCGGCGGTGTCGAGCGCCAGATCCTGAACCCCGAAGGCTTGCCCGACGTTCCCGACCAACTGGCCGCTTTTCGCCAGCCCCATACTGATCAAGGCGGTGGTCATGGCGCTGCCGCTATTGCCCGACTCGGTATCAATATCTTTTCCGCGCAGCAGGTAAGACAGGGCATTTTGCTGCGGCATCGCCGGGTCGGAGAAAATATCCACCCGCGGCTCGTCTGCCGGGCCACTCACCCGGATCCCTGCCGTCACGTCGTCTTCAATGCTGTCCGGATTCCGAATCGCTTCAATCGCCAGGTAAGGCTGGTCCGCCGGGCCGGTAAACAGGATCTGCCCTTTGCGGATCAACAGCTCCTGGCCAAACGAACGATAGGTCCCGCGGCGCAGATTCACTTCCCCGTACACCATCGGCCCCTTGTCCTGCTGACGCACATTCAGCTCCCCCACCAGCCCGGCTTTCAGGCCAAAGGCAGACAACTTCACATTGTTGCCGATTTTCACCCGCACGTTGGTTTTCACCGCAAACGGGATCGCCGGCTCAGTTTCCATTGGCTGCAAATCATCGGTCAGCAGAATCTCATCATCCGACACCGCCACCGCAGATTCCGGCAACTGATCAACCGTGATCCGCCCCCAGGGGATTTCCACCAGCCCGGAGATTTCCGCCAGTTGCGGCGAGGCCTTGATGGTCAGGTCCGGCGACACTTTCAGCGCCAGCATCGGCGGCACATTCACCTTCAGTTCGCGGCCGTTGACCTGCAACTGGCTCTGCCAGGCCGCGAGATCCTGCCAGTTCCCGTTGCCCTGCAGCCGCAGCTTGCCGTCCGGCGTCAGCAACTCACCCCGCAGCGTGCCGCTATAGCCACTAAAGGTTGCTGTGATATCGGCATGATTGATATCCAGCGGCACCTCACGACCAATCGCCTTCACCCGGGTGATATTCAGCACCCCGTTGACCGTCGGGTGCATCACCGGCCCGCGAACCAGCAGGTCGGCATTCACCTGGCCATCGAACTCCTCGTAGCCCTGGATCAGCGGCGCCAGGAACCCGAGGGTAAACCGATCGATTTTCACCCGGGCATCCAGCTGCTGCTCGCCCGTGAGTTCGGTGATCCGGGCCTGGCCGGTAATATTCCCGTTATCCCGGATGTTGATCGCCCAATCCGACCGGAGCACATTGCGCTTCACCTCGGCATTGAGGATGACCCGTTCCCAGCCTATTTTCAGCGGCTCGGCTTGCAGATCGTCCTGCTTCACCACAGTGCCCGCCGGTAGCAATACCTGCGCTTTCACATAGGGCGCAGCTTCAGGTGCCCACGTTGCTTCAACCGTGGCCCCCAGGGCCCCTTTCAGCTGTACGTTGTCCGGCACAAAAGGTGCAATCAGGGTAAAATCAAAGTTGTTCACCGCCAGTTTCGCATGACCCGAAGCCCCTGCTTCCATCGCTTCGGTCAGGCACAAGGCCGATTTATCCTGCTGCCAGCAATGCGGTGCGACGCTGACCCGCTGATTTTTGAAGCCAAAACCCAGTTTAGTCGGCCGGTTCAAACGCCACGGGCCAATCTCGGTCCCGATCTCGCCTTGCTGCAAGATCCCCTGCCAACCGGTTTCACGGTTGAGCTGCCCGCTCAGTTGCAGCGCGGCGCTGACCGGCTCAGCATCGAGATCCAGCACCAACCGGTGCTTGGCTTCCGTCCCCTGGAAGGCCAGCGACAGGGTCTTCAGCTTGGCACCTTCCGCCACGCCATTGCTGGCATTGAGGCGGATATCCGCCTTCAACGCCGGCATCGGCGTCACCCGACCTTTCAGACTCAACTGCTCCAGCGTCGCCAGTTCCTGCCAGGCCAACCCATTGGCATCAAGCTGCACATCAATGTCCGGCTCGGCCATCTTGCCGCTCAACACGATGTTCCCCTGGATCCGCCCCTTGGCATCCGGCAGCGAGCGGGACAGATCCGGCGCATTCACCTGCGCAGTCATATCCCAGCTTTCGCTCAGCTTACCTTTCGCCGTCAGACCGTTGGGCCCATGCTGGAGTCGCAGTCGTTCGGTCACCAGCTCAAGATTGCCTTGACCACTTTGATCACTGGCATTGAGCTGGCCATCCAATGTCAGGCGTTGCGCCATCAGCAGGCCATCGACGGCCAACTCCGGGAGCTCAACATACCAGCCACCTTGTTCGGTGAGCCCGCCTGAGGTGCGCAACTTGCCACTCAGGTCCCCTTGGGCTTCCGGCCACTCCAGCCCCGGCTGAATGTGGCTGAAATCCAGCGCGCCCTGCCAGTTGACCTGATCTTTCCAGCTGGCTTTGGCATTGCCGGTAATGGTTCCGCCCAGGGTCTCGACGGTCAGTTTCTTCAACGTGACCTGCGTCAGATCGCCCTGGCCTTCCAGTGCCGTTTTCACCGCCGGCATCGGCACGCCATCGACGGCAGTCGCCACCTTAAAGGTAAAATCATTGAGATTGCCGTCGGCCTTGACCGCGGTGTCAGAGACCTCAAACTCGGCCTTCTGATCAATCGGCCACTGAATATGCCGGCTGGTCAGGTCAATATCGAACGGCAGCGCCGGATCCAGCGGTGACAGGGAGCCCTTGAGCACCGCATCAATCGTCCCTTTCAGGTTAGCATCCAACGAAAGCTTCTCCAGAGAGCCACCTGCCTTGAGCTGCAACTGATGGTTTTGCACTGGTGCCATCGCAATGTCCAGAGCGGCATCGAGCTGCAAGGGATAATCCGCGGTCAGAGCCACCGTTGCCGTCGCATCCAGTTTGGCTTGCGGCACGTCCACCAGCAGCTTCTGGATAATGACATTGCTCCCTTCAGCCGTCGCGGCCAGATCCAGCAAACGGACCTGCTGCGGGGTTTCCCCCTGTAAGGTGAAATCCTTGACGGTAAATTGCTGTACCTCCACGGCCAGCGGCAACACCACTTCCGGTAGCACAATCGGTTCCGCAGTCGGCGGCTCTGTGGCTGGCGGTGCCGATGACGGCGTCTGCGAGCTGTCCGCCGGGGCCGCCGGAGCCAGAGTCAGGCTAATCCCTTCCCAATCTGTCGGCTTGAGCACCAGGCGGCTCCCTTCCATCTCGGCCGCGGTGGAGAAATGCCGCCAGGCAACCTGGTTCCCCAGGATATCCAGCGCAATGTCATCCAGCACGACCCGTTCGACGCGGATCGGCAACGGCATGACGATTTCGGTGACCGGCTCAGACGGCGACTCAGGCTCCTCGGCCCCCGGCGGCGGTAATTCCGGCATCGCAAACTGCACACCGGAAATTCCCAGCTCGGTGATACATACCGCCGGCATCAACAGGCAGTTGTCGTCAATCTCCAGCCGAAGCCGATCCGCCGACAGCGCAATCGGCGCATCATCATACTGTACCGTTTCGAGAGTGAAGCCCCGCAACAGGCTTCCCGAAGTGTCCCCCACCGACAGGGCCGGCAGCGCTTTCTGCGCCCCCCAAACCGCAATTTTAACCCCGGCCGGGGTATACAGAAACGCAGCGACCGTAATGACGATCACCAACAACAGGGCCAGCACTCCCCATGCAATTCGTTTTAACCAGATCATATTTCAGGCCCCAGCGTAAAGTGGATCTGGAACTTATCCCTGTCCTTATCCAATCCCCATGCAAAATCCAGGCGGATCGGTCCCACCGGAGATGCCCAGCGCACACCGGTCCCGACCCCACGGTACCAGTCCGGCGTGTTGCTCCAGGAAGAGCCGTAATCGAAAAACAGCGCACCCCACCAGTTTTCATAGACGCGATGCTGATATTCCAGGGTCGAGGTCAGCATGTATTTCCCCCCGATCAGCTTGCCTTTGCTGTCCATGGGCGCGATGGATTCATAGCTGTAACCGCGCAGGCTGAAATCCCCCCCGACGAAGAAACGCATCGACGGCGGCACATCCTCGATCTGATCGGCGATCACCGCACCACCGTCAATCCGCGCAATCCCGCGGTTATCCTCACCCGCACTGCGGATCCAGGCCGTCCGGCCCCGAAAATGGGCAACGCGCGTATCCGAGCCCCACATCGGGTCGGCGTATTCGATGGAAATCAGCTGTTTATCGCCCCAGGTCGGTATGGTTCCGCCCTGCAACCGGGTCCGATCATAACTGATCCCCGGGATCAGCATTCTCAACACGCCGGATTCTTCCGACCCCTGTTTATAGTTTTCATACAGATAGCGCAGCGAGGCGACCCGTTTCCATCCGGACTCCAACTGCCAGTGGCGCTCGACCCCCAGGCTGGTTTCCGTGCTGATGGTGTCGTGGTTATCGACATAGCGGATCCCGCCGACGATCTGGTAATAGTCGTTCAGGACATCTTCCAGCGGGATCTTATAGACCGCCTCAACCTTGGGCTGAACCTGGGAGATTTCCGTTTTGATATCCAGGCTGTGCCCGGCACTGTTCAGCCAGGGCTTGCGCCAGTTGAATTTCAACCGGGGGCCGACATCCGTCGAATATCCGATACCGGTTTCGACCTGGTTTTTGACCTGCGGCTCCACGGTAACCTTGATCGGGATCTGATCTTCTTCCAGATGCTCGATATCACCGCCGACAAAAATCGAGGAGAACCAGCCGACCCGCGACAAACGCTGGTTAAACTCCCCCAGGCTGGACGCCAGGTAGGGCTCTCCTTCTTCATAGGGCATCAGAGAACGCAGCCGGTTCTCTTCAATCTGGCTGCCGGTGAACAGGGTGTCCCCGAATCGGTATCGCTGCCCGGAAGCAAACTCAATCGTGATAAAGGCTTCGCTACGGGTCGGCGCCACCTCCAGCTTGCTCTGGATGAGCTCTGCGTCGAAATAACCTTTGCGCAGCGCCAGGCTGCTGAGGGACGACTTCAGCGATTCATATTTGCCGTGATTGAGGATTTTTCCGAGTCCCAGCCCTGATTCCTGCACCAAAGCCAGAAAATCCGGATCATCTTTTGCCATCCCGGTGATCCGAATATCACGACGGGCAATGCGCGTTTCTGGTCCGGCATCCACCGTCACGGTCATCTGGGTGTTGTCCCCTTCTTCCTGGATCTCGTAGGAAAAAGTCGGCTGGTAGCGTCCCAACGCCTTCAGGGCATCTTCAATTTCACCTTCCAGCTGCTCGCGAAACCGGACCGATGTACTGTAATCTTCTTTCGGGATCGCCGAGACATAAGCCTCGACGTTGTCTTCGAGTTTTCCGCTTAACCCCTGAATGGACAACGTTGTTTCTGCGGAGACCGGCGCAGAACACGCTAAAGCAAGCGCGGTAAAGCTCAACCGCTTAAAATGTTTATTCATTCTTCACTGACTTCACTAGTGAACATTATTGTTGTTTCTTTATATGCATAAGTCATTCTGACAAAGGGACACGCTAACTGCCAGTTTTTCGGCTGTTTGCAACGCAGTATTGATTGTCGTTCCGGATTCCTCTACTTTCTTTGTGAAGACTGGGTAAAAGGAAATAACAATGTCCGTAACGAAACAACAGATGATCGCGCCGGAAGCTGCTTTGATTGGCCGCGCAACTCCCATCATCCCTTCACTTCCCCACGCCGTGAACGGCACACCGCTCGATGACACGCTGCCAGCAGGGCTGGATAGTATCATTCTGGGCATGGGCTGTTTCTGGGGTGCAGAGCGACTGTTCTGGCAATTGCCCGGGGTGTACAGCACTTCCGTCGGTTATAGCGGTGGATTTACGCCAAACCCGACCTACGAGGAAGTCTGCACCGGCAAAACCGGCCATGCGGAAGTGGTCCGGGTCCTGTTCGATCCGCAGCAAATCTCATTGGAAACGTTACTGACCAAGTTTTGGGAAAACCACGATCCGACGCAGGGCATGCAGCAGGGAAATGATATCGGGACACAATACCGCTCTGTGATTTACATCACATCTGAGGCACAGTTGGCATGCATCACCGAAAGCAAAGCGCGCTACCAGCAGGCTCTGGCCGAGCAGCAGATTCAACGCGCGATCACCACGGAGATCGCACCGGCCGGTAACTACTATTTTGCCGAAGATTACCACCAGCAATACCTGGCAAAAAACCCGAACGGGTATTGCGGGCTGGGCGGGACCGGGGTTTGCCTGCCGCCGCAACTCTCATCATCATAACCGTCACACCACATCGGCTTCCAGCAACTGGATTTCCCGATTGACTTCCGATAAAACAGCCAGGGCATTGAGGTCCTGGCTTTTCGGGGGTAACAGACGTCCGCGATCAAATTCATACGCCCCTACGCCCATGATAAAAAGACGCCCCCGATAATAACTTTTCACAAAGCGAGCCACCTGGCCCGGACGATAATGCTTAAAAACCCTGAACATACAGTCCCCTTTTCATTGCTATTCCATCAGACCATGCCGTAACGGATTCGTTTCGCCGCCATCGTTTTAGGCTTACGGATAAATGTGTCAAGAACCCCTAAATTAAATATTCACTGTAGAACAGATAGCGCGCCGTTGCATAACGCCTGCTTTGATTAGGCGTCGCGCCTTTTACTTGAATCAGCGCGATTGGGTGACCCAGATCGACTTTTTTCAACTGGTTTTACCAGTTGACCGTAACTGTTCTAAGATAATTGAGCGTCTAACAATAAACGGAATAAATACAAATGAATAAGAAGCCAATCATCGCTTTACTTGCCGCCCTGCTCCCAGGCATTGCAACCGCACACACGCTCAACGTCGGTCAGCCGCTACCTATAGCTACGGTCACCAACCCGGGGGAGATCATGTTGCAAGGCGATGACATTACCTATCAGCCATGGAATACCAGCCAACTGGCCGGCAAGGTTCGGGTGATCCAGGCGATTGCCGGGCGCAGCTCAGCCAAAGAAATGAACGCCGAGATGATGCAGGCCATTACCGCGGCGGGTTTCCCGGCAGATCAATATCAAACCACGACGATCATCAACCAGGATGACTCGATTTGGGGTACCGGAGGATTTGTGAAGTCTTCAGCCGAAGACAGCAAGCGTGAGTTCTCCTGGTCTTCCATGGTGCTGGATGCTGATGGCCAGGTCCATGGCACCTGGGCATTGCAGGAAGAGAGTTCCGCCATCATTGTGCTCGACAACGCCAGCAACGTGCTGTTTGTCAAAGAAGGAAAGCTGAGCCAGGATGAGATTGCGACGGCCATCAATCTGATCAAGCGTCAGTTGTAATCACTCACCAAACACACGCAACAGCAACAAAACCATGACCGTCCCTAAAAAGTAATGTTATATTATTACAGTTGTGAGCCATGATGGATTTGTTGCTGACGTGTTTCGGTATTCTCCCGGGTTAGCCCGGTTTTACTTCATCTTGTATGTTGGCCTGATCACCCTGATCGGGCCAATGTCTGTGCTGCATGCACTGGATGCCGATCCCCTGCATCACCATGTGCAAACCTGTACGATTTGCCATCTGGCAACCGATGCCACCGGTGCATTTTCGCTCCCTTTGTGGCACGCAACGTCCGCTCCACTTCATGGTGCTCCGCTGCCATGTTTGGCCGGCCATGATCGACCCAATCCCCCCCTGGCACGTGCCCCGCCCGTCAACGCCTGTAATTCATCTTTTTCATCCTTTTAATGTTTCCGATTTACAGGAGTTACTATGCCTTCTTTTCGTCTTTCTCACTGCGCGCTGATGCTGGGCACGCTGACATTCACCCAATACGCACAGGCGGATCACCACACCTATCGTCAGCACGACGCTCATGTCCACGGGGTGGTCGAGATGAACCTGGCCCAGGATGGCCGGGAATTGTTACTGGAGATCACAGCCCCCGGCGCGGACATTGTCGGTTTTGAGCATGCGCCTGAAACCCCGGTCCAACAACAGGCGGTGAAAGAGGCCATGAGCCGGCTCAAGCAACCCGACACACTGCTCGCATTCACACCAGCGGCCCATTGCCAGCTTCGTGAGGCACAGGTCGAAGAGACGCTGACCCGTGATGCGCATGAAGATCATGATCATGCACATCACGATCACGACAGCCACGGCGAACATGAGCATGAACACCACGGCCATGACGACCACGATGAGCATGGCCATGAACGCCGCGCCCATGACGACCACGATGAACATGATCATAAACATCACGAGGCGCACCAGCACGGCGAGTTTTCAGCGCAATATACTTTCCATTGTGACCACATCGAGCAACTCAAGACGATGCAAGTTCACTGGTTCAGCCATTTCCCAAGCAGCGAGAAGGTCACCGTCCAGGCCGTGACCGACACCCGTCAGAACACGGCTCAACTCACGCCGGGACAAACCGTGTTTACCTTCTGAGGATCCGAGAAATAACCAAACAGGGTGGGAAGGATGCTTCCCACCTGGGATATGATATGAACGTAATCGAAGTTTCCAACCTTAGCTTTCGCTGGCCGGGACAAGCTGCACCGCTGCTCGACATTCCGTCCCTCACCATTCGCCAGGGCGAAAAAGTGTTCCTCAAAGGGCCCAGCGGTAGTGGCAAATCCAGCCTGCTGAGCCTGCTGGCGGGGATCACCGAGCCCGATGCTGGGGAGATCACCTTACTGGAACAACCCTTCAGTACACTCAAACCAACCCGGCGCGATCAATTTCGAGCCAACCATATCGGGTATATCTTTCAGATGTTTAATCTGCTGCCTTACCTGTCCGTGCTCGACAACGTCCTGCTGCCCTGCCGTTTTTCCCCGCAGCGGACGCAGAAACTCAATGGCACGATGACCCAGGAGGCCCGGCGGCTGATCAACCAACTTCATTTGCCGGAATCGACCTTAACCCAGCCGATTCATGCACTCAGTATCGGCCAGCAACAACGGGTAGCCGCAGCCCGGGCGCTCATCGGCCAGCCTGAACTGCTCATCGCCGATGAACCGACCTCGGCGCTGGATCAGGAGAACCGCGAAGCCTTCATTCAGTTGCTGATGGCGGAATGCGACCAAGCTGGCACAACCCTGCTGTTTGTCAGTCATGATGCCACGTTGGAGCCGCTGTTCGACCGCTGTCTGACACTGGACCAGCTCAACCGGGCCGCCCAAAGGAGTTCCTTATGATCGCGATTGTCCGATTGGCCTGGCAAAGTCTGGCCAACCGCAAAACCACAGCGCTCCTGACACTACTGACCGTCGCCATTTCCGTTACTCTGTTACTGGGCGTTGAGCGGGTGCGCACCCAAGCCAAAGCCAGCTTTGCCAATACAATTTCCAATACCGACCTCATCGTAGGGGCGCGCGCCGGACAGGTCAATTTACTGTTGTACTCGGTGTTTCGGATCGGCAATGCCACCAATAATATCGACTGGCAAAGCTATCAGGAAATTAGTCAGCACCGCAGTGTGAAATGGGCCATCCCGATCTCTCTGGGAGACTCTCACCGCGGCTACCTGGTCATCGGCACCAGCGGCGCCTATTTCGACCATTACCAATACGGACGCAAACAACCGCTGCGATTCGTTGCCGGAAGCCCATTTTCCGGCTTATTTGAAACCGTCGTCGGTGCTGAAGTTGCCCGCCAGCTGAACTACCGAGTGGGCGACGAGATCATCATCGCCCATGGCATCAGCGATCAGGCGTTCAGCCGCCATGATAACCTTCCCTTCAAGGTCGTCGGGATCCTCGCCCCGACCGGTACACCGGTTGATCGCAGTGTCCATGTCTCTTTAGAAGCTATCGAAGCGATCCATGTCGGCTGGGAATCCGGTGCCCGGCTGGGAACAACCCCGGACGCTGCCACCCTGGCCAATCACCATTTCGAACCCAAGCAAATCACGGCGTTCATGCTGGGCCTGAATTCCAAAATTCAGACCTTCGCCATGCAGCGATACATCAACACCTACCCCAGCGAGCCGTTAAGTGCCATTATGCCGGGGATCGCGTTGCATGAGCTGTGGGGGATGATGTCCGTCGCCGAACAGGCCTTGCTGATCGTCTCCGGCTTCGTCGTTATCGCCGGACTGCTCGGAATGCTCAGCAGCCTGCTGACCAGCTTAAATGAACGCCGCCGGGAAATGGCAATCCTTCGCGCGATGGGAGCCCGGCCCGGTCATATTTTCTTTCTGCTGATCAGCGAAGCCACCATGCTGACCGCAACCGGGATCGCACTCGGGCTCGGGGTGCTCTACGGCCTGATGACCGTGGCTCAGCCGCTCATTCAGCAGCACTTCGGGTTGTTTATCGAGATCAGCGCCCCGACACGTTATGAGTTCACACTACTCGGAATCGTCCAGATGGCGGGCATACTCGTTGGTTTAGTCCCGGCATTACGCGCCTATCAGCACTCGCTGGCCGACGGCATGACAATTAAAGTTTAAGGAAGCAACAATGAAAAAATGGCTACTGCTCTTCTGCTGCTGGCTGCCGATAATTGCCCATGGCAGTGACGTGTTAACCCTGGACTGGCTCGATCTGGTACCGGAAAAAGAGCGCAATCAATTCAATCAAAATGCGATGCCAGCATTGGATCATCAGGGAGATGCCGCCAAGCAATCAAGAATTGGTGCCGTTCGCCCGGAACTCAACGGCAGTACCGTGAAAATTCCCGGCTTCGTGATTCCCTTAGAAGGAGATGATAAGGCCATCACGGAGTTTTTACTGGTGCCTTATTTCGGGGCTTGTATTCACGTGCCGCCGCCGCCACCGAATCAAATCATCTATGTCAAGTTTGCCAAAGGCGCGCCGATCCAGCAGTTGTGGGATGTGGTTTATGTGGTCGGAAAATTACAAACGCAGCATATTAGCCACGAAGTGGCAGAGGTGGGATATCTGTTAGAAGGCACAGCATTGGAAGCATATGACGATATGTGACCGCCACCAAGAACGTTAACTCAATGTAAAATAGACTGGCTTATCTGATCAAAAAATGGCAATTACACGTTCATCGCCAGATAAGCCAGTATTGAGGCATACCCCAGTATCAACAGCACGTCAGCCAGTCGTTTTCCAGACTTCTTCATCTGTACCTCCATCATTTTCAGTTCCATCTGCTACTTTCGTCTAACACGCAACAAATTTAACCATTGATTAACACAAAAGTCACGCATCTTCCCAAAATAGCGCCTTTGCTGATAGAAGTAACACCATTCCTCCGATGCACTTCACACCCCGCCGGAGAAACCGATAATCCAGGTATGCTCCCGGTCGTCGTCCCTACACGAACGACCTCTAGGCTTTTCTCGCTTCGGCTCATCCTGTTCAGAGCAAAAAGTAAACAGTTGACATTCATCTACCTTCATATCAAGATAAATTTATCTTGAAGTGAAGACAAGTGGAGCAAGTGATGAAAATACTCGTACTCGGCGCAACAGGGAATATCGGTCGCTATATTGTGGCAGAAGCACTTTCACGCGGTCATGACGTGAGCGCTCTCGTCCGTGAAGCCAGCAAAGCAGATAGCTTGCCGAGCGAAGTGAACGCTGTGATTGGCAATATTGATACACTCCACTCAAATCACGATGTCCTTCGCCAGCAAGATGTCGTGATCGCAGCCATTCGGCCGCCGCAAGGGCAAGAGCAACAGTTAATTGAGATGACCAGCACCCTGCTCAATGTGACAGCTCAACACCAGGTACACTTGGTGATCTCGGGTGGGGCGGGCGGCCTCATCTCACCGAAGGAAGACCAACGACGCTTAGTGGATGATCCTGATTATGTCGGTGATGGCTGGAAAGACATCGCGATAGCCTGCGCAGAGCAACTGATTCACTGCCAACAGAGCACATTCTCGCACTGGACGTATCTGGCGCCCGCTGCACATATTGGCGGAACAGAGAAAACGGGGCAGTTCCGGCGGGGAACAGATACCCTGGTGGTCGACGAGAAGGGACAATCAAGGATTTCGTTACCAGATTTGGCAATAGCGTTGGTTGACGAAGCCGAAACACCCCAGTTTCAAGGCAGCCACTTCACCATCGCCTATTGACCCATTCCTTCAACGAGGCACTGAGCCAGGACTCGGAACTGGCTCCTTCGTTCCACACACCACCTTTCGCTACCATCCAGTCAGATCCTCGTCCAGATAAATGGCCGTATATTGCCAAAAGCGCCGCTTTGCTGATAAAAATAACGTCTCCCCTTCATTGATGAGTCCGCGATGAGTCAGACAGAGCAAGATGACATCCCAGCAGTTAACAATCCTCCCACCGTCCCTATAGCTGAGAATGATGCGAAAACAACACTTCTTCTCAACAGCCGAAGCCGTGCCAAAGCCCTTGCCGGTGAATACGCCATTGACTTCCTGATCACCCGTGAGGCAGGGCATGATCTCTTAGAAAGAGCCCGATTAAGAGAGCACAACGAAGTAAAGCGCCAACAAGAAAATCTGGAACAAATCACGAAGCTTGCCTATGACAGCTGCGGAGAGGAAAAAGCCGGGATCCCCGATCCAGACTGGATACATTATTTCCTGTCGATCGCGAAAAACATTCGCAGCACCGCCATGCAAAAGCTCTGGAGCCGTGTTCTCAAACAGGAGATCACAACACCTGGCACCACATCGATTCACACTCTGGATACGCTGAGAAAAATGACCCAACGTGAAGCCCAGATGTTTCACCGAGCCTGCATGCTGGCCTGTCACTTTGGTGGAGACGAGCACAAGAAATTGCTCACCGGCGTGACACCACGCCAAACAGCCTTAGCTCTGTTTCGTCCGCGCCCTACTGATAAACTGCCACTCGGCAGCTTCCAGTTACCCTACTCCAGTTTATTAATCCTCATGGATTTAGGACTGATCCTGAGAGGGGAACTCGAATCCGGAGAGATCGCCACAGACTCACCGCTGGCGTTTGGCTACCAAGGCTATCAGTATCGACTCAGAACACCGAAAAAGGGCATCACCTTTACCTATTACCGCTTCTCCCCGACGGGACAGGAAATCGCCTGCCTGCTGGGCAAGAAGCATCATGAACCATTCAAGGAAAGCTTGTTGGAAGTTCTTGCGAAGCATTTCGTCATTGAAGAAGTCCAGCTGCCGACATAAACGCAGCAGATCGCAATTTCGCAGGGGATAAACGCGAGCAAAACCGCTGGGGCTCAATACACTAGCCAGTGCCGAAAGCAAAAACTGCGATGCTCTAGAAGAGCAGGCCAGGGGACCCCCAGTAGAAACAGCCTTACTGTTTCCAACAGGACTTCCGAAAGAATAGCGGAACGGCTGGGCCGGCACTCCGGCGGGACACATTCGACCACGGGCGAACATTATCTTCAGACGTAAAAAAGCCCAGTCTTTCGACTGGGCTTCTTAAAGAGTGGCGGAGCGGACGGGACTCGAACCCGCGACCCCCGGCGTGACAGGCCGGTATTCTAACCAACTGAACTACCGCTCCACACGGTACCTAATCGAAGTCTTATTGTTGATGCTTCAATCAAGTT
>NZ_JAZGTF010000023.1:0-142623 GCF_037389125.1 Photobacterium sp. MCCC 1A19761
TCATCAGTCATGGTCAGCAACATCTCATTGACTCCAGATAACTCGCTAGAAAAGAGTGCTCTGAAGTTAGTTCAACATGACATTTCTAACTGGCTCAAACCTGACACTTCTAATTGGATCTTACAATTCAGTGCGCATTATATGGATTATGTTAAATAAGGTGTGCAGGAGAATGAAATCTGATAACTTTCCACATCCAATCCCATTCATTATCGCCTCTCCGCTTTGAGGTGCACTTGTCAAAAAAGGAAGCAATTTAACAGTATTCGCTATTTACCATAAAATAGGTAATTAACACCTATTTTTAAACCCTGCTGCAAATGGTCAGTTTGCCTGGCGTTTCAAAACTGGCTGTAATTACCAGAACGTCCAGAGCCTTCAGGTGCAGAAAAAGAAACAGCTTGAGTTGCCTCAAGCTGTTTGTATCGATTAGCCGCCTGCCAGTTTTACGGTATGGCCTTTTTTCTCCAGCGTGGCTTTAATCACATCTCGTTTGTCGCCCTGGATTTCGATCGTACCGTCTTTTACCGAGCCGCCACAGCCGCACACTTTTTTCAGCTCCGCAGCCAGTAACTTGAGTTGTGCATCTTCCAGATCCAAACCCGTGACAATGCAAACGCCTTTACCTTTGCGGCCTTTGGTCTGGCGCTGGATGCGAACAATACCGTCACCTTTGGGCCTCTCCGGCGCTTGTTTTTCTTCCTTGATTCGACCGGATTCAGTTGAAAATACTAAGCGGCTGTTATCATTCATTCGGATAAATCTCGTCTATTTTCTTGGATTTGTGACCCTGGTAGTAACTCTCAGGTTCCACCTTGCAGATCACCAGTCACCAAATATTATCAATAAATAGCCTTGAAACGGAAACAGATATGATTCGAAACGTAGTCTTCGACTTCGGCGGCGTGCTTTTTGAGTGGCGGCCACAGGCAATCGTTGAATCCTTCACCAGCTCTGCCGACGAACGGAGCCTTTTACTGAAAGATATTCTCCGTCATCCCGACTGGTTGTCGCTCGACCGCGGTACAATGCTGCTGGCCGAGAGCATCCCTAAATTTGCCGCCAGAACAGGTATTTCTGAAGACCGCATTGAAGATTTTCTTACCCATGTCGTAGATAGCTTAGTCAAAATCCAGGAAACTGAGGCCCTGTTATATCAAATCACTGACTATCATTATGCGGTTTATTACCTAACTAATATGAATCAGGCTTTTTTTGAAACCCTGAGTGAGCGCAATAGCTTCATGTCTTTGTTTCTTGGCGGGATTGTTTCTGCGAATGAGTTGATGGTGAAACCGGAGCCTGAAATTTTTCATCGTTTGAGCCAGCAATACAACCTGGTTCCGGGGGACACCCTGTTTATAGATGATACGCCTGTGAATATCGAAGTGGCCCAAGCCCTTGGATTTCAGACCATTTTGTTCACTCAAACGCCATCCTGTTTAGAGAGCATTCGAAAGATTCTGAATTTTAACTAGAATTTGATACGACCCCACGGACGATTGGTATAGTAAGCACAAACGCTCTGATTGTTTGTCTACAGTCATTCACAAGCAAGATGTAATTAGGAGTCTCTGTGAAAAAGCTTCTGCTAACCGCACTCTTCCTGTTCTCTGTCACTGATGCCGGCCTTGCTTTGGCGAAAGGTGCAGATTGCGCGAATCGTTCAATCGTTGGTCAGGTTGAGACGATTAAAGTTCATGAACTGGATTTGGATTACAAGGCGCGGATCGACACAGGTGCAAAGACCACATCAATCCATGCCATTGATCTCAAGGTCACGGGCGAAGATAGTGATAGCGACAATATGCGTGATCATTTAGGTGACATGGTTGAATTCACAACCTTCAATGAGAAAGGTGAAAAGGCGACATACAAAGCAAAAATCATCAAAGTCAGCAAGATACGTAATGCGCAAGGTGTTGAGCGCCGATATGCAGTCAAAATGGACTTAGGCTGGAATGGAGAACATAAGCGGGTTTCGGTGAACCTTCGGGATCGCGGGAAGCTGGAATATAAGCTGTTGATTGGCAGAAACTGGCTCAGCGAAGACTATCTGGTTGATGTCGATAAAAAAGATGAAGATGATTAATCGCCAAACTTTATCCCTCAACAACAAAACGCCCGACCTCCGGGCGTTTTGCATTTCGGCACCCTCACCTATTTATGCTGTTTCATCTTCTCAATCACAGCGTCCAGGTGTTTTTTCAGTGCTGCCGGGGAGCCTTTAAACAATCGCCCGCGTAGAATGACATACCATTCGTTCGGTCGGCCGTTGTCATTCATCAGTTTAAAGCCTCGATACTCTTCGACTTTCTGTTCAGCAGGCTGCTGCTTGAGGCCGGTACTGGCAAATTTTTCAGGTGGCATGAAGGTTTTCATATCACACCACCAATCAATACTTTTCTTGACCAGGGTCAGTTTGTTTTCAATAGGTTGGCCATTGATACTGGTCTTCCAGCCATCAGGGGCGCCTGTGGCGTTTTCAATATTATGCCCGCGATGGAATAGTCTTTTCTTCATTAACGCCTCTCAGCTACCTTGAGCTAAAAATTGTTCACAGCTTAAGCAAAATCAAGTACTTCGTGACCGAACAATTGTTGTTACAAAATAAATGTCATCCTTCACTCTATTGAAGCATTCTCCAGCCGATTTGTCTTGCTGATAAGTAGATAAAATTATGAATGATGTGATTCTTATAATATTTTTCTGTGGATTATTTTATTGTTGTGCTAGTTTTTTAGTTATAGTGCATTAGATAAGAAATGTAACCAATGGCAAAACGCATTCAGCCGATCGATGACCCAAACCAGTGCCAACACAGTATTGATCAATTCAGGTGCCCCATAGCATCGCTGGACCCTTGGCAATCGCTGACCCGAAACCAGTATGCGCGTAATACCTTAGTTGCCTTTAAAAACGATTGGCATAATTTCCTCAGCTTCTGTGCTGAACATCATGTGAGCCCACTCCCCGCCAAAGCCGATACAGTTCACCGCTATATCGAACAGATGGCTCGCCACCGGAAACTGGCCAGTTTAAAACGTTACATGGTCACGATATCGCTGGTTCACCGCTGTCATCAGTTACCAGATCCATGCGCACAAAGTGAAGTGCGCATGGCGATGCAAAAGCAGCAGCTTGAAAAGCATGATGACTATAAGAATGCCGCAGCCTTTCGGGATAGCCATTTACAACGGCTGCTCGACAAATTCGAGTGTTCAAGCAAGCTGAAAGATATTCGAGATGTCGCCATTTGGGCTGTTGCTTTTGAAGCGATGCTCAAGCGCAGTGAACTGGCTGCCCTCACGGTGGATACGCTTGATATTCAACCCAACGGGCTCATCATCATCGAAGTCAATGATACCCGCATCGCCCTCAGTTCCATCGCCTCGAAAGCGCTGCAACGCTGGCTCGTTGCCGGCATGCTCGCGGATGGATACGTGTTTCGTCGGATCGACCGCCATAGCAATCTGGGCGAGCTGCCGATGGATCATTCCTCAGTCTACCGGGTCTTTCGCCGGGCCAGTGATGAGTTGGGTTTATCCTCTAGCGCTCTGTTTTCAGGACAGTCCCCACGGGTTGGTGCTGCACAGGATTTAGCAGACTCCGGTGCATCGATCTCAGATATTCAGGAGCAAGGACGTTGGAAAAGTCCGGCGATGCCAGCGCAGTATGTCGGCCAGACGGACCGTCATGACCAGGAAATTGCGAAATATGTGAAACCTAAGCCCTGGGAGAAATAGTGTATTTTTGTGTGGGATGGATGGTGTTGGTTGTATGAAATAAAAAGTTATAGTGCATTAGTGTAGCAGTTAGCACCCTATTTCGGGCTGTCGGTCCAGTGTTCTCCTGGGCCATGACGAAAGTCAATCGGCACCGTGATCCGTTCAAAGAGTTTTTCGAGCGGCTTCAGCTCACCGAAATAGCCCATTTGATTGGCATCGACCCATTCTTTGAGATTGATGCCTTCCCAGCACACCTCGTAACCGGCATTAATGGCCAGAATTTCAAAAAATATCCGCTGCACCCGACCGTTCCCTTCACGAAACGGATGGATAATATTGAGTTCACAGTAATAATGCGCAATACGCGGAATGAAGTGCGGAAAGGAAAGCCCGCAGAGATAATCCTCGTCAGCCAGCTCCTGGAATAAACGCTCGGCTTCCCGTGTAATGTTCTGCATATGGCAGAACCGGGTTTGCCCTTTGGTGATGTCGACCTGGCGGATCTGACCGGCCCACGGGTAGAGGTCCTGAAACAAAGTGCGATGGATTTTCTGCAGATACGCCAGATTGAACAGGCCAAACTCAGGTTCAAAATGTTCGGCCCTGACTCGGGTAAAATCCCGCTCGGCGCGTTCCAGCTCATCTTCATCCCGGATGGATAACAGATTTTTCAGGACCTGGCTGTCGGGATAACAATCAGGGTCCTGTGTTACCCCATATTTATCTCGCATAGTGCTCTTTCAGTCTGGTGATTCTGGCGGCTTCAGGTATAGGATCAGAATCAGCATCCCCCCTGGTCGGCTCCACATCGAACCCTTCAAGTTGCAGGCTTGCCCGATAGTTGCGCGCGCGCAAAGCGATGAAACGTTCCCGTTTTTGCTTCTCTGACAGCATGTTCATCCTTTTTTGCATCTATAACCAGTATTACACTCACGCAAAGAATCGCCACACGCTGGAAGGTCCCTGACCTTCCAGCGACAAATTACACGGCTGCTGACTTGATGGCTTGTTCCAGAAAGACATGGAACTGATGGCCATGGTGCTTGAGCATCTGCGGGAACATCGAGATCGGCGTCATCCCTGGGAAGGTATTGATTTCATTCAGCAAGATTTCGTTATCTTCGCTCAGGAAGAAATCAATGCGTGACAGATCTTTCAGCTTCATCTGAACGAAGGCCTTCCGGGCATAGCCACGGATTTGCGCGACTTGCTCTTCCGTCAGCCCGCCGGCTTCAACAGAAGTTGTTGAATGACTATCCGAGCTGTATTTTTCTTCGTAGGTATAGAACTTGTCATCCGGGCAGCTAACTTCACCAGGCTTGGTGATCACCAGCTCATTGCCATACTCGTAGGCAGCAATTTCCAGTTCGCGAGGCTTAATCGCTTTTTCGACCAGCACCTGATCAGAAAACGTGAACGCCTGATTGATGGCCTCAGCCAGCTCAGTCGGCGTGGTCGCTTTATAGCATCCTACTGAGGAGCCCTGGCAGGCAGCCTTCACAAATACCTTCCCCCATTGCACCAGTGCCGCTTCGGCTTTGGCGTGAGATTCAGCATCGTTTTCACTCAGGAAAATGTATGGGGTATTGGGAATGTCTAACGCATCAAACCACAGCTTGGTGGTGATCTTGTTGAAACAGCTAGTGCTGGCCTGCGCGTCACAACCGAAATACGGCAGTTTGGCAATGGTCAGGAAAGACTGCAGGTCACCGGTTTCGCCCGGATAACCATGGATACAAGGGATCACATAGTTCACCTCAAGCTTTCCGGCTTCAGTTTGTAACGTGCGATCAAGGTTGAGCTGGCACGGCTTGCCCTGTTGATCAAACCAGCCGTCCTGCTTCATTTCAACACGAGTATACGAAATGCCCTCAAGCATTTGTAACTGCTGCTCCAGGAAGTTTGCTGAAATCAGAGAAATTTCGTGCTCGGCACCTCCGCCGCCACACAGTAATAATACGTGGATAGAGCTCATTATCATCCCTTGGTCTACATCACTGATAAACATTCGTTGATCAGTCGTCTTGATTATTGCAAAGCGCGCTGGCACACCCGGCACTCAATCGTCATGTCTTCGGCAATGGTAATCAAAAAAGCACTGAATGACAGCCAGGAATGCAGGTTATAACGAAAAATTTCAACAATTTGACATTTTATGGTTATTAAATCTGCAATGAGGGTTCAATGAACCTTACATTCGGGTTCATAAATTCTTTGAGTGATTGACCTTCAGCCCTTCCGACGGGTGACTGCAGCGGCTTCAGAAAGCAAAAAAGAGAGCTTTCGCTCTCTTTTTTATCGGACTTAGTTGAGTTTTGTCATCTTCGGCGTGGTCGATGATTTAATCTTGGCCAGGCTGCGGATGAAAGGACCATAGGCCTTCACATCGTTCGGTAAGTTCTTCAGGGCTTGCTCGGCCTGTTGGCGCGTTTCAAAATGCCCGTACAACAGCGTGTACCAAGGCAGCCCCTGAACTTGTTTCTGGTTCATCCAAACCGGTTGGTTCGACGGTAGTTTGTTCAGGTAAGGCTGAAAGCCTTTGTTATGGCTGAGCGCCAGTACCTGAATGGTGTAACCATCCGTTTTTTCCTGCGCGTAATGATACGTTGGTTTCTTCGCGGCGGCCGGTTTCGGCTCAGCTTTTACGGCAGGTTCAGCTTTCGCAATCATAGCCGGTTTTACGGTTTCAGGTTGGCTTGACGTCGGCTCTGGCGTTGCAACCAGCGTCGGAGATACCGGCTGATCGACAACAACGTTTTCTTCCAATGCGACTGCCGCTTGTTGATGTTTCGCCCCAGATGCCAACGAAAGCGACTGCAGCTGTTCAGCAGTGTAAATCTCTTCAGAGGATGCACTGACAATTTCAAGGGTTTCACTGTCTGATGCACACCCGGCTAATGCCGCGACAACGGCAAACACTGCAACTTTTTTCATTCTAACTCTGCCAAATAGTAAATCTGACTTCATTCTGCCGTTGCTCCTCCACGCAATCAAGAACAAGTTCAAGTAAAATCAATCACTATTCGCCATGTGTCACAGGATGTCCGGTATTCTGCCCGCTGGATGCGACCCTGCCCAAGCCTCAAAAGCTCGCCCCGCATGCCGCCTCACCTCCTGCACCCGATTGCTATGGATTGGATCACAGCACTTACACTTTAGTCAGAAACTCCGGAAGCGATCCGTTAAACTCTTGAAAAGCGTTTAAATCTCGCAGGTGATGCTATGGAAGGACTGGACAAACTGCTCAAGCCGAAATCAGTAACGGTTATCGGCGCTTCGGATAATCCCAACCGGGCCGGGAACATTGTGATCCGCAACCTCCTGGCCGGCAGCTTTCATGGCCCCATCATGCCGGTCACCCCGAAATACGATGCCGTGGCCGGGGTGCTGGCTTACCCGACCATCGACAGCTTGCCCAGAATTCCGGATTTGGCCATTGTCTGCACCAACGCACACCGCAATGTCGAGATCATCCGTCAGCTCGGCGAAAAAGGCGTCAAAGTTGCCATTGTTTTAGCGGCCGGCATGAACACAGTCTTTCCGGGCCAGAGCGACACAGAAGAAGACCGGATGTTTGCAACGGCCCGGAAGTACGGTATGCGCCTGGTCGGCCCGAACAGTATGGGATTGATCCTGCCCTGGCTGAACCTGAACGCTTCATTTTCTCCGGTGGCGGCCAATCAGGGTAAGATTGCTTTTATTTCCCAGTCTGCGGCGGTGTGTACCACCATCCTGGATTGGGCCAAGAACAAAAGCATCGGCTTTTCGACCTTCCTGTCGCTGGGCGATGCCTGCGATATCAATTTCGCCGAGTTGCTCGACTCTCTCTGCCGGGACAGCAAAACCGAAGCCATTCTGCTCTACGTCGATTCGATTAAAGATGCGCGCCGGTTCATGTCAGCCGCCCGAGCCGCGGCTCGCAACCGGCGGATCCTGGTGCTAAAAAGCGGCCGAACCCGGGCTGGCAGTGCGGCGGCCCATTTGCATACCGGTGGCGAAATCGGATTGGACGGCGTGTATGACGCCGCCATACGACGCGCCGGGATGCTGCGGGTGCATAATACCCACGAGCTCTTTGCCGCAGTTGAAACCCTGGCCCATTCAGTTCCGCTGCGGGGCGAACGACTGGCGATCCTGACCAATGGCGGCGGCCCGGCCGTGATGGCGGTCGATGCCATGGCCGAGCGCGGGGGAAAACTGGCGACCCTGAGCCAGGAAACCATCGAAAAATTATCCGAAGTATTGCCGGCATGTTGGTCTCAGGCCAACCCCATCGATATCATTGGCGATGCCGATATCAGCCGCTATGAGAAAGCCATTCGTATCCTGCTCGACAGTGATGACTTTGATGCCCTGCTGATCATGCATTCGCCTTCTGCGATTGCACCCGGCAATGAAGCCGCCAAACGGCTCACCCATGTCCTGCAGTCTCATCCCCGGACCAAGCGGTTCAATATTCTCACTAACTGGGCTGGTGAAAACGAAGCGGTTCGGTCGCGGCGTATTTTCACCGAAGCCGGATTTCCGGCCTACCGAACTCCGGAAAGCGCCGTCTCGGCCTTCATGCACCTGGTCGAATACCGACGCAACCAGAAGCAACTGATGGAAACACCGGTGTCCTACGGGGAAACAGACGCGAACCCGCGCCATGTTCACGATGTATTAAACCACCTGCTTGCCCAAGGGATTTCACATCTCGAAACTCACGAAGTCCGGCCGGTTCTGGAAAGTTACGGCTTTAGTACACTGCCGACCTGGATCGCGACCGATCCGGCTGAAGCAGCTCACATCGCCGAACAGATTGGCTATCCGGTTGCGGTCAAGCTGCGCTCTCCGGATATCCGCCACAAATCCGAAATTCACGGCGTCATGCTGCACCTGCGTACCGCAGCAGAAGTTGCCAACAGTGCACAGGCCATTTTGGATCGGGTGAGCCTCAATTACCCCAACGCCCGCATCGACGGCCTGCTGGTGCAGCGAATGGCCAGCCGATCCGGCGCGCAGGAGCTGCGCATCTCCGTGCACCACGACGCCGTTTTCGGCCCGGTGATCTTTATGGGAGAAGACGCCGGAGAATGGGATATCCACAAAGATGCCGCCGTGGCCCTGCCGCCGCTGAACATGGCATTGGCGCGCTATATGGTGATCAATGCCATCAAGACCGGCAAAGTGAAGCAGCGCAGTTTTCCGGAGCGCCTCGATATCCCGGCCCTGTGCCGGCTGCTGGTTAAAATATCTCAACTGGTGATCGACTGCCCGGAAATCGAGAGCTTCGACATCCACCCGCTACTGGCGGCCGGTGAAGAAATGACCGTGATCGATGCGTCTATGAGCATCAAGCCCTTCGACGGCGATAAACAAACCCGATTGGCAATTCGTCCGTACCCGAAAGAACATGAGCAACACGTTGCGTTAAAAGACGGTACGGATATCCTGCTGCGGCCGATTTTGCCGGAAGACGAACCGAAGCATAAAGCCTTCATCTCCAAAGTCTCGGTTGACGATCTCTATCGCCGTTTCTTTTCCGATGTCGGGGAATTTAACCACGAAGCGCTGGCCAATCTGACCCAAATTGATTACGACCGCGAAATGGCATTTGTCGCCACCCGGCAAGTCACTTTGCTGGATGGTCGGCAAGAAGAAGAGATCATTGGCGTGACACGGGCACTCTCGGATCCGGAAAATGAAGAAGCGGAATTTGCGATCCTGGTGCGATCGGACTTAAAAGGCGTTGGTCTGGGGCGGATCTTAATGACCAAAATTATTGACTACTGTCGCCAGCGGGGTCTGGAGCGCCTGACCGGCATGACGATGCCTTCAAACCGAGGCATGATCATGCTGGCGCAGAAAGTCGGCTTTAGCATCGATATTCAGATGGAAGACGGCATTGTTGAAATGATGCTGCCGCTGAAATAATTCCGCGACCCAACTGCGCCCGTTCAGCAATGATTGCTGAACGGGCGCAAACCTTATCCATTTGCCGGTTGATTCAGGCTGCCTTTCCACAAAGTTTCAATATGCTGGATACACCAGGTTTTGGCCTTCCCCATCCGGCTGCGATTCCAGGCCAGCACAATGTCCATTTCAACCACGGGATTGTTCCCAATAACCACCAGCTCACCGCGATTCATAGCCTCTTCAGCGTAGCAAACCGACATCGTGCCGATCCCCATGCCCGCTTTCAGGGCCACCAGCTTGTCATGCATAGAACTCACCGTCAGTAGCGGCTGATCATCGAGGATATTGTGGCTCAGCGGCGGCAGGTTCCGGGCCGTATCAGCGACGGCGATCCCGCGATATTGTTTTCTGACCGCCGGATCCAAAGGATCTTCATGCTGATGAATAGGATGATCCGGATGAGCCACCCACACCAAGTCCAATTTGCCAATCGGCTGAATCTTCACTTCCGGTGGTGCCACGCTGGGTGCCGGAGCAATCAACAGATCCGCACGATCCTGGGCCAACGCTTCCCAGCCCCCCGCCAGAATTTCCTCCTGAAAACGAAGGCGGGTTTTACTTTTCTTCCCCAGCCCCTCAACCAGGGACAACATGTGCTCTAACCGAATCAGGCCATCATAAGCAATGGTGATATCCAGCTCCCAGCCATGTGCCAGGGCGCTGGCATCAGATATCATTTCATCTGCCGCGGTCAGCAGCAGGCGTCCCCGCTCCAGGAGCAAGCGCCCGGCTTTGGTAAACGCCGCTTTATGGCCTGAGCGATCAAAAATCACCAGATCCAAATCCTGCTCCAGTTTCTGTACCTGGTAACTTAATGAAGACGGCGCACGCCCCAGCTCTTCTGAAGCCGCCGCAAAACTGCCACGACGTTCAATCGCATCCAGTACCAACAGCGCTTCAAACGATAATAATTTATTCACTTGTTCTCCCGGCTGACAAGCTCACGCAACGATGTCACTTTGTATCATAGAACAACGCGCTATTCCCATGAAAAAACACCATTTATCGTCAGTCTGCACACCGGGCATGGCAGCTAACATCACCTATGACACTTGCATATTGATTCAAACTTTCAGGTATTCACCCCGAGATTTTTCTGACTCGACCTTAATTCTATTCAAAAATATGAATGTTCTTGAGAAAGCGAACGATTTTGAGAAAGTACGGCAACAGTATCAGGAGCGGCATCGGGAGCAGCATGCTGACTGATGTTCACATCCCCCACGCCAATCTGGATCGCCACCGGGTGATTGCCCTGACCGGTATACCGTAAGGTCTCAGACACCAGCTGACGTTTTAACTTCACCCGAGCGCTATCCAGTCCCAGGACCTGGATTTCGCCGACCGCGACATCCGCATTAATCTGGCTAATCGTGACCGGATCCACAGCAAGCCAGGCCGCGCCGACGCCAATGTCTGCGGTAAAAGGCTGACTCAATGCACTGGCTTCAACATTGCCCACGCCCAGCCAAACGCTCAAAGCGAGAGATTTCGGCACGGTCACAGTCCACTGCTGCGACACATCCTCTTCGTCAATCGTCAGGTACAGCGTCTGCCCAACTACTTTATGCTCCAGAACCAAGTCATCTAAATCAGCCCCAAACCAACTGGAAGGATCCTCTTTCACGTTGACCTCATACATCACACTGTCACTTTCCGTACTCAAAATCGTGACATTTCCTGTCGGCACCTTGATCTTCAATTGGGTAATTTCCGTTTTGGCGTGTTGGGCGAGCATCGGCTGCGAACCGGAAAAATGGCGTTGCTCGGTTGCAGCAACCCATTGGGCAGAGAATGACAATGTGACCAGCAATAGACCAAGCGTTAGCCTTTTGTTCATAGCGTATCTTCCTTAATCCAGTGATTGAATCTTGATACGCAGCTCATTGCACTTCACATGCCAACTTTTATATTTAATTAATTCAATGATTTATAGATACGCTTTGTATCAGCATCATGTATTACGGTTAATTTCACCAATTGGTTGGTGAAGTTCGCCGCTCCCGACGCAGATGCCAGAAGCCTGATGCCAAATGCCAAATGCCAAATGCCAAAGCATCGGCCTCTGAGCGCACACTCGCCTGGCTTTGGCCCCAATACGACAAAGCCCCCGATTTTCGAGGGCTTTGATGTGAAGCTGTTCCGTTAGAAAGAACAGTAGGCTTTATTGCTCAGGCTCAGACTCAGACTCGGGCTCAGGCACTTACATCAGCCATTTCCACCAGACAAACACGGCCAGGAAACCGAACAGATAAGTCAGCCCAACCCAGGATAGCCACTTCATGGTCGGACTCCATTGCAGCGCTTTCGGCAGCGCCGTATTTGCCACCAGCAGATAATTCAGCAACGCAAATACCGGGGTGGTCATAAACGCCAGCACCATGGCAAAGTTCAGCATCGGCATCAGTGCAGAGCTGAAGAATAGGATAATCGCCAGCGCTGCTGCAGTCACAAACAGCATCCAGGCATTGTGATAGCCACGTTGATCGACCGGTTTCTTCTGGAGCAGCAATTGCGATTCCGCCAGGGCCCGCGAGTAACCATCAATCACCGTGATAGTACTGCCGAAAATACAAAAGAAAGCAATCACGGCAATCAGATAGCGAGACCACTCCCCGATTGTGGAGGCATACAGGCCGACCAGCTGATGGGAAAAGCCAATGCCGGAGCTTTTCAATTCCGTCCCCGAGCCATGCAGCACCAGTGCGCCCAACGCCAGGAACACCACTGCCAGGATCGCCGTCCCGATATAACCGACATTAAAATCCATCAGCGCCGATTGTGCCGTCACTTGCTGCGTTTTCTTCTGGCTCTTGAGCCACAGCGATGTCAGACAGGAAATTTCAATCGGTGCCGGCATCCAGCCCATCATAACCACGATAAAACCAATCGAAGCGATACTCCAGGGAGACGGCGCTTCAAAGTCCGCCGGAGCCACTCCGCCTTTCCCGGCAGCAATCACGACCGCCGACAGCGTGGCAATCACCAGCACCGCCATAATCGTTTTCGACAGCCCGTCCAGCGCTTTGTAGTGTCCGGCCAGCAGAATCGCCAGACAAGCAGCCGCCACAATGCCCGACAACACCGGCAGTGACAAGGTCACAGGTAAGAAGTAACCCAGCAAACTGGCACTAAACAGCAGTAGTGCCGCGGTATTGACGATACCGGAGATCAGACTCAGGCCGGTAAAAACCCACAGGTATCCGCGCCCCAGCCCGTCGTATCCCTGGATCAGGCTATTGCCCGTTCCCATGGTGTACTGGACGCCGGCGCGAAAAAATGGATATTTTAAAAGGTTCACCAGCAGGATGAGGCCGGCCAGTTGCCAGCCGTAAATCGCCCCGGCTTTTGTCGAGGCAACCAGATGAGAGCCGCCAACGGCTGCGGTTGCCATCATGATCCCCGGCCCCAACGACTGAATAAACTGCTTTATTTTCTGGCCCCGCATTGGCTGAGCCGGTGTGTTTGCTATGTCGGTCATAATCACTTCCTGATGATTTTTATTTTATGAAGTTGTTGTGTTGCTATGTTGGTGTTTGTGTGTTGGTGTTGCTGTGTTGAACCTTCCAATTTCTCGCAGCTTTCTGATGCTTTATCAACCCGGGATAATCGGACATTCAGCATCTATTGCTAGCCCGATTTAAATATGCAGTGTTTTCTATCAATACGAATTTAGCTGCCCTCTTATTTGTCGGGCAAATGAGGAGAAAAAAACAATAAAAAACATTGGCAGAGAGAATACCCGCCCCGCCTTCCATGCCCGGCAATAGCGGAATTGGGACTTTCCTGCCCCGCAGCCAGCAAACAGCCTGGCTAGGTGCTTCATTTTCACCACTTTTTCAGTTCCGGTTTATGCTTAAGACATGAGGTCATTTTTTATCCCAACCTGAAGAGTCTTTGAGCTGCCGTATTCATGAGTGAAGACCAATCATTACCGCCGAAGACTCCCGTCACCGGCAAAGCCAGAAAAAAATACAGCCGAAAAACGAAGCTGTTTATATATGGCTTGTTTTTGATGCTTGGGCTCATTGTGATTCCGGCGCTGTTCCTGCCCCCCTGGCTGGCCAGTAAAGGGATCGAGATTAATGCCGTTTCAGGCATTAGTCTGAATGCGCAGGGGCTGGCGATTCAAGAAGTGTCGATTGCGATTCAGGGCAACCAGCTGACGTTTCATCAACTCTCTCTGGCGCACTTTGTTGAACAGGAAAGCGCCATCTCCAAGGTCTCCTGGCGTCTGTTTGCCGCCCGAAGCACTGTCCGGCTGGCACCGAGTGTGCTTCGCCCCTTAGCTGAGCAAGGGATCCGGATGGGGAACCTGACCCTGACCAATACCGCTTTTCATTTTATTCATCTTTCCAAACCCTATCTGTTCAGTGCGCATGCCGAGCAGATAAAAACCACGCTGACCTCGACTCCCTTGCCGACACACCAGATCGCCCCCGGTGCTGAGACGCTTCAAACTGAAACGCAAGGGCCGAATACGCAAAGACCTGATAAAGAAAACTCTGATAAGCAAAGCTCCGAAAAACAAAGCTCTGATAAACAAGGATCTGAAAAACAAACGGCTGAGATACAAACAATCACGCAGCAGCTCCGTCAGGTCGATCTGGTCCTTTCAACCCAGCCCAAGCCGGTTCTGAGTGGCTTTATCGGCCAGGGGAATTTGGCCATGGCAATCCCCGGCGATCTAAACCGCACTGTGTATCCGTTTCAGTTCAATCATGCCAATTTCTCACTGAGCTGGCTGACCCCACAAATCCCGCTGTCAGTACACATCCGCCAGCTCACACCGCAATGGCCGACGGCGATCCCGGCGTTTCCCCAGGTCGGAACCAACCTGTCTCTATCCATGAGCCTCAGCCAACCTGGTGACACGGTCACGTTTAGTGCAACACAGTTGCATCTCGACCAGCCGGCTTTGCTCCCCCAATTTGCGCCTCAGCCACAGCCCGATTCGCCGGCCTTGCACCTGGGGGCTTTGTTGAGCCGCCTGAACGAGTCTCCGGTTCGTCAAATCAATATCGACGATTTTCGCCTTGGCAACTGGCTCAGTCAGGCACAGCTGCACCTGAACCTCCCCGATGCGCAACACCTTGAACAAGCGCCACAAGACAAGCTGAACGCCCCCGTGACCGAGCGTGTAACAGACAAGACTCCTGAAATAGCGAATACTCCAGTAACCGAGTCTCCCCGCCCGGAGCCTTCGTCTCAGCCTCAAAATCAGCATCAGCCTCTGCTTCAGATCATTGGCAAAGTGCTGGCTCCCACGCCCTTGGATATCACGCTCACACTCAGTACTGACGAGCACTCGGAGAGCCTGTTGCAGGCCGAGCTGTCTGATGAGCGTTCCCATCTGGCCTGTGAGGCCCGTGTGCAAACCACGCTGCCGCTCCCCACATCGCTTCAGTGTCAGGCCAAACTCGAGGATACCCGGCACCTGAACCAAAACCTGCAACTCACCGGATTGCCGCACGCCAAACTGAATCAACCCATGACGTTAACACTGACCCAGTTACAGCCCCCAACGCTGACAAACGACGTTATCAGCGATGCTAGTTATCAGCTCCGACTCAGTTGGCCGAAGCAACTGGACATCCAGTTAGGGAAATTTGCCCTTCAACTTCCCTGGGTGATACCACCGCCCGAGGGAAACCAAGCTGATGCACCACACATCCCACCCGGCCAGCCGATCCGGGTCCGGCAACTCGCGCTCAACAGTGCCGGTGAACTGCAGCTGACGGCCCGTTATCAGGATCGGCAATTGGCCATCAACATAGCTGAGATGACCGCGCCGATAACGCTCAGCCACCATCAGCTTGGGCAGGCCACGTTATCGCTGCGCCAGATCGACTGTTCTTCCCGGTTTGACGCATCTTCGTCACCAACGCCACTGAACGCCGCTCTTGATACGCTACAGTGTCACGCAGAAAGCCGTCTCCAGGCCAGCACCAACCCCTTGTCGCCTCAACATGCGGTCACACTCGGCACCACCAAATTATCCAGCGAGCTTGCGATGCAGTGGGAAAATCACGCGCTCTCTTTGCAACTGCGGAATAATCAGCTGCAAACCGACACCATACAGATCCTACCCGGGGTCGAGTCCTCTCCATTACCTGCCGCTTTCGTCCGGGCCCAGGCTGACGACCTGACACTGAAAAATGACGAGCTCAGGGTTAAACTGGCTTGGCCGCCCTCGACGGCACCTGCCGCGACCCCATCCGTCAAAGCTGTCGTCAAAGCTGTGCCCGAACGCGGGCCAACACTCACGCTCACCACCGGAGCACCAGTCCTGTTCAACGCCGACTATGCGGCCGAGAAACTGATTGGTGATCCTCAAACCAAGACCACCAAGAAAAAAAGCCGACTGCCCGTTCAGAAATATCGGGGGGATGCCGAGCTCAGTTTTCAAACGTTAACGCTCCAGACCCCGTTATCATTCAAGACTGAGGACAGCCGCACTGAGTTCACCGGGGATTACCAGGCGCAGCTCAACTTTCAGCAAAATAATCAGCGCTTCCCGCCTTTTCTAAGCCACGGCCGCCTGCAACTTCAACCGGATCAGGCACGCTTATCCGGCACACTGACCAATGCCCGGCAAACGCCGCTGATGCAGTTTTCGCTGACGTCTCAGCTTCAGAGCAAACGGACGCACATTCAGTTACAACGTCGCGATCTTCGTTTTTCTCACCGGCAATCCCTCAAGGAGCATTACTTACCTTTACTGCCGCTCAATTCCGACCTGACCAGTGGCAGCCTCAGTTTTTTTGCCGATTTATACCTGCATGACCAGGAATTGCGCGGTGAAGCGGGCCTCTTCACAGAGCACCTTCAAGGGCACATCGAGGGGTTTCATTTTGCGGACTTCAACACATCGCTGACCACGGAAATCACGCCGAACGGAATACGCTCCAAGTTTCCGCTCAGTATCCGCACCGAATATCTTCATGCCGGATTGTTACTGGAAGATATTGTCGCCCAAGCCGAATTTGATACCGGCCTTCATCAGTACGCCCTGCATCGGGCCAGCACCCGGACGCTGGGAGGCACCATCAGCACCCGGAATGTCAGCAGCCGCGACCTGCGCAATATTGACCGCATCCCCATTCAGATCCAGCACTTGGATCTGAATACGCTCGTCGAAATGCTGGCCGTCGACAACCTTGAGCTCTCCGGAATCCTGGATGGCACGCTGCCCCTGTCGATTCAGGATGGGCTGCCGGTGATTCAGAACGGACGCCTGCACTCCCGGTATCCCGGCGGCGTCCTCAGGTATCAACCCGACGCTGCTGCCGATCAGACAACGCAGGCTGAGGCCAACGATAGCAATGTTGCAAGCGGAAGTTTGAGCAGAATTAGTCAGATTCTCAAAAATTATAAATTCGACGCTCTGGCCGTTGATGTAGACTATTCTAAAGAAGGTAAATTAAAAGCCAGTTCACGGTTTAAAGGGGCCAACCCGGACTTTCAATCGGGTCAGCCTGTTTATATCAACCTGAACATAGAAGACGATATTCCAGCGCTAATAAGAACTATGAATGCAATTAATTCATCTAAGCTGGAGAGTCAATTTTTAAAGCAGCTTGGTGTAGATGAGTAGCAGTTATTGCGCTTTTTTTTAAGATGAAGGCTAAGAATGGTCGTCGCTCATGGATATTCAGCTTAAACTAACCAGCATACTCGCACTCCTTGCTATGATAGCAATGTTGAGCGTGTTACCTGCCTGCACCCCGACCGTCCAGGTCACCGCCTCAGATAAACCCATCGAAGTTAATTTGAATGTTAAAATTGAACATGAGATCCGCATTAAAGTTGATAAGGAAATCGATGATTTATTCAGTGACGACGAAGTATTCTGAGTTGGCAGGGAGATTGCCATGAAAAAGATCCTGATCTTTTTTTTCGCACTTTGTTTTTCTGTCAGTGCCTTTGCCCTGGATCTCCAGCAGGCAAAAGATCAAGGTTTGGTGGGTGAAGCCAACACGGGCTATATTGCCCCTGTTACAGCGGCAACAACCTCTGAAGTCAGACAACTGGTGGCCTCCGTTAACCAAATCCGCAAAGCCAATTATCAGCGCATTGCGGTCTCCAACGGCCTGACCACCGAAGAAGTCGGCAGGCTGGCTTACCAAAAAGCTGTGCAAAAAACCGATCCGGGACACTATTACCAGAACGCCGCCGGAACTTGGGTCAGGAAATAGCCCAAATACGGCCTCCTGCAAGTGTTCAATTTTGCTTAACCCTGCCTTCAAAACATTTCAATCTATCTAACGTGATTTTCTTCGTATAATGCGCACACAGTTTTCTTTCCCCCATGGTGCATTCGCGAATGATGTCGCTTTATCAAACTTTTAAAAGCTCACGGGCTGCTGATTACAGCTTTTATCTGATTGCCTTGGTCTGCCTGTTGCCCATCATCAGCTCGCCTGTCGCCCTGATCCTGGGATTTATTCTTGCCAGCCTCGGCCTAGTTCCGACACAGTTCAACCTGGCCGCCCTGACCAAAAAGTTACTGTCTTACTCCATTATCGGCCTGGGATTCGGCATTCATCTCGATCAAGCGATTGAAGCCAGCCAACAAGGCCTCGGATTAGTGGTGGGTTCGATTTTCTGCACACTCGGTATCGGCTACCTGCTGACCAAGCTGCTACGAATTGAAAAGAAAACCGGGCACCTGATTGCCGCCGGAACCGCCATTTGCGGCGGGAGTGCCATCGCCGCCGTCGCACCGGCGATCAATGCCCGCGATGATCAAACCTCGCTGGCGCTGGCAACGGTTTTCGTGCTGAACTCGGTTGCGCTGTTTCTTTTCCCGGCCCTCGGACATCTGATGGAAATGAGCCAGCACGCCTTCGGCACCTGGGCTGCGATCGCCATTCACGATACCTCATCGGTGGTTGGCGCTGCCGGTGCCTATGGCGATGAAGCTCTTAAAACCGCCACGACACTGAAGCTGGCCCGGGCGCTGTGGATCATTCCCATCGCTTTTCTCAGCGCACTACTGTTTAAAGGTGACAGTAAAAAAATCGGCATTCCGTTTTTCATTGTATTTTACTGCGCTGCCATCCTGTTCGCGCACTGGGTACCAGACCTGCAACCGCTGTACGATCAGATCTTCATGGTTTCAAAACGGGTGCTGGTGGTGTGTTTGTTCCTGATCGGTTCCGGGATTACGGTACAAAAACTACGGGCCGCCGGATTCCAGCCGCTCCTGTTGGGGATCGTGCTGTGGCTGATCATCGGCCTCGGCTCACTGGCATACATCCAGTTCTTCTGATGCTGCGTTTTCATCGGCATCGGTTTCTTCATCAACATCGACTCCGTTGGATCGGCACCCATCAAAAAAGCGAGTGGTGATTACCACTCGCTTTTTTGATAGCTTCATCTGGGATAACTTCATCTGGCCGTGCGCTCAGGTCTATACAATCAAGACCATGAGTATCAACGCTGGACACTCAGCTCCAGACGTACAGTTCCGGGCCTTCACTGTGTGAATTACGGAGCAATATCGATTTTGTCCTGCGACGTACCAACGTCATCCCGTGATGGGGTTGTGCCTTTGGTTTGCGTCATCGCCCGACGCGCAACCGCATACAACAGCAGCAAAAAAGCGGCCAAATCAGCCAATGCACTGACTAGCCCGGAGGTCATTACGGACACGACTACAAGCATCAGCACGGCTGCAATCCATTTTCCCATCATTTCTTTCCCAGCCCGGCTCGGGCAATACCTTCTCTCTAAGGGTTATTATCGAAAATCCGACTCGGGAAAGAAAAATACCCATTCTCTCTATGAAATAGGATTTGGTTATAAAGAGGAATAATTTAGCTAAAATTATTCATAAGAAAGACGCTATCACGCGCCTGCACCATGGGCGCAGCAAACAGGTGTGATGAAAAAAGCCCCTTCCATCACGATAAAAGGGGCTGGTGATTCAGTCAGATTCAGAAGGTGTAGTTCAGATCCAGACTATAGGAGCGTCCCGGGGCCGGATAGCGCCCGACCGGACTGACATCAATCCCGCGGAAATAGTATGCTTTATCGAACAGGTTGTTCATGGTCAGGTTGACCCTTAGCGTCCCGGTATCGTTGGCGATCACGTCTTTACCTACATTCAAATTCCACACGGTATAGCTCGGGATCAAACCATTCGCCCCGCGGGCATCTTCCTCTGTCGTGTTCGCGTTGTCACTGAAGGCATCACTGAAGTACAGTCCCGACAGCGTTGTTTCGTAGCCACGGAGATCATAGCTGGCATCCCAGATGACCTGATGCTTTGAGGTATAAGGCAAGCGGTTTCCCGCAAATTTCCCTTCACGCTGTTCAGCATCCAGATAGTTATACGCCAGATGCAACGACAGCTCCGGCAACGCACTTGGCGAATAACTGCCTTCTACTTCGAGTCCCTGGTGACGCGTTTCCCCGATATTATCAAACGACTGTTCACCACTATTCCATTGCAGCTGATCTTCAAAGTCGATGCGATAGAGTGCAATGTTGAAGGTCGACTCTTCACCGGTGAAACGGGTGCCTAGCTCATAGTTCCACGCCAGCTCCATGCCTTCTTCGCCTTTGCCACGAATATAGGCAATCTGCGGCGCCCGCAATGAACGCTGACCATTGGCATAGCCAACCCACTCTTCGGTGAGGTGGTAAGCCAGGGTCAGGCCCGGCAACAGTTCACTGACCTGATTATCGTCGCTCGTGTTTTTGCCTAGATCATGAAACTGCATATCAATGGATTCATAGCGCAGTCCTGGGGTCAGCTTCAGCCTATCCTGCATCAAGCCGATTTCATTACTGATGTATGCAGCCCACGCATCGGTTTTCAGCTGCCAGTTACGCGGGGTCGTCGTACTGCCATCGGCAATCGACGTCTGCGTTAAGCGATAATCAATGTCTTCATGGACGAAGCGGGTTCCGATAATCCAGTTTTGGCTGACTTCATTGCCGGCAAGATAGAAATTGATCTTCGGTTCGACGCCATACACATCAAAGTTACGCGGTGAAGTTCGGATGTGGGTCGACTCAATTCCCGGATCAGCCCAGTGCCCGGCACCGCTGTTGAACCCCCAGATAAAGTTACGCTCAGCATGGTGACCAAACAGCAAGACTTCCGCTTCGGCCAGGTCGGCAAACGACAAGGATGACAGGTCACGGGTATAACGGAGATGCCATCGAGTCGTTTCGGCATCAAAGAAATCATACGGACGAGTCGACTGATGACGATCGGCCTGATAGTCCGCCGGTGTTAAAGCACCGGGCATGTCCGTTTCCGCATCATAGTGCTGCACAAAAGCCTGCACCGATTGCAGGTCATCAACAAACCACTCGACTTTCACCTGGAAATTCTGAACATCCGTCTCCGTATGTTCACGGAAACTATCGCCGTTCAGGAAGTTGCCTTCTAACTGAATTGCAAACTGCTCCGATACCTGACCACCGGTGCGCAGGTAGAAATCATTGAGCGGGGTGTCGCCGCCTTCAAACACGGTGAGTTTATTGCCGATCTCTGTTTCCCAGTCCCGGGGGATTGGCTTGGTCACCAGGTTGATCACCCCACCCACGTTATTGGGACCATATTGTACGGCGGCACCGCCGCGCACCACATCAATCCGATCTAATGTGCTCAGGGTGGACGGGAAAATCGACTGGCCAGTATGACCGTATGGTGCCAGGGTCATCGGCACACCATCCATCAAAAACTGCGCATGCCCGCTTCGGCTGGCTTTCAGGCCCCGGACGGAAATGTTCGGAAGCACCCCAGTTCCGGTTTCATCCTGAATTTTAATCCCGGGAACCCGCTGCAACGCACCGTCGATCGATAAGGTTCCCGACTTTTTGATTTCATCCTGGGTTAACACAGTCCTGTTCCCCGGATAATCTCTCACTTCTTCGAGACTAGATGTACCAATCACGCTCCCAGTGATCACCATCACCTCATCGGCTGACAGGGATTCCGTTGCTTGAGCATTCAGAGCCAACAAAACCGACCCTGCAAGGAACGAATATTTCACTGGGCGATGGGACGCCGTCTGATTTTTATTCAACACGCTTTCATCCTATTTACGTCTTTCATGTTAATGCCAGACACTCGCATATTGCTTCCATGACACGTCGCTGCCGGCAGCAGCTTTTTATGGTTATAAAGGTCTTGCTTTAACGATATCGCTTTAACGGTATTGCTATAACGGGACACACAAAGGGGTCCCGGCCACCGGATCAGCCATTACGGTGGCTTTCACCGAGAACACATCCTCCAGTAACTGATGGGTCATAATGGTCTCAGGGGATCCTTCGGCGACAATTGTTCCGCTTTTCAGCACAACCAGGTGATCGCAGTAGCGGGCCGCCTGATTGAGATCGTGCAGCACCACAATCACCGTTTTCCCGGTGACCTGCATGTCACGGATAATCTGCATCAGCTCAATCTGATGCGAGAGATCGAGAAACGTGGTGGGCTCATCCAGCATCACCACGTCCGTATCCTGAGCCAGGATCATCGCGATCCATGCCCGCTGCCGCTGCCCGCCCGACAGACCATCGAGAAGTGTGTGTTGAAATTCATCAACGCCGGTTCGAACCATCGCCTGCTCGACCATCTGCCGGTCCTCAGATTTCAGCCGTCCCCAGTGCGACACATACGGGGTTCGTCCATACTCAACGAGCTGACGAACTGTGATCCCTTCCGGGTGGTGTAAGTTCTGCGGTAGCAGGGAGAGATGGCGGGCAATGGCTTTGGTTGACCACCGGTGCAAGGGGCGATTGTCAAACAGGACCTGGCCGGATGACGGTGAGATAACCCGGGACAGCGTTTTCAACAAGGTGGATTTTCCGCAACCATTCGGGCCAATCAGCGCCGTGACTTTTCCCTGAGGGATCGTCACCGACAGATGCTGGAGAATCGCCTTCTCGCCATACCCGACCGTAACATTCATCGCTTGCAGCATTACCACCCCTTATACCGTGATAACAGATAAATAAAATAAGGCGCTCCGATCACCGACGTGATAATCCCGGCCGGGAACTCGGTCGGCGGGATCAGCCCCCTTGCCAGGATGTCACTCACCAACACCAGTAAAGCGCCAATCAAAGCAGCCATCGGGATTAACATTACGTGTTTTCCCCCAACTAACAGGCGCGCCAGATGGGGAGACAGCAAGCCGACAAAGCTGATGGTCCCGGCCACCGACACACTGACACTGGCCAGAACCACAGACACGATCAAAGCCAGTCCCTGGACCTGCGTGACATGCACGCCCAGTCCCCTGGCAATGGATTCACCGCTTCCCAGCACATCCAGGCGCCACGCCAGCCAGCACGCAACCGGAATGAAGATGCACAACACCATGAAAATCAGGGGAAATTGTTGCCAGTTTCGCCCCCAGAGACTGCCGGTCAGCCAGACCATGGCGGTGTTAATTTCAATGGGGTGAACGATCAGGAGGAAATCGATCCCACTGGAAAGAAAGGCACTAATTGCCACACCCGTCAGTGCCAGGCGGGCGGGTGTCGGATGTGTCAGCATCGCCGTCGCGTAGATCATCAACGCCGCCAATAACCCGCCCGAGATCGCCGCCACCGGCAGTAACCAGAGCGGCGTCTGCGGATAAAAAACAAGCAAGCCGGTTGCAGCCAGTCCTGCCCCGGCGCTGATCCCCATCAGGTCCGGGGAAGCCAGCGGATTTCGGATCACGCCCTGAACCAACACACCCGACAACCCGAGCCCGGCCCCAACCAGCATCGCCAGGACCATCCGCGGCAATCGGTAGTGATTCACGACAAAGTCATGCTCTCCCCCGTTGCGCAAAGCATCGAGGATCTGTCCGGTATCTAAATTACTCACGCCGGTGTACAGGCTGACAATTCCGGCGATGATGAGTCCGCATATTGCAAACCCAATGGGCTTTCTCGAAAATGCCATCTGCATTAGGTACGTCCTTTGGCGGATAAAAAGATAAAGAAAGGTGTCCCGATCAGGGCTGTGACCACACCGACCGGTGTTTCCGCCGGAAATCCAATTGCGCGGGCAAGTACATCGGCCCACACCAGAAGCACAGCACCGCCCAGCGCGGCAAATGGGAGTAATACGCGGTGATCTCTGCCGACCAAGGCGCGACAGACATGCGGCACAATCAGGCCGACAAAGGCGATGGGACCGGCAACCGCTACACAAGCAGCAGTCAAAACAAGAATGGCGGCAACAGCAAGCAAGCGAACTTTGCCTAAGCCAATCCCTAAACTTTCCGCGACTTCATCTCCCAGCGCCAACGTATTGAGCTGCGGGGCAAGTACAAACGAGAGTAGCAATGCGACTGTGCAAACCGGCCACAACAAGACCCATTGCTGCCAGCCGGCTTCTGCCACCGATCCGGCCAGCCAGTAAATGATGCTGTAGGCCATTTCGTCGGCAATAATCAGCGCTGCCCGTGTCAGCCCGGCCAGCAAAGCATTAATGGCAATCCCGGCCAGCACCAGACGGACCGGGTTAATCCGGTGACCGCTCAGGTATCCCCCGAGCGCAATCACCATTAGCCCACCCAATGCCCCGCCGAACAAGGCGCACAGCAGCGGATGTAGCTCACTGATCACCGCAACGCCAATGGCGGACAGTGCCATAAAACAGGCAGCACCGGCGTTGACACCAAGGATCGCCGGCGAAGCAAGCGGGTTTCGGGTCACGCCCTGCATCAGTACACCGGCGACAGCCAGACTGGCCCCGATCATCAGGACAGACAGCACCCGCGGTAAACGAATGTTCAGGATCAACTGCTGCGCAATACTGCTTTCATCGTATGACAGGACAAGGTTGGTCACATCTGCCAGGGTCAGTGAAAAACGGGACCAACTGAGCAGCCCCGCCACCATTCCGCCTCCAAGCAAAATCAGTAAAATCCCCAGCTTCACCGGCACGCTGAGAGAAAATGGCCGGTGTGCAGAGGGATCCACTGTGAACACAGACAAACGGCTCATCGCTGGCCATTCATCAGTTGGGTAATATTTTCCGCCATGCCTTCCGCAGCCAGCATCCCACGACTCAGTGACCACAAGCCGGGTGACACTTCGATCACCCGATCATGTTTCACCGCACGAAGCAGCGAGTACATCGGGCTGGACTGCCACTCTTCCAGCGGGGTCTGATCAGCATAACGGCCAATCAACAACCAGTCGGGATTCGCGGCCAGTAGTTGCTCCAGGCTGGTCGGCAGGTAAGCTTGCCCGGTTTGATCCGGAATGGGGCTTTTCACATTTAATAAGTCCAATACGCCCCCCGCATAGGACGCTGGGCCATGCATCCACATACCGCGATCCGACACCACCGCAAACTGGACGGTTTCCTGTGAGTCGATCATCGCTTTATACGCTGCCATGGTTTCCCGGTGCTGCCGGAGACGCACCTCCATTTCCTCGGTTTTGTTAATGGCCTTGGCCAGTGTCAGTACGGCCGCCAGATTTTCCTCGTAAGTTTCTCCCCGACTCTTGAGGATTAACGTCGGCGCAATGCGTTTCAGGTCTTGGTAAATCGTACTGTGGCGCTCCAAGTCTGCGATGATCAAATCAGGTTTCAATTCGGCAATCGCTTCCAGACTCGGCTGATAGCGTGAGCCGACCGAATGCCAGTTTGGCACAACCGCTTTCACCGCAGGGATCAGTCGCTCCGGCTTACCGTCATCGGCAATTCCTAAAGGCGCAACGCCAATCGCCGCCATGGCATCAACAAATGAAAACTCCAGAGCAACAATGCGTGTCGGCGTTCCCGTCAAGGTCACCGTCCCGATTTCATCTTGTATGGTTCGGGTTTCAGCCCACGCAGAAGCGGCACAAAGCAAGCTCCCGATCAACACCCCAAACACGCCCCAAACGCCGTTTTCTCGCAGCTTCACACCCATACTCCTTTACACATCTCATTCAAATCCTTTCAGATATGTGCTGCCGCACAAACCCAAACTTCGCCACGACACCTGCTCATAAACAGATGACTCAATAAAAAAGCCACAAATAAGAACAAATCTCACAATCATTTTCAATTATGAAGTTTTATCTATTAAACCATCTTCACAGTTTCATGTAACGCTGTTGCACTTGAACGCCAAAATACTGCGACAATCACAATCATATAAAGCTGAAGCCCCTGGCATACCAACCAAAGGCGTGCCAACCGAATGCGACCCAAGCGCAGAAGACAAGACAGGCGGCCATAGAGGCCGCCTGCGTTCTGTTTAGAAGTGATAACGATAGTGGAGCATGAACTCAGCCGGCGCCCCATAACCCACCTGGTTCAGCCCGGAAGTACCGTTGGTTGTTCCCAAAATATACTTTTCATCCAGGATGTTATACGCATTTAGCTGAACGTGATGACGATCAAGACGATACGCTGCCATCAAATCGACCGTGGTATAATCCCCTAGTGCCACCGCCTCATTGTTCCCCGCAAAGCGCTCACCGACGTATTTGACGCCGCCGCCAAATCGCCAGTGATCATTAAGCTGATAAGCGGTCCAGAGCGAGAATAAGTGGTCAGAGACATCATTGGGTTTCTTGCCAGTCTCTTTATCTTCAGCGTCCAGATAGCTATAGCCTGCCGACAGGTTCCACTGTTCAGTGATCTGACCGCGAATTTCCAGCTCGATGCCTTGGTGACGCGCTTCAATTTTATCAATGACATCACCGTCGACGTTGGTTTGCGGCTGCTCCTGATCGATTCGGAACAGCGCTGCATTCAACATCAACGAGTCTTCCAGCAAGTACGCTTTCATCCCCAGCTCTTGCAAATCGGTATGGAAGAATTCTGCCAGTTTCGGATTGATGTAGATCCCGGCATACGGCAGCTGCCATGAACGCGCCCATGTCGCATACGTAGACACATCACTCGTCAGACGGTAAACGGCCCCGGCACGATAACTGAACTTTTCATCACTCAGTGATTCTTTACCCTGACCAAACTTTTGCTGCTCCAAATCCATCATGTCATAGCGCACATTCCCGATCAGGGACAGGTCACCGAGGGTGTATACATCCTGGACATAAAGGCCGGTGGACTCCGTCACGTTATCCCGAAACGGCTTAAACCCTGGATCCGGCGTCGGACCGGCAACCGGATGGTGGATATCTTGTCCCGGCAACGTTTTATCACTGGCCAGCGTCAGGTCGATATCGATCCGATTGTAGTCCGCACCAAGCAACAGCTGATTTGCCCCGGTGTCCCAAACCAGCTCAGACTGAAGCGTGGTGGTGGTACGCGGATCATAGCCAAAATTATTCACGGTCTGCGCCACGGTATCTCCCGTCACAACCGTGCTGGCCTGCCGGGTCCCTTTTTGCTCCAGTTCGATCCGATTCCAGGAAACGCGGTTATGCCACGTCAGCGCATGATTCAGGTCGATTTGATAATCGGCCGCCAGGCGAAGACTGTCAGACTTCTGATAGTCATTCGTGCCGCCAAAGAAAATGCTCTCCGTAACATCGACCGGCTTCCCGTCCTTCGAAGGCACACCCCGATACGGAACCAGCTCCTGGTAGGCATACTCCACATCCAGATCCAGCGTATGGCCTTCCCGAGGGGTGATTCTGAGCGTCGGAGCAATGAAATAATCATGCGAGTCCACATGATCGACATAGGAATCCCCTTCGCGATATTCCAGATTCACACGCCCATTCACCGTCTCGGACACCGACGCTGAGCTATCAACCTGACCCACATACTGATTCTGGCTGCCCACACCGAAATTGAAATGTGTGAAGTTTTCCCCATTGGCACGCTTTGTCACCAGATTGATCAACCCCCCGGCTGATCCGCGCCCATAAAGCGCCCCTGCCGCACCTTTCACGACTTCAATCCGTTCAATATTGGCCAGACTTCGGTAGGACTGTAAATTCCCGTCATCCCGTAGCCCGTCCCGGTAGACGTCGTTGAGTGAGTCAAAGCCCCGAATCACGAACTGATCCCGGCTCCCCTCGCCCAGGGTATTATTGACGCCGGCGACGCCATCGAGCGCATCAACCAAGCGAACTGCACCCCGATCTTTGATTTCCGTCCCGGTCACCACAGAGACCGATTGAGGCACATCAAGCCATGCCAAATCCGTCTTCGTCCCCGACGTTGGCATGTGTTCCGCATAACCTTCATAGCTTTGGCCATAGACCGTCAGCGTTTCTGTACTCTGAGTATCGCTTTGAGCCAAAGCCGGGGCCACAACCAGCGAAATCGCTAAGGCCAAAGGTTGTCGGATAAACACTGTTTTCATTACAAATTCCATTTATATTATTTAACAAAACCATCAATAGTACGAATGAAAACAAATGTTATTTGTATTTGCAACTGTTTTGATTCACTTTCTTAATCAATTACTTTCCCTCACGCTGCTCAGCACTTGGCAATCTGAAGTTCATCCAGCCGGGTTGTCCAACGATTGGACCGGAAGGCCTGGCGCATGTGCCAGTTGGTAGCGCTGATCACCGAAGCCGGTTTGACGCCGTTTTTATAACGGGCATTGAGCTGATCCGTCACTGCCATCAGTTTGCGTCGCTTCATTTCATCCAGGGTACTGGCGTCAAACATATCCAGCTGGACGTATTGGTGCTGCACATCGGACAGATCATCGAGGATCACCCCGATCTTCTGGTATTCATAGCCGGGACGGTAAATCCCGTGCAGTTGCTCAATCGCTGAGTTTAAAAACTGATAGGTATCCTGACTGGGACAGGCCAAAACCCGCGCGGTACTCTTATTGTATTGCGGTAAATCTTTATAGCGGTTGGTGCGTAAAAACAGGCTGACCACCCCGGCCTGACTGCCTTGCTGACGCAGCTTTTCCCCGGCGCGCTGGCAGTGAAACGCCAGTGCGGCTTTCAGCTCATCCAGTTGGCTGATCCCGACACCAAAACTGCGGCTGGACAAGATTTGCTTGCGCTTTTCATCAATATCTCCCGGTGCAATGCAGGCCACGCCTTGTAATTCAAGGACGGTCCGGGCCAGACCCACATTCCACAACCGGCGCATATCCGCCGATTTTTGATCAGCCAGCTGTAGTGCTGTGGTGATCCCTGAGGTTCGCAGCCGGGTCGCCGTTTTTGCCCCAATGCCCCAGATGTCCTGCACATCGGTTCGCTGCAACAGCCAACGTCGCTGTTGTTCGGTTTTGATTTCAGCGACACCATGCAGCCGCTGCTCATAAGCTTTCGCCGCCTGATTTCCCAGTTTGGCCAGCGTGGGCGTGGCGCCGATACCGACCCGCACCGCCAGGCCAAGATGCCGATAAATCGTGTCCCGGATCTGTTGGCCGTACGCCGTTAAATCTTCCTGGTTCATCCCGTCCAGGCGGACAAACGCTTCGTCGATTGAATACTGCTCCACCTGCGGCGAAAACCGGGACAGCTCTTCGATAAAGCGTCGGCTCATATCTGCGTACAGCACATAGTTCGAACTGCGAACCTGTACGCCCAGCTTGCGAGCCTCCCGCTCGATTTTGAACCAGGGGGCACCCCGCTGGATCCCCAAGCCTTTGGCCTGCTCGGAAATCGCCACACAGCAGCCGTCGTTATTCGACAGCACCACTACCGGCTTGCCCGCCAGTGTCGGATCAAACACCTGCTCGCAACTGGTGTAAAAACTTTTGGCATCCACCAAGGCCCAGATTTGATCCCGGTAGCCCGCAAACGTAGCACTCATCATGCATCAATCCAGCAAGTTATGAATATTTCGGGTCACCACGCCGAAGATTTCAGCATCTTCCGGCAAGGGAAACGGCTGGTAGCGGTGGTTTTCCGCTTTCAGCCACCACTGTTCTTGATGCCGAACCAATCGCTTACAGGTGAACTCGTCATACACCCGGACAATCACAATCCGATTGGGCACAATCGCTTCTGCGCGATCAACCACCAGCAGATCTCCGTCATAGATCCCCGCGCCTGTCATAGAATCCCCGCAAGCACGGAGAAAAAACGTCGCGTTCGGGTGACGGATCAAGTAGTCATCCAGATCGAGCTCTTCCTGATGACCATCGGCCGGAGACGGAAAGCCGCAAGGAATGGACTCAATGAAAACAGGAAACACCGCCATACTTCACTCGCTCTATGGTTACATAATACTGTATATATATACAGTTTATTCGAGAGAAGCTATAATCGTCACCCTCAAACAACAAATTTAGTTTCAGGTGATGCTTCTCTCAGCAGTTTTAAAGCGAATAGGCTGATTTGCTGAGTGATTCTCTTGGAATAAACCAAGCAGGAATTGTCTTTACACCGATGATTTTCACGATTATTATTTTTTCATGACTCATGAAAGTGGACCTATCATGAAAAAAGAGCTCATCTGGCTGCATCAGCTCCCCCATACGCTACCCCAGGACTGGCAGGTCGAAATCGAACCACTGCCCCAGGCATCTTATGACGCCCGGCTCAGGCTGACCCTGCATACCAAAACGCACAACTTTGCCGTTGTGTATAAACAGATCCATCGAAAAGAGAATCTGGCGCAGTTTCTCAAACAGGCGGCTGAGACCGACAACCCCTTATTGATCTGCAATTGCCTCAGTGACTTTTTGCACCAATACTGCCGGGAGCACGGCATCAACTATATTGATGAAGCCGGGAATGTGTCCATCGTCGATGATGCTGTGTATATCCTGATTCAGGGACGCCAACCGGACACCCAACTCCCACAGGTAAACACCATGAGTATCGGTGTCGCCAAATGCCTGTTTGCTTTGTTTGCAGAAGAAGAGTTGTTGCAGAAAACGTACAGTGAAATTGCTGCCAAGGCCGGTATTTCATTAGGAATGGTCAACAAAGCCATTCACTACCTGATCGATAACCATCATATTCCGGCGGAGAAACAGCATCGCCGCTTGCTGGATCCGAAAGCATTGCAGTATCAGTGGCTGCAGGCCTACCGTCAGACCCTCAAGCCAAAACTCAAAGCGATGACGGTCAATACACCGCTCAGCTGGTCATCCATCGCCCTGGAAGAAGGTGAGCTTTGGAGTGGTGAAATTGCCGCCTACCAACTCACGAAATACCTGACGCCGGAGCAGTGGTTACTGTTCACCCGCGCCCCGTTTCAGCAAAAATTCAGACAATACCAAGCCAGGCCGGCGCAAGACGGAAAGCTAACGATCGCCGCCCCATTCTGGGGGGAGAGCCTGACACTCAATCAAACGGCTCAAGCCCTGTTATGTACGGCTGAGCTCCTGACAAGCCCGGACAGCCGAAACCGCGAAGTCGCCGAGATCCTCAATGAACAATTTCTACACCTTAAGCAACTCCCTTAACCCGGCGTTTGAAACCGCCCTGATCAAAGTGATCAGGGCTATCGAGCGAACCGGTAAACCCTATTTCATCGCCGGAGCCACCGCGCGCGACATCGTGCTTCACGGCGTTTTCGGCCATCCGCCGATCCGGGCAACCCGCGACATCGATACTGCAATTTTTGTCGCGGATTGGGAGGAGTTTGAAGCCGTCAAAACCGGTCTGATCCATGCCGGGCTGGAGGAAACCCGCCAGTCACATCGCCTCAGAGAGCCGGAAACCAACCTGCCGGTCGACATTATTCCGTTCGGGCAACTCGAAGATGCTCACGGCCACATTCAATGGCCGCCGGGTCATGAGGTGACTATGTCTGTCGTCGGGTTCCAGGAAGCCTTCGATGCAGCCCTGACCGTGAACTTTCAATCACACCAGTTCAAAGTTGCTTCCCTGCCTGGCATCGTCCTGCTCAAACTCATGGCCTGGGATGAGCGCGGCGCAGAAAACAGCAAAGATGCCACCGACTTCTACACCATCATGGATAAATACCAGCACATTCATGACGGCAGATTGTGGGAAGACTACGTGCCCGGAGAGCAGCTGGACTATGATGTCGAGCGGATCTCTGCTTTCCTGCTCGGGTTTGATCTCAAAGATCTGTTGTCGCCTCCAACCCGGCAGGTGCTCACCCGAATTCAAGCCGCCAAGCAGGATGCGCTGATGAGCGCGATTGCCAGAACCCACAACACCACCACGATTGATGAGATTGAAGAAAAACTCACCGCCTTCTGGCTGGGAGCCGGACAGTAAAGCATCGGTGGTCACACACATCGGACAACCCATTGAATTTCGTGACCGCTTCTGCCAACATACTGGATATAAAAACAGTATCCATACCGAGGATGAGGTAAGTCCCGAGAATGATATAAAACCCGACAACCAACCACCGTAACACCCATAAACCAAAAAAACATTTACCATCCGGAGAAATTAACCGCCTATAGATCATGGCAATTTCATCTGGAAGCATAGAGGGGACACTGAGTGTATAAGTTCTTTGCGGTCGCAGCGCTGCTCTTTTTGACCGGCTGTACGACAACCAACGGCCCACAAAGCCAATGTGTCGGCGCAATGACGACCCAGGAAGCCTATGGCCATCTGGATCCAAACCGTTTTACGATTCAGGTTCTGGCACTGAGTGAAGAGCGCGACGTCCGCGGTTATATCCGGGATATCAAAGGACAAGACCCAATTTGGGTCAACTGGAAACGCAGTCTGGGCAATCGCTGGTACGCGGTGATCTATGGCGACTTCGCCACCAAGGCCGAAGCCAAAAGTGTGATTGATACCCTACCGGCTCGTATTCGTCAGCAGGGACCGTTTGTCCGCAGCTTCGCCGAAGTCCAGCAAGACAAACAAACCAATGTGTTTCGCATGCGTTAACACCCGGCGACAGGTATCTCGTTCAGTAAAAATCACATCCAATCAAAATACACCCATAAAAAAGCCGGAATCATTTCCGGCTTTTTTCCGCTCTGTTTTCAATCACGCAATGACGAACCCATCACCCCATAAAACCATAGTCCCATAAAACCACAGCCCGCTCATTCACACGGACGTTAAGTCAGCACCGCAGACGGATTCTCTGACACCGCACGCGCTCCGGCGCGCTCTGCACCAGACTTGATCGGGTGCGACGGCTGATGCGGGTCATGCGCCGATCGTGCCTGGGATTGCTGCACCAGGCGTTCGAAGTGGTTCAGGTGACGGAATAGCAAGCTCACCAGCATCACCCCGGTCGCCGCTAGGCCAATGCCCAAGCCGGCCCAGATCCCTTCCAGCCCCATGCCTTTCATCAGATACCAGGCAGCCGGCAGCCCAATCAGCCAGTAGCCGATCACCGTTGACACTGTCGGAGCCTTCACGACCTTCATCCCGCGCAGAATGCTGATCGCCGCCAGTTGCCAGCCGTCCACGACAAAACACAGCGCGACCATAATCATCACACTCGGCAAGGCCGCAACCAAGTCCATCGCCAGGGCATCGCCTTCAACACTGAAGACCTGGGTCAGAAACTCCGGCCACACACTCACCGCAACCCCGAAGACCGCGCTCACTGCCGTAACCAGAAACAATCCCAGATAGGCAAAACGTCGCACTAGCTGCGGCTCCTGACGGCCCACATGCTGGCTGACCAGAATTGAAGCGGCCTGCGAAAAACCAAACGCCACATTCCAGGACAAATTCAGACATTGCAGCGCAATTTGGTGAATCGCCAGCGACACCGCACCCAGTGTACCCGCCAGTAATACCGCCCCGGAAAACAGCGCATGTTCCAGCATCGTGGCGATCATAATCGGCACTCCGAGCCCCAGCAGCGGCAACATGATCCCGACACGATATTCACGAAGCTGCTGCAACGGATGATAGTCCCGGTATTTCGGCTGCTGAAACACCCAGTAGCCATAGCCGAACATCACCAGCAGCGCCGCCAGCGCCGTACCGTAACCCAAACCGGCCAGTCCCAGGTTCCACTCAAAGGCAAACAGGTAGCTCAGCGGCACATTCAGCGCCACCGTGACCAGAGACATCACCATCACCGAACGGGTATCACCAAACGCGCTGACCAGGCTCCGCAGCACCAGCAAGATTAACGTCGGTAACATCGACCATTTCAGCGCATCCAGATAATCCACCGCCAGCACCACGGCCTGCGGATCCTGACCGGCCATCGACAGCATCTCCGGCATCAACAGGAACACTGGTTGCAACGCCAACGTCAAAATCACAGACAGCAGAACCCCGCCTTTCACGGCAGCACGGATCTCCTGTTCCCCATGGGCCGGGCGGCTTGCCCGCATCCCGTAAGCAATGGCGATCAGGTTTGCAACACAACCGACGGTACTGCCGGCAATAATAAACACGATCGAATACACTGTCGCGCCCAGGCCGCCACCGGCAATGGCCATAATACTGAGCTGGGCCATCATCCAGACATCAGTAAAAATCAGTAATTGGGCCACCAACTGAGAAATAATTAGTGGTATAGCGAGCGTGACCAACTTTTTCATTTTTTATTCAAAACTCACAACGCAAGGCAAAAAATCAAACCGTAATCTGTACGAAACAGAGATTACTTCTATCCTCGCCACTCTAAGGGGTAAAACTTTGCCTTTCAAGCGACATTTATAGTACCTTAGCATTCCAAAAACTCATCCAAGCACCGTGCACATCCAAATGGATCTCCGATGGAATTGAAAAAGAGACATGCCTTATTACCCCCATCCCTCAACGGCCTTCGGGTCTTTGAATCAGCGGCCCGTCACCTGAGTTTCACGCTGGCAGCCAGTGAACTGAATGTCACCCAAAGTGCGGTCAGCAGGCAAATCCGACAACTGGAAGAAAGCTTAGGTTTTCCGTTATTTATCCGCCATCACCGGGCGCTGGAGTTGACCGAGTCAGGCAAGGAAGTCGCCCTGCTGCTGACCCGGCAGTACAGTGAGCTCAACCGCACCATCAAACAGTGTCGGGTTCAGGAAACCGGAACGCTGAAAGTCAAGGTCGCCATGAGCTTTGCCGTGCGCTGGCTGATCCCCCGCTTGCATTCATTTAAGGCATTGCACCCGGATTTGGATATTGTGATCTCCTCCAGTATGGGCCATACCAGTGAAGAGCTGATGCTGGACGAAGATGACTATCACGTGGCTGTCTATAACATGCAGCACGAGCCGCCAAGTCGCTATCAGCAGCATTTTTTACGAAAAGAGTATCTGGCTCCGGTTTACTCCGGCCAACTCACCCGCAGCAATCAGCCGGTGTCGATTGATGAGCTGCTGAACTACCCGCGCCTGCATCCGACCTCAGATCAAAGTGACTGGAAAGCCTGGCTGAAGAGTATTCAACGTCCGAATCAGATCCATCAACCGGGACTCACCTTCAACACCCTGGATATGGCCCTGACCTCCTGCCTGGCCGGTCAGGGCGTCGCCATTACCGATTTAATGCTGGTGGTTCATGAGCTGGAGCAAGGCTATCTCATGCTACCGAAACACGCCGCCGTGGTCGCCAACAGCCAGTGGATGTATTACTACCACGCCACCACTGAAAGTGACGATGTCACGCATTTTATTGACTGGCTGACCGCAGAGCAGCAGAAAGAAAAAACCGCGCTGCTCAGGATGGCTGAGCAGCGCGGCTGGACAATACTGGAATAAAACGATTTTTCAGGTTTTTCTAAACCGCTTCAATCAGTTGTGGCAGGATGTCGAACAGATCGCCGACCAGACCATAATCGGCGATTTGGAAGATCGGCGCTTCCGGATCACTGTTGATCGCCACGATCACTTTGGACTCTTTCATCCCGGCCAAGTGCTGAATAGCGCCCGAAATCCCCACCGCAATATAAAGCTCGGGCGCCACGATCTTGCCCGTTTGTCCGACCTGTAAATCATTCGAGACAAACCCGGCATCCACCGCCGCCCGTGAGGCACCAATTGCCCCGCCGAGCTTGTCTGCCAGCTGTTCAATCAAGGCAAAGTTCTCTTTGTTTCCCAGCCCCCGGCCGCCGGAGATCACCACTTTGGCCACCGATAAATCCGGCCGCTCACTTTGGGTCTCCGCCAGACTGATAAATTGCGACAGATCGGTTGGCACGGCGCCCTCCAGAGCCGTGATCGGTGCCGGAGTCTCCTGCTCCGGTGCCGAATCAAACGCCGACGGACGGATCGTCATCACTTTCACAGGATCATGCGACTTCACCTTCGCCAACGCATTTCCGGCGTAAATGGGGCGGATCACCGTGTCTTCACTTTCGATGGCAATAACATCCGAGAGCTGTCCCACATCCAGCAACGCCGCAACCCGGGGCATCAGGTTTTTCCCGAAGGTACTCGCCGGAGCAAGCACATGGGTAAATCGTCCGGCCAGCTCCACCACCAACGATGCAAGGTTCTCCGGTAGCTGATGCTGATAGACCACATCATCCGCCAGCAGCACCTCATCCACCCCGGCAATCCGGCTGACCGATTCGGCGACCACGCTGCATCCACTGCCCGCAACAAGCACCGATACCGGAGACGGCAGCGATCGGGCCGCCTGAATCACTTTGAACGTTTCCGGCAATACCGTCTGTTCTGCATGTGCCGCAATAATTAACGTTGCCATCAGATCACCTTCGCTTCGTTTTTCAGCTTATCGACCAGCTCCGCAACCGAAGCCACCTGAATACCACCGGCTCGTTCCGGTGGCGGCGAGACCGACAGGATCTCCTGATGACGAGTCACCGCCACGTCAAAATCAGCCGGCTGCACACATTCCATCGGCTTTTTCTTAGCCTTCATGATATTTGGCAACGACGCATAACGCGGCTCATTCAGCCGGAGATCGGTACTGATAATCGCCGGCAATTTCAGCGCTAGGGTCTCCAGGCCGCCATCCACCTCACGCGTAACCGTGACAACGTCATCTTCAACCACCACCTTCGAGGCAAATGTCCCTTGCGGCCGACCGGTTAACGCCGCCAGCATCTGCGCCACCTGATTGTTATCCGAATCAATGGACTGTTTGCCCAAAAGCACCAGACCGGGCTGCTCTTTTTCCATCACGGCCTTGAGTAACTTGGCAACCGTCAGCGGCTCCAGATTGTTTTCCGTGTCGATGTGAATTGCCCGATCAGCCCCCAGGGCTAAAGCGGTGCGCAATTGCTCCTGGCACGCCGACTCACCGGCTGACACCACAACCACTTCTTCGGCAATGCCTGCTTCCTTGAGCCGGACGGCCTCTTCCACGGCAATCTCACAAAATGGGTTCATGGCCATTTTGACATTGTTTGTTTCCACGCCAGTGCCATCACGATTGACCCTGATTTTAACGTATGGGTCCACCACACGTTTTATCGCTACCAGTACTTTCACGATGTCTTCCTTTTCTGATTAAAGTGACTGCCAACATGCTTCTGAACAAGCGCCGGAACCACGTCAGACCTTTGACAGCAGCCAGAGATAAGTTGACTTAAAGGCTTGACTTAAACGACATATCCGAAAGCGAATACACTTTGAGCCTAGTTGAATTTACGTTTACGTCAACTGGACTATAGTTACCAATATCGCCTCGAATGTTCAGGAAACTTTGCATGGAAAAAGAACACATAGGAAAAGAAGACATGGAAAGAGAAAGCATGGAATTTGACGTTGTGATTGTGGGTGCAGGCCCTGCCGGCCTTTCCGCCGCCTGCCGCATGATGCAACTGGCAGAGGAGAACGGTCAGACGCTTTCGGTCTGCGTGGTTGAAAAAGGCGCGGAAGTCGGCGCCCATATTCTCTCGGGTGCCTTGTTCGAACATCGGGCGCTGGACGAACTATTTCCGGACTGGGAGCGACTGGATGCCCCGCTGCATACCGCCGTGTGTGAAGATCAATTTTGCCTGCTCACCAACCAGCACAATTTTCTGAATTTTCCGCTCAACCTCACGCCGGAGCCGATGAAAAACGACGGCAATTTTGTCATCAGCCTGGCCAACTTCTGTCGCTGGCTGGGCCAACAGGCTGAATCACTCGGCGCTGAGATTTATCCCGGTTTCGCTGCCGCCGAAGTACTCTATAACGAGCAAGGCGGCGTTGCCGGTGTGATCACCACGGATATGGGGCGGGACAAAAACGGTGAGCCTAAATCGACATTTGAACCGGGCATTGAGCTGCGCGCCAAGTACACCATTTTTGCCGAAGGCGCGCGCGGCCATCTGGGCAAAACGCTGATCGCCAATTTCGATCTCGACTACGATAAACAACCCCAGCATTACGCGCTGGGGATCAAAGAGTTGTGGGAAATCCCCGCAGAACAGCACCAGCCCGGATTAGTCCTGCACGGCGTCGGCTGGCCGTTAAGCCAGTCAGACACCACCGGTGGCAGCTTTCTCTACCATCTGGAAAACAACCAGGTGGCTGTCGGGCTGATTGTCGATTTGAACTACCACAATCCCTACCTCAGCCCGTTCGATGAATTCCAGCGCATGAAGCATCATCCCCTGTATCACCAATATCTGAAAGGCGGTCAGCGGATTGCCTATGGTGCCCGGGCCATTACCAAGGGCGGGTTATACTCCCTCCCCCGGCAACAATTCCCGGGCGGCGTTCTCGTCGGCTGTGACGCTGGCACACTCAATTTTGCCAAAATCAAGGGCAGCCATACCGCGATGAAATCCGGGATGCTGGCCGCCGAAGCGGTGTTTAGCGAAATCAGCCAGGGATTTACGCAAACCACGCCGGGCTACGAAAAGCTGTTTGAAGAGTCCTGGCTCTATCAGGAGCTGGACGAGGCGCGAAACTTCGGTGCCCAGATCCATAAATTCGGTAACCTCATTGGCGGTGCGCTGGCAACTGTGGAGCATAACTGGCTCAAACACCGGCTGCGCTGGACCGTGAAAGATCACAAGGCCGATCATGCATGTCTGCGGCCGCTGGAAAAAAGCCAGCCAATCGAATACCCGAAACCGGACGGGGTCATCAGCTTTGATAAGCCGTCGTCGGTCTATTTATCGGGGGCCCAGCACGAGGAGAACCAGCCTTGTCATTTGAAACTGAAGGATGAAAGTTTGCCGCTCAACATGCATTTAGAGCGGTTCGGCGAGCCCAGCCAGCGCTATTGTCCGGCCGGGGTCTATGAAATTGTAACCAGCAACGGCATGCCCAAGTTTCAGATCAATGCCGCCAACTGTGTTCACTGCAAAACATGTGATATCAAGGACCCGTCCCAGAACATCACCTGGGTCACGCCGGAAGGCGGCGGTGGTCCGAACTATCCGAATATGTAGCCACCAGAGCCGGATGCGTTACGGCTTGCACTCCGAGCGGATCCAGTTGAGATAATCCGGCAGCCCGGCGGTAATGGGCAGCCGGATAATTTCCGGAGTTTCATAGTCATGATTCGCGAGAATATCCGCTTCAACCTGCGCATACAGCTCAACGGTGGTTTTAATCATCATCAACTTCTCCTGATCCTGATTCACCGCCCCTTTCCAGTGGTAGTAACTCTCGATCGACTGGACCTGAATACAGGCCGCCAGTCGCTTTTCAAGCAGGGAGTGGATGATAGCCTGGCCGTTCGCTTTATCAGCAAAGGTGGTCATCACCATACAACAGGTTCGATCTGAGTTCATGATTGTCTCGCTATCTTATTTTGTTCACCGGATTAACCGGCATTGTTCTTACTGAACGCAATTTTTGCCGCCAGGCCGATTAACAGCACCCCGGACACCCCTTCGATAGCACGGCTAAACCGTGAGGCCTGCGGGCTGTTCAGAACCCAGCTTCCCAGCGTTGCGTATGCGGCGTTACACAAGGTGGCCAGACCACAGAACACCACGCCCAGGATCAACAACTGATGGGTCGGAGACGACGCTAGGGAGGTATCGATAAACTGCGGCAAAAACGAAAGGAAAAACATCGCCACCTTCGGATTCAGAATACTGACGATCACCCCCTGGCGAAAAATATTTTGCGTCCCGCTCTGGCTCTCATCCAGCGCCAGCTTTGATTCACCGCGGGCAAAACTTCGCAGCGCGCAGATCCCCAGATACAACAGGTAAGCCGCACCCAGGTATTTCACCACCAGAAATGCATACGCTGAACTGAGGATCAGTGCCGACAGGCCGAAGACCGCCGCCACGGTATGAAACAGATAACCCACGCCCAGCCCCAACGCGGCCTGGGTTCCCGCCGAGGCTTTCCCCTTCATGGTATTCGATAAGATATAAATGACATCCGGCCCCGGGATCAGATTCAGGGTCAGTGAGGCCAGTGCAAACAGTAACAGAGTGTGTAATTCCATAAATATGATTTCCTTGTCATTCTTTCGATGCGTACACACGCAACAGCAACACCCGACAACAGGTACCAAGCGCTATCAGTCCGTGAACCGATATTGATTCAGCTGGGTATCATTGGGCACTCAGTTCAGCCAGTGCGGCCAACGCAAGCTGCGCCTTTTCCGCCTGGACAAAAATATGATCGTGGTAATAGGCAGCCACCACGTTGGCACTGATCCCTTTCTCGGCCAGTTTACCGGCCACCGCGGCGGTCAGGCCGACCGCTTCCAGACTCGAATGCACCGTCAGGGTGATCGCACGAAAAACCGGCTCTACCGCAAAGCCATTTTCCCGGGCCAGATTTTTGTCCAGCACCAGGGTCAGCCCTTCATCTTCGCGGAAAGTCGCGAGCGGTTTAAGCCGGACAAACAAGGCATCATCCAGGGTCGGCGTGGTACAAAACACAAACTCACCGTCCCGAAGCCGGGGCTCCATATGGCGCAGTAACTGATCGAGATCCGTCATTCCTGTCATTGATAACTCCTTCATTTTCCTTTATGTGGCGGTCACTGCTACAATAGGGCTATCAATATTATGAGTTGAAAAGAAATGCAACAAGATCAATTTGAAGCCCTCATCAAATCCCTGTGCCAACATGACACTATGCCTCAGGTTCTGGACGCCTTAAAATCCTGCGAAGACCAGGAAATCGCCGATGCTGCTGCAGCCTTGACCGGCCAGTTCCGCCTGGCGGAAATCGACGGTGAACAGCGCATTTACCATGTGTCGATGCAGGAAAATGACCAAGGTGAATCGGAAGAATTCGCAGAGTGGATCATGAACGATGGTGACGACGTCATCAAATTTGTCGCCTGGTTCTTCTACGACAACTTCGATCTCAAGCTCAAAGATATCTACCAGGCTGCCGGTCGCACTTACCGTCAACCAAAGCGCCTGTAAAGTTTCGTTTTTCTCCTACGACCAAAAGCCGGCACTCTGCTGGCTTTTTCTTATCCTTGTGCCGCCTGCCGAACATTTTCTAACTATCCTTATAAAAAGCTTTGTCCTTATAAAGCTGTGTCTTTATAAAAAACGCCCTTATAAAGCAGTGCTTTTATTATAAAGCAATGCCCTTAGGGCCAGAATCACACCGGTAACACAGCGTATTTCCCGATCCGCCGGAGGCACGATATGCAATACAAAATCGTCTGTGACAAACATGAATTTGAATTTGAGAAAAAAATCAACGAGCTGATGAATGATGGCTGGCGGCTCTACGGGGAAGTAGTGGTCAATCTGGTCAGCAGTGATCATGAACTGACCTGCTGGTACACACAATCGATGGTGAAAGATGACTAATCCCGGCGATCCTGGCTACGATGTCTTTGGTGCCCGTCGGGGGCCGAGCCCTCATCGGCCCCGTCGGGTATTGGGTCCATAATGGCCATCTATACTCTGGTGCTGGAATATGACGGCGCAACCTATATGTCGCAAGTGGAATCAGAAGATGAGCAAACCGCGCTGCACGCCTGGTGCAATGAACTCGATGTTTGTGCCATTGATGGGTTCCCACTGGCAGATTCAGCCGAGCTTCTATCCGGCTTGCAGGATTTGATGCCTTCTGCGGTCGGTCACTTAACCAACGTCTGGGATGTCCGGTTTGCGGTCGGACATGACGTCGCCATCCTGCACCTGATCAAAACCGATTTTAGCCGCGACATGTGACCCGTATTGCCTACAGTCCCGATAAACCAAACAGCTCCCGCAGCAAGTAGCCGGACACATAGGCCAGACTGGCCGCCGCCCCTCCCATTGCCAGCGTCCGCAGGCCAGACCATAAATAAGGCAGATTAAACACCAGACTTTTGAGCATCCCGATCAGGAAAAACATTAAGGCCGCCAACGCCGTACTGAGAGCGAATTGCTGGGATAAGGTCAAAACACTGTTCAGGAAGGGCAGCAACGGCATCGCCCCGACCACAAGAAAGGCCAGAAACGTGGCACCGGCGGATGCCAGCGGATTGATATGCGCCTGATTATTCATCCCATGCTCTTCGACCAACATGGTGTCAACCCATAATTTGCGATCTTCACAGATGGTTTCGACAATGATCTCCAGCACCTCGCCATTAAACCCTTTATTGATGAAAATCTGGCGGATCTCTTCCCGTTCGCCTTCCGGCACCAAGTCGATATGCACTTCCTCCATTTCACGCAAGCTTTGGGCGTAGTCCAGATCTGCCCGGTGGGATTCATAGGTACTGACCGCCATACTGAACCCGTCGGCGAGTAAGTTAGCAACCCCCAGAATCACTGCCACAGACGCCGGTAATCCTGCCCCCGCAGCCGCAGAGACCACCGCGAAGGTCGTCACGCACCCGTCAATCCCGCCCAGGACGGCATCGGAGATATTCTGAGACTCCGGCGGTTTTGCCAGACGCTTGCGTATCATCTCCGGTTGGTGTGAGCGAAGCAGTTCCTCATTGACATGTGCTTTCATACGAACTCTCCTACGCAGTTACCGACCATACGCCGGTTAGCGTCGCTGATGTTGCCGGTGTGGTGCTTGCTACTGGTTTAGCACTTATTGCCGATATAGCACTTATTGCTGGTATAGCAACAACTGCGGTTCATATACTAAGCCTAGTCGGCATTTTCGGGTCAGGCTCCGACGGCTTTCAGTCGGGCTATCCATTGTGTGATGCGGGCATAATGCGTCCCTTGCCAATAAATGTGGCGGCAACACCGGCATTCAAAAAATACGTGATAAAACCGTAACGTATTAGGCGGAACGCGGCCGATCACCTGCGCACGTTCGATGGCTTTCAAACAGCCGTTACAGCGCGAACAACGGGTAAACGGACGAAAACTTTGTTCAAGCTGAAAACGGGAAATAACTTCAAGGAGTTGCTCATCTGGGCGGTCGCTGCGCACCCAGTAGCCATGCGTCACCACCCGATACTGAAAGATATGTTTATCCCGGGTGAGAATGATGCGTTCCTCCGCCACCGACAGTGCCACGATTGCATCATCTTCAAACTGATTGCTGTATAAGGTATCAAACCCCAGCAAGCGCAGCTTGCGCGCCAGTTTACCCAGGTTGACATCGACCACAAACCGCGGCTCCCGCAGCGGTGCCGGTCGCAAACGGACCAGCGGCCGGATATCGAAAGACTCGAACATCGGATAAACAGACACCAGCTCACCGCCCCGAAGCCGGTGGTCAAAGCCAACAGATTGGCCGTCGATCAGGATCAAATCAATTTCCGTATGCGGGACGCCGATGGCTTCGAGGGTATCTTTGATAGCCGGTTTCCCGGCAAAACGATAAGGAAAACGCACTTTTCGCCGGTCGTTCGGCAGGAAATCATTCAGCTCTTCATAGAACCGGAACCAGGCCGTGCGCCAGATCGGGGCGTGGCGATCATCAGAAGCGTCAGGCATCAGCAACCAAGGGCCTCAGGGCTATCCCACCGTATCCCCAAGCCTAGTTCAGGGCTTCACGTGCAGCAAACCGCCCCCCGAAGCAACGCCACGGCCGCTAGGACAACTGGTTCAGCATAAAGCTACCGACCATCGCCACCAGACCGGCGATAAAGAGTTTTAAGCCGGTGTGAAAATTGGCCCGGAATTCATCGAGGTTACTTTGTGCATGGTCGAAATCCGTCACCAGCGATTGCGCTTTTCTCGCTCCGCGGTCGCGATCATAAAAACGACCTTGTCTGCCGCCATCCCATAACAGTCCGGCCAGCCCCCATAAGATCAACGCATTAAAAAACAGATAATCGGAGGGATAGTTGATCGTCGGCCAACCCCAAAGCCGGTGACAAAACCACACCACAACCCCGGCCAATACATTGGCGACACCCACAAACCCCAGCAAAGCTTTCATAAAAACAACCACATATAAATCAATGCACGTACAGTACCTCATGAGAAGTATGTGCGCCACAACTCATATGCAACTGATTTTTTCGCATTGGAACAGAAAAAATTTTATTACAGAAATGTTAATTGGTATAAAGAGCTCGCCTAAGTTATGAGAGGTTTACTGCTACGTAAACTATTGTATTTATTTTAGTTAACAAACATACCTGCCGGTACGGCATGGCCAGGTTTTGGCAGGTATGCACTCGAAACCAGAGCAACAAACAAGGGTAAATATGCCTCAGAAAAAACATGCCCCACTATCTCGTGAAGAACTTAAGGTGGTGGCCATTCTAACGCTACTGCTTTTTATCGGCTTGATGGGAACGGATATTCATCTTTCTTCATTGCCGGAAATGACAAAATTCATGGGCACTACCCAGAAGCTGATGCAGTCCTCAATATCAATTTTTCTGCTTGGCGTTGGCTGCAGCGCCCTTGTATACGGACCATTAAGTGATAAATATGGGCGAAAGCCGGTCATTATGATCGGAATTTCCACTGCCATAGCCGGCAACTTGTGGGCAACCACGCTCTCTGAGATCGAGCCATTCCTGATTTCCCGCTTTGTTCAAGGTTTCGGTAGTGGCGTGAGCCTCGCACTGTCTCGTGTTGTACTGTCTGATATCGTCCAGGGTGAGCGCTATGCCATTACCAGCTCCTACATAACCATGTTCACGGGACTGTCTATTGTCTTTGGCCCTGTGATCGGCAGTGCCATTCAATCATGGTACGGGTGGCAAACCAACTTCGTGGTGATGGCTGCAATGCTCTTTTGCATACTTGTCATCTACGCTCTGCTATGTCCGGAAACGAACAGATACAAGGACCAATCCATAAAGTTGCATGAATGCTTCGCGAACTATCGCTCAGTGCTTAGAAACGATATCTTACTTCTGGCCACATTACTTTCGGGCATTGGAATGGCCTGCTTCGTGATGTATACGAGTTCTAGCGCCTTTATTCTGCAAGAATTATTCGGGATGTCCCCGACCGACTATGGGTTGATGTCCGCGTTTGTTGGGGCCGGTTTACTCGTCAGTCGCTCTCTCTTGCCTAAGCTTATCAATAACTACGGTATGCACATGGTCATCGCGACTGGATTGATTATCCTCATCGTAAGCGGCTTTTCATTGCTACTTTTAACAGAGTCTGGATACCTGTCTACTACGACGTTCCTTATTAGTGTTTCAGGCGTATTCTTCAGCTACACCTTCATCGTGATCTGTGCGTCTGCAATATCAATGACCCCATTTACTGACAAACGTGGCGCGGCAGGCGCGGTCTACTCCTGCTCGCAGATGGCGCTGGCCTTCATGGTGAATGCTTTAGTGTCAGTGATGTCCGATAACAGCGTCCTGATCATCAGCACCTGCTATATGGCCCTTCCCATAATCGGTCTGTATTTATGTAGAAAGATTCAGACAAAGCAATTACATTCAGCCTTAGGAGTTAAAGCTCAATGATCGAGTACCGCCAAAATCACCCCCTGGATCCGCAGGAAGTTGCAAGAGTATTTAAAGCCTCCGGCATTAACCGGCCCAGTGATGACATCCCACGGATAACATCTATGCTCGAAGGTGCGAACCTGATTATCTCAGCCTGGCATGAAGATAAGCTGATTGGTGTTTGCCGTGCACTTACCGACTACTGTTATTGCTGCTATCTGTCAGATCTTGCCGTAGACCGAGCTTATCAACGACAAGGAATTGGGACAGCGCTTATCTCTCAAGTCAGGAAGGCAACTGGAGACGAGGTGTCCTTGGTATTGCTGTCAGCACCGGGAGCAATGGACTATTACAAGCGGATTGGTCTCACTCTGGTTGACCATGCTTTCGTGAAGAAACGATTGAGATAGAATGCTGGACGAGCACTCGCCATAAATTCGGGTTCTGTCGCAAAGATGACGGGATGGGGTGACATGTTAATGACCACAACGATAGCCACATTTCACACCGAGCATAAAAAACAGCGCCTCAGCGCTGTTTTTTGTCTGTCTATCAAGTTCCTGTAAACGGTTTAGGAACGCTTATTCGCCGCCGTAAATATCGAACGTAAAGTATTTCGCAGCAATTTTGTCGTAAGTGCCGTTGGCACGAATGGTTTCAATCGCCCGGTTAAACTTCTCAGCCAGCTCGGTATCTTGCTTACGCAGCGCCAGCGCAGTGCCTTCGCCGATATAGGCCGGATCCGTGACCGCGTCACCGACAAAGGTAAACCCTTCACCGCGCTCTTGCTCCAGGAACGCCAGGCTGAGTTGATCCGCATTGCCGAATACGGTATCCAGTCGGCCGCTTTGCAAGTCCAGGTACACTTCATCTTGCCCGGTATAGCGCTGGATTTTCGCAACGTCGCCAAACATGTCTGTGACATAGCGGTCATGAATCGTCCCCAACTGGACCCCGATCCGCTTGCCTGCCAGGCCGGATTGATCGATCGACAATCCGGCATCGCCTTTCCCGATAAACCGTGCCGGTGCCTGATAATACTTATCGGTAAACAACACGCGCTTCTTACGCTCAGCGGTAATCCGCATCGAAGCCATGATCACATCCGCCTTGCGGGCCAACAGTGCCGGGATCAAGCCGTTCCAGCTCATCGTCACCCAGGTACATTCCAGATCCGCCGCCGCACACAGGGCATCGGCAATTTCGATGTCAAAACCACGCGGCGTGTCCGAGGCATCCTTGTAGTTGAACGGTGGATAGGTGAAATCAGAGGCTAAACGCACCGTTTTTTGCTGCGCCGCCTGGACATTGCTGATACTCATTGCGGCCACCACCAGGCCCATGCCAATCATTTTCTTCATCGTCAGATCCCTCTTCTACTAATATTCTTTTAATGCATTTAAGGTTTCGAGCATACTGCTTTTTGATCCCACCGAGATCCGTACACAGTGTTTTAACGCCGGATCGTGCGCCTGATTGCGAGTGACAATGCCTCGCTCGAGCAGATAGGCATACATACACTCAGGCCCGCGAAAACGAATCAGCACAAAGTTTGTCGCCGACGGATAAACCGCTTCAACCATCGGCAACTGCCGCACCTGCTCCATAAACCAGTCCCGCACGGCAACAAGCGAAGTCGTCTGCGCCTGCATTTGCGCCACGCCCACCTCATTTAAAGCACTCAGCGAAATTTGCGCGACCGGGTCTGCGATCGGATAAGGGGCGATCAGCCTGGCGACGTAGGTCATGACATGGGGATGGGCCAACAGAAATCCGCAACGCACTGCCGCCAGGCCAAACGCTTTTGACAAAGTCCGGATCACGACCAGATTCGGATATTGCGCGATCAGGTCTACCACCGTTGTTTCCGGGGCGAACTCAATATACGCCTCATCAACAACGACCAGAGTTGATGACTGACTGGCTTCCAGCACAGTCAGAAGATCATCCCGCAGGATCACATTGCCGGTCGGGTTATTCGGAGAGCACAAAAAGAGCACCTTGGCTTGCGGAAGCCGGGCACAAATCTCGGGCACGTTCAGCTGAAAATCTTCCCGGAGCGACACTTTGACCGTCTCAACCATGAATGACTCAGCACAGAATTCGTACATCGCATACGTGGGCGGACAAATCAGAATCTTATCGTGCGCCGGTTGACAGAAAGTGCGCACCAGCAGATCGATCGCTTCATCCGCGCCGCGAACGGCCAGCGCTTCGAGGTCCTGAGCGTCGCGCCCTTTCAGGCAATACGCCAGGTACTGCTCTGCCAACTGATTCGGCAGAAAATCCGGATAGCGGTGATACTCCCCTGTGCCAGTCCCATAGTGACAACCCTGCTCCAGTTCATTGGCGTTGAGCCAGATATGACCGCGGCCGCCAATACGTCGTGCCGACTGATAGGGTATGAGATTTTTTACTGCCTCAGGAACAAGGCGTGATGCCAGTGTTTCCACAACCACCTCCGAAAAGCGAATATTATCGCTGATAACCACACAAATAACGCATTTAAAAACACATTGAGTGAATTTTTATCCGTTAACATTCTTTTTACCAATTATATGCAGAGCAGAATTGATTTAAGAATCGAAATCTCTGCATACTAGGTATGAGTTTTTGGAATGGCTAAAAAACAATGATCCATACCCCGACGATGAAAGAGCTACAGTCTTTTCTGGTGACAGCACAACACTTGAATTTCACCGCCGCAGCGCAGGTGCTGAACTTAACCCAAGGCGCCGTCAGCCGACAGATCAGCAGCCTGGAGACCCGGTTGAATGTTCGCCTGTTTAACCGGCATGCCCGCGGGCTGACGCTGACCCATAAAGGGACCGAGTTTTTACCGCTGGTCGAAAACGCTCTCAATCAGATCCACCGGGCAGTCGATCAGCTCACCAACGACAAACAGCAAATCAAGTTGAAGGTGCCCAGCTGTATTACGTCCTGGCTGTTACCGAAACTGATGACCTTCCAGCAACAGTATCCTGAGATCGATGTTGAGCTGACTTCGGCGATCAAACACAACATCAATTTTGCCAGTGAGCCCTTTGACGCTGCGATTTGCTATGGCCAGCCTCCGAGGCAAAAAGATCTCACCAGCTACCTGTTGTTTGAAGAGCAACTGGTGCCGGTCTGTTCCCCCACTCTGCTGGCTGCATACGAACACACGCTCGCAGCGGATGAGATGCGCGCATTTACCTGGCTGCATGCCACGCCCCAGAAAAGTGACTGGTCGTTGTGGTTGAACCATGTTGCACAGAAAGAGGCCATGAAAGATGGTGGGACGCCCGACATGAAGCAGAGTGAGCAACATCAGCATTTTGCAACACTGGATCTGGCCGTGAGTGCGGCGATTCAGGGGTTCGGGATTGCAATTGGAGATATCACGCTGGCCCGGACCGACTTAGATGCCGGGCGGCTGGTGATGCCAAACCCCAACAGCGTCGCGTCGGGGAATGGCTACTATCTGGTCAGGCCGAAAAACCTGCAAACCGCGTCCCTGGATCTGTTATTTGACTGGCTGCAGCATCCTGAATCGCGTGAACCAGCAGGACCGCAAGTTTAGGCTTTGATCGCGGTATAGAAGCTGACATCGGCGACATGCGTCTGTTCGTCATAGCTGTGGTAAAGCTCGAAACAGGGGCGATCATCGATTTCAAGCTGTGACGCCACAATCGCTTCCATCAACACCTGCCAGTATTCGCCATACTGGCGCTGCTCGGTCACGGTTTCACGAATCGAGGCATATCCCCCGGCAGGTAAAGTCTGGATCTCAATTCCTGACCCGCCTTCCGTACCTTCGGGAACCGTGAGGCAAATATCGGTCCGACACTGCTGCGCCGGCGTCACTTCCGGGTTGTCGTGATAAATAAACAGGCATTGCCCGTCAGCCAGCCCCTTGGCTCCTGCCCATTGGTAAAGCTTACCCAGCGCCGGTTGATAGTTCTCCCCATAAGGACCGGTCACACGAACCGAAGCCAGACAGCGTTGTGCAAAATGTTCAGTCTTCATTATCTCACTCCTTTGCGGTTGATAAGACAAAGCATATCCTTGCGATGCCAACGGATCGTGTCCACCATTGCTTAACGCGTGTCCAATCTTGCTATTTCGGAGCAATGACGAAAATTCAGGCTGGGTCTGACAGCTGCGAATCTCGGATGGCGAGACACCAAAATAGAGCCGAAACGCTTTTGCCAGGCTTTGCGAGCTCGAAAATCCGCAGTCCATTGCCACTTCCGTCACCGCGCTTTTATGGTAGAACAAACAATGGACCGCGTTTTGAAGCTTCAGCCGCTTAATGAAGCCTCCCAGAGTCTCTCCGGTGACTGCTTTAAACACCCGATGGAAATGGTAGGGAGAAAGATGGGCCATCGCAGCCACCTGCTGCAAGTTTACCGGCTCTGCGAAGTGTTGCTCCAGATACCGAATCACCGGTGTGAGTCGTTGTTGATAATCCATATACTTGTATTCATTGCACCAAACTGCAGGGTCATCCATCATAGGCCAGCCGCCTCCAAACAACCAGCGGCCATCAATACGTTACACAAAACACCGCCAAAAATGTGAATGACTAAGCTTATAGGGTGTTAAGCGTTGTGCAAATAACACTAAGGTTGAGCTATGTTCGATTGGCTAAGAAATTTGTTCTCCTCCAAACCAGAAGCGCCTGATGACAATCTGGTCGAAAAACAATCCGATGACGCCATGCAAGAGCGCCATCGCCAGGAGGAAATCGCCCGGGGCTCGCCCTCGGATGATGACAACGAATCGTAACCGCGACACTACCCTCTAACGACGAGTGAGGGCAACATTCAGCGAGTCCGGGTGATGATCTCCGGCTCGTTGTTGTGCAAATTCCGGCATCCTGTGCATGTTTGAATCGATTCAACCAAAGCTATTTCGCCAAAGCAATTTTCACCAAAGCTATTTCGCCAAAACTATTTTCACCAAAGCTATTTTCACAAGAGCTATTCAGCCAGCGTCTCAAACTTCATCCGGAACACGTCCGGGCTGTATAAGTGACTCATCTGAGCATTATCAAACACCGCCACGCCGAAATAATAAGTCTGCGAAAGCTCTGAGAACTGAACGTCCTGCGCCTTGGCATTATGCCCGGAGGTAACGCGCTTGCGCCTCATTTCCAGCAGCCATTTCCCATCTTTCCAGTTACTCTGCGCACTGACATCGCCCCGTGAGCCGGTAAAGGGGCTCACCAAAACCGAAGCCAGGCGATCCCCCGGGCTGAAAGTATCCGCCAGCGGGATCTGTTGCTCCGGACTCAGCGCATACGCCTGGACCGCATCCCATACCCGGTTGCCCATCACCGGCTGTTGCGTGGCTTCCGAGATGTTCTCCCGATATCCGCCGCCGGTGACGAAGTCGCCTTTCATCCCCCAGCGCAAGTTCGTTGCCGGATCAATGGTGGCATCAATAAACTGATCATCGGCCTGAACCGTTTTCCCGGTTCGAACCGCTCGCCATACCCAGGCATCAAGCGTCTCGTCTTCGCGGGCGGTAAATTTACGACCGGGGCGACTTTGTTCGACATCCGCGACATAACCGCGACTATCAGCCATATGGCAGGCAACGGCACAGCCTTGGGTGTCAAACCCCTGGGTATTGATGTTCCAGTAAAGGCTGACTTTATCCTCATGGTACATATTTTCATAACCGAACTGATCCGGATTCGCCAGCCGCTGCCAGCGCCCATCCGGCTGCTTTTCCCACGGCATGAAAGCGAGGCTACGCGTCGGATCGTCCCACTGGATAAAAAAGTAAACATATTCATCATCATAAAGCGACTGAACCGAAACCGACGTTGAAGCCATGCCGGATTCACCACGGGGCTGATAGACCCGCCGATCCAGCGTCACGGTTAACGGCATCGCTTTCAGCCAGACACTTTCAGCCACACCGTCCAACTTCACCGGCTCTTTCACCCGAACGCTGACTAAAGTATCTGCTGCCATCACCGGTAATGTTCCCAATGCGGCTGCCAAAGCCAAAACAAATCGAGGGAGCACCGGCGAAAGTCCCGCTGCCAACCCCTGCGAGAACCGTTTCAATTGCCTGATCATCTTTGCCCTCCCGCTTACCTGAAAATCCAGTCGCCCTTTCATCAGCCGGCCTTCAAACACCCTGCGGAACGCCTATAAAATACCGGTTATTCAATGCATTACGCTGCCATTTTTCGGCCGTTGATTTATATCAAGTCTAGTTCGATTTTTCCCGATAGCGCGCAGGCAATTAACTACACTATTAATGCGTCCCAATAGACGAACTGGAGGTTAAGATGAGCTTGGTCCCACGTGATTCCTGGTTCGATTTCTCCCAGTTTTTCGATAATGCCTTCCCGACACTAAGGCATTCATTCGATGTGGAGTCATTTTCACCCAGGATCGATATTGTCGAAAAAGATGACGGTTATGATATTTCTGCCGATCTACCCGGGGTACGAAGAGAAGATATTTCCGTACAAGTGCACGGCGGAAACCTGACCATTGAAGCGACAACATCAAAAAACGAAGAGCAGAAAGAAGGCGATAAAGTCATTCGCAAAGAAAGATATGAAGGAAAATTGATGCGGAGTTTTTACTTAGGTCAAAACCTGCAACAAGAAACCATCAGTGCTGCGTTTGAAGATGGGGTGTTAAAAGTTCATGTACCAAAAGTTGAACCGACACAACCCAGCAGCGCCAAACGGATTGAGATTAAATAACGCATGCGACGTGATGCTTGATGTCTGTTCGTCACAAAATAAAAGGCTGACATTCCGTCAGCCTTTGTTATTGGGTCCATCAAAATGGATGAATTACGGCAGAGCACACTGGCTCGGTGACGTGTTATCCCGTGGCCAGCGGGTCGTTGGATCAGACTCAGACAGCGTGATGAAATCGAGACCGGTGCTCATCGTGGCAGGCGGCAAATCTTCCTCAAGCACATATATCCCCACAGGCACAGTCCCTTTGGTTGCATTCTTGCTCACCTGGCCGGCCGCCAGCGACGTGTAATGCAAACCAAACATGTCGAAGTACGGGCGCCAGTCCTGGCCGGTAATCACACTCAACGCCACCAGCATAAAGTCGTTACCCGGCATGCTGCTCACCGTGCTGCCACCGTAAGTGCTGTGCTGATAATCAAAGTCGCTAAACCCAAGCTGGGCACGGTGGGCCAACCAATCGGATTCATTCGCCGCGTATTGACCAAAGATCCGGCTGTGCTGGTACAACACAGAGAACAGGTGAAAACCGTTGTTCAGCTTATCGCCGGAGGCCATCACCTGCTGATCCGCACGCAACGCCATCTGGATATAAAACGCCATCCGGTAGCCGTTATGCACCGCATAGTCGTTGTTCTTCCATGGCACAGTAAAGCGATCTTGACCTGCGTCCATCACATTACAGTTGCTGTTGACCACAACGCGCTCATTGGCGCTGTTTTTCAGCTGCGCTGCATCCGACATGAAGACGTAAAACAGATCCTTATGATTCATATGCGTGTCAATCAGCGGCGTGGTTTTACCGTCACGGACGTAATGCGACTTCCATTTCACGTAATACGGGAAAATATTGTTTGAGTTTTCCCCGGCGCGAGAGCTGTATTGATCCCAGTTCTCTTTATTCGCCGCATCGACATAATGCACATTCAGACGCTTGGTTTGCAGGTTGTGGCCCAGCTCGTGGTTATCGCCCCAACTGGTCGGAGAAATCTCCCAAGATGCATCCCAAGGGTTACCGCTACACGCACTCCCACAGTGTGAGTTCTGATCATAGTTAGCGTGCTGAATGATCTTGCGGGTATGCAATTCCGGATCAAAACAGTCGGTGGCACCGAACAGGTTCTGACAGACCGACTTAACATCATCCGGTAGCGACTGGGTCAGTGTGCTGCCCTGAATCTTGTACCCTGCCAGGGTATACACGGAATTCAGGTGATCTTCCTCGATCGACTTCAGCAACGCATTCACCGTCGGCATCTCGTCGTTCAGGCCTTGCAGGAAACGATCCCGACGTAAATGCTGCTCTGCACCGTCGGTACGCAAATCAACATGCGGCAGTTCGGTATTTTCCAGAGTCTGATTAAAACGAGCAATCTGCATCGGATCATCGTAGCCCATGATTGCCGGGTGCTTGGCAATCCCTTGTGCCTTCAGCGTGACGGCAACAGGGGAAGCACTTCCCTCAAGATAGGCGTAAATCGGGCCACCGTACGGGGTTGAAAACGTCACCGTGTCACCCTTGGCCAATTCAATCCGCTCTTGCATCACTTCCAGCGGACCGCGGTAGATCCCGGTTTGATAGGCACGGTTGGTGTTACTGCGGTGATAGTTCAGCTTCACGACCATTCGCGCATCACTGCTATCCTGACGCGTCAATGTGATCGGTTGTCCCGGCAGTGCGTACCACCCGGTTGTCGTCCATTGATTCGAGTACGGTACTGAAATGGTTTGCGTTTCAGTTTCAGTGGCCGGGTAAGCGTAATGCGCCTGATGTCCGGTTCTCACTTGAGAGGCATCAATGATGAACTCTCCCAGATCCGGCTGAGCCAGGTTCCGGGTTCGGGCATAGCTCACGGCCCAGTCGGCGAACATCGCCTGCTGCCAGGCCTCAGGCTCACGATGGGTGATCGGGTAGTCAATTGCGGCCCGATATTTGTCAGCCAGCAACAAACCCGCTTTGACCAGCGTATAACGTTCGGTCGAAAAAGCATGAATGCTGCTGTTATCCAACCCGGTTGCTGCCAGGCGGTACCAGTCCGCGCCATTTTTGAAGGCTTGGTTAAACGCGGCGTCATTACAGTAAATTAAGTTCCGATCACAGTGCTCAAGCGACTGCGGATCAAACTGCCCGCTTTTCAGATTCACAAGCAACTGATCAACGGCCCGCAACTGCGCGTCATCTTCTTTTAAGCTTTGCACAGACAGATCACTGGCCAGGTGCTCAGGCCAGTAGTTGCCTTCGGCCTGCAAGCCCATGTAACGGAACACGGGTTTTGCCAGCGGACTGGCAAATCGCTCATGGTTGACATAAATCAGCGGAATTTGATTCGCTCGGGCCAGCTCAACAACCGCCTGACCGGCAGGGCTCCCCTGACCATTGCGATCCACATCGCTCATCACAATCACATCAGGCTTCTGCTGCTCGATACAGGTTGGCAAACTGGCATAGTCACAGCTGTTTTCTGAATTAACAACATGCTGTCCCGAGTAATGAGTATCCAGCCAGGCCCGGATTTTTTCATTGTGCTGGAAATACCAACTGTCACGGCGGCTCGACATATGGGTGGTCACCACGGAAAGTGGTTTGGATTCTCCGGCACCGCCCGTCATCCAGTGAAGCAGGTTTTTCAGCAGTTGATCTGTCTGTGCGGAATTATCGACAGCAAACATGTTAGCTGCCATCGCAGCATAGCGGTGGCCGGCCTGCTCACCTACATAAACCAGCCCTTTCGCAGAGGGTGTCCCTTTCTCTTCCTGAGTCGAGCGCAGCACCATCATGGTATGCTCCGGCAGGAAGCTCGACAGCGTAATACTGTCGTGGCTCGGATGCCAGGAAATCGTGCTACCAACGTTCTGGTACAGGGTGTCCAACAACGCCTGTCGGCTGGTCTGCGCAGTTTGAATTTGCGTGCGGCTAAAATCAATCAATTCATCTGCGGAAGCCAGCGTATGATCTTCCTGCTTCACCGCCGCTTCAGCATTTGTCAGAAATGAAGCCCGCACTTCACAAGGAGAGGTGATCGCCCCCGTCTGATAATCACTTCCGGTCAACTGGCCATGACAGCCCGTGACGGTATCCAGGACATAACCATGATCCGGCGACACGTGAAACTGAAATTGCTGACCTTCGACCACGGAGGCTGCCGAGGGCGTAATCGTACCGCCCGCGGATGCCTGAGCGGTCACCGGATACTCAACGGCCTTGAGTGGTTTGACCGTTTGCGTTTGAGTTTGCTCGGCGGCAGCTGAGCCATCACACGCGACGAGTAGGCCAATGCTGCTTAATGCCAGCCATTGTGACTTTAACTGGTTTGGTTTCACCATAACCCCTTTCTTATTATTTGATTTAGATAGAACAAGTGACGCGAAGCGTGCTTAATACAGAACACCTGGGGGAGTGTCAAAACGGTCGACCTGTTCGTGGGTGGTTATCACCATAATGAAATTCTTTGCTTAATGCAGCGACTGACCCGGTCGCTTCACATATAATTAATTTCCGGCTTGCTACCGGATCCGCTCAATATCATCAACGGAGGGAAACATGGGATTATTGAACGCCATTTTAGGGAATGCCGGTGAAATGGCTATCGAGGAAGCCACTGAAGAGCTGGCCACCATTCTGGGGCCATCGGAGCAGATCGAGCTGGCTTATAAACTGATCCGTGACATGATTGTGCTGACCGATCGGCGGATGATCTTAATTGATAAGCAGGGACTGACCGGGAAAAAAGTGTCCTACCGTTCAATTCCGTTCAAATCCATCACCCAATACACCGTCGAGAGCAACGGTCATTTCGACCTGGATGCGGAACTGAAAGTCTGGGTCTCCGGCCAGCATGAGCCGATTGAATTGGAATTTAACGGCAAAACCAATATCTACGCCATGCAGGGTCTGCTCGCCGCCAAAATTGCCGGGAAATAAAACGAGCAGATTCCGTACAGCCCCTACGGCAAAGCCGCCACATCCAGTGTGGCGGCAGATATTCAAGCCGCGCCTCAGAACGTCGCGTCGACCTGAAAACGCATCGGCTCCCGGGTGACCGGATGCTCCAATTCCAGCAACTCCGCATGCAGATGCAGGCGGTCCGCCCGAACGCCATACAGATCGTCACCGACAATCGGGGATGCCAGCCCGTCCACATGGGCGCAATGAACCCGAAGCTGATGAGTGCGCCCGGTTTTCGGATACAGGTAAACCTTGGTCCGGTTATCCTTGCGCGCCGCGACCTGCCAGAACGTTTCCGCCGGTTTGCCGTGTTGGCGACACACCAGCTGGCGTGGCCGATCATCGAGATCTCCCCGTAGCGGCAGGTGGATTTCCCCTTCATCCGGTACCAGAACCCCCTCAATCAGGGCCACATAACGCTTGGTGACGGTGCGTTGAATGAACTGCTTTTGTAATGCCTTGTTGGCGGCTTTAGTCAGCGCCAGCACCATCAGGCCGGACGTCGACATATCCAGGCGATGGACAATCAACGGGCCGGTCGCCTGCGGAAAACTCTCCCGGATCCGCAAATAAACCGAGTCTTCAATAGTTTTCCCCGGCACCGACAGGAACTCAGCCGGTTTATTGACCACCACCATGGCATCATCCTGGTAGACAATCTCCAGCGCTTTGCCCGCAGCAGGATTGGTCAGCATCGGATTGTCATCTACGCTTAGCCCTTCAAGCATATGTGCCAGAATCGGCTGACATTTTCCCCGGCAGGCCGGATAGAAATTCAGGTGCTGACGAATTTCTGATTTCGGAGAGCGCCCCCACCAGAATTCGGCCAGGGCCAGCGGCTTCATTCCCCACTGATAGGCATAATGCAGCAGCTTAGGCGCGGCGCACTCGCCAGCCCCTGCGGGAGGGATCCCATGCGGTGCTGCAGAGAACAACTCCCCCAGGCTCTTTTCTTCACCGTGGGCATTTAAGAAACGATACTGGGCAAAAATCTTTTCCTGCAAAGCCGAAGATTGCTGCTTCCGCTGTGTTTTCAGCTCGTTAATGGCTTGCGTCAGCGTTTCGTATTGTTCATCCAGTAACGCCTGCTGCTCACGCCAATGACGCTTGAGATCTTTGATGCGATATTTCTCATCAATACTTTCACGGCCCAGCTCGGCCAACAAGGCTTGCAACGCATCACCAGCCAACGTTGCCTCGCCTTCCGCCCGTTTTTCCTTGCGGATTTTTCGCGCTTCGACAATCTGTGCCTGCAACGCACTAATTTCAGCGTCGCCTTGCTGCTTGGCTTCTTTACGTTGCCTCGCCAACTGGTGCAATTGCGGATCGGCTTGCAGGTTCTGGATACGGGCATTGATTTGGTTAATCTCCACCTGCTCTGCCAGGAAGAAACTGTCTTTAGCCAGCATATCAAACACCGGTGGGACAAAATTCGGCAGCAGGTTTTGATCCGCCAGCTTGCCGGAAAAAGCCGACAGATAACCGATCTCACCCTGCGTATTTTGTACCAACAGCACACCGAACATCTTACCGATAGCTGTTTCCGTCTCGCCGTCTAACCCGAAATTGTGCTGCCAGTCGCGCTGGATTTCCAGGTGTTGCTGCAGCTCGGCGGCCGCCTGCAAACACAGCGGGTGCGGGTCATAGTAAAACGGGAACGTAAATCGCTCAGGCAACGTCTGGGGATCGATCGGGTGCTGAAAAGGCGTAAAGCAGTGTTCCGGGGAATGCATATCAAGATCTATCGTGTAAAGTGACGCCGCCGGAACACATTGCTCCGGCGGCCAAACAGGCGACTGATTCTACCCTGTCACATCAGAATGATCACTAGGGCTGTCACTTATAACGCCAGAACCTGCTTTAACCACGCTGCAATGTCCCGAATTTGTGGCATGCAAACCTGATGTTCCATCGGATAAGTACGCCAGTTCGGCTTGCACCCTGCAGCCTCCAGATCCTGAACCGCCGCCTGGCCCATTGCTGGTAACACGACCGGATCATAACTGCCGTGCATCACTTCCAGCGGGATACTACGATTGGCCTCGGAGATCGTGATCCGATCGGAAGTCGGAAAATAAGTTGAGAGCGCCAGCAGACCGGCGAGTTTGTGCGGAAAACTCAGCGCAGCGTGATAGGCCACGGCACCGCCCTGGGAGAATCCGGCCAGCACAATCCTTTCGCTGGGAATGCCCCGCGCCATCTCCCGCTCAATCAGTGCGGTGACTTGTGCCGCCGAATGCAGCAGTTGATCCATATTCAGACGACGCCCTGCACCCATTTCCAAAATATCGTACCAGGCCGGCATCACCACGCCCCCATTGACGCTCACTGGCATCGAGGGAGAATGCGGAAACACGAAACGCACCGGCGCATCCGCAGGCAACTGCAACTCCGGTACGATCGCTTCAAAATCATGGCCATTGGAGCCTAAGCCATGGAGCCAAATTACCGCAGCAGTTGCCGCAACATTGTCCGGCTCCAGTTCAACACAGGAGAGGTAAGTCATCATGATGTTATCTATTTGTGATTCAATGCCCTGCATCTTGGCGAAGTTTCCCGGTCGGGTCAACAATGCGACTGCTGACCCGCTACCCGCCTCTCATCCATCCCTCATAACGCCAACCAGATCAAGCTATTCCGGAACGACGCGGGCGGTCCGACCATCAATATTCACCCGAACCCGCTGACCAACCCGGAAAATCATGTTGGGGTTAACTTCCTGAACGATCGCCACCGTGTCTCCTGCATCCATTTTGATGGTCAGGTTTACCCCTTGTCGCTGAGTCACGCCCTTCGCCGCTTTACTCCCGGCGACACCGCCCAGCACCCCCCCACCAATTGCAGCAATGTCGGATCCCGAACCGCCCCCGATTTTTGAGCCTAAAATCCCACCGATCGCAGCACCGGCGACGGCCCCGACCACCTGGCCTTCCCCTTCAATGGTCACCGGCTCGGTTTTCATAATGGTGCCATACCGCACCTGCTGAATGGTCCGGGTATCCGCGACACCATAAGAATCGCCATACGGGTTACTGGAACAACCGAATAACCCAAAGCCGATACAAGACAGTACGAAAACGCAGAAAATCTTACTCATCATCCCTACCTCACGATCTTTGTTGCTGTAAGTATAGCAAGACGTTATTTTCTTATTCAGAGAGACCGAAACACCCAACCAATTGACTTTTATGGATATTACCCAGGACTCGCCAAGTTCAACCACATGCATTTCAACGGGTTGAATCTTGAGATCCGGCTACAAGTTTTTCATGAATGTCTCTGCCATACTGAGCAGTCACGCGATCCGTAACATTCGCCTCCGTTGACCTCAAGGAAGACCCATGAAAGACGAAACGCTGGCCATTCACCATGGCTATGAAACCGATCCGACGACGAAATCCGTCGCGACACCAATTTACCAAACCGTGGCTTACGAATTTGACAGCGCCCAGCACGGTGCGGATCTGTTTAATCTAGAAGTGCCGGGAAATATTTATACCCGGATCATGAACCCGACCAATGATGTACTGGAAAAGCGCCTGGCCGCGCTTGAAGGGGGGATCGCCGGGCTGGTGGTCAGTGCCGGCAGCGCCGCGATCAACTACGCGATTCTGACGCTGGCCGAAGCCGGGGACAATATCATTTCCACACCGCAGCTTTATGGCGGCACCTATACCCTGTTTGCCCATATGCTGCCCAAGCAAGGGATCGAAGTGCGCTTTGCCAAGGATGACAAGCCGGAAAGCCTGGCTGAGCTGATCGACGACAACACCAAAGCGGTGTACTGCGAAAGTATCGGCAACCCGGCCGGTAACATTATCGATCTGGCGCGCATTGCTGAGCTGGCCCACGCGCAGGGAGTACCCGTTATTGTTGACAATACGGTCGCCACACCAGCTTTATGTAAACCCATTGCCCACGGTGCCGATATCGTGGTGCATTCGCTCACCAAATATATCGGCGGCCACGGTACCACCTTAGGCGGGGCGATCATTGACGCCGGCAAGTTCCCTTGGGCCGAGCACAAAGAACGTTTCCCGGTTTTCAACCAACCGGAACCGTCCTATCACGGCGTGGTCTACACTGAAGCATTTGGCGAAGCCGCCTTTATCGGTCGCGCGCGGACCGTCCCGCTACGCAACACCGGCTCAGCTTTGTCACCGATGAATGCTTTTTTGCTGATGCAGGGCCTGGAGACCCTTTCCCTGCGGATGGAACGCCACACCGACAATGCCCGCCAGGTCGCAGATTTTCTGAAACAACACCCGAAAGTCAGCTGGGTCAGCTATGCCGGACTGCCCGATTCGCCATACTATCCGCTGGCTGAAAAATACATGGCCGGCAAACCTTCAGCCATTTTATCTTTCGGCCTCAAAGACGGTTACGATGCCGGTGTCCGGTTCTATGACAGCCTGAATATCTTCAAGCGACTGGTCAATATCGGCGATGCCAAATCCCTGGCTTGCCATCCGGCTTCGACCACGCACCGCCAGCTCAACGAAGCCGAGCAGCGCCAGGCCGGGGTTAGTCCGGAAATGATCCGCTTGTCCGTCGGGATTGAACATATCGATGATATTCTGGCTGATTTGTCGCAGGCTCTGAACGCCTGATCTGGCGCCTGACCCAATAATCATGGCATGAAATCGTGTTCACCTCCGCGTTTGACGCGGAGGTGATTTTTCTGGTCTTATGCCCAATATCCAATACGTGCAGCAGCGTGATTTCATCTCTGAAACCGGCGATGGCAAACGACCCGGAAGCCCCTGAGGGTGACGTTGCTCAACTTCTTTGCGAAAACACCCTCCAAGTCAATGATGTGTAGTGGAATTATTCAATTTCGCATAGCTTTGCAACAAAGACTTTTGGCATAATCGCTTTTAATGGATCTTAAATAAGTGCAACAACCTTTTCATGAATGTAAAAAACCCGACGAAACTGCTGTGCTGTGCGGCGCTGTGTGCGGTTGCCGGATTCAGCTCAGCTGTCACTGCCGCGAATTTTCCGTACAACTACTTTGAGGTCCGTGTACCACTCAGCCCCGGGGGACTTGGTGTGGCCATGAGCCAACAGATCCACCCAAATGCCCATGTGATCGTGGAAGCAGAAAGTCATTTTGATGACGACTGGATCATCGGCGGCGGCTTTGGCTTCAATGCCCCGGTCAACCAATTCACCGATATCACCGGCCAGGTGAAACTGTTATCGGTCAAGAACGAAGACAATGACAAAGCGCTGGGCCGGGTATCCTCGGAACTCAATTTAGGCCTGTCGGCCTGGCTCCTGCCCTATCTTGAAACCGGCGGAAAAGTTGGGGTCATCTCTGCCCATGACGATTTATCGCTGATGTCACTCTATGCCCGTTTTCATTCCAGTGATGCGTTTTCTATGGGTGTAGAATGGCGGGTCACCGGGATCGAAAATCATATCCTGGCATTTTCTGTCCGCTATCCTTTTTAGGACGCACATTCACCAGACAAAACACGATACGGATATCGACGATGTCAAAAATGTAGATTGCATCGCCCATTTTCAGCCGAAACCCGAACACGAGCAGGAATGAGCTGGTCGTTGTGACAACCGTCATGGCAGCAACTCAGCTATGCTGGAAAAGCGACTCAAAGCTCAGCTTCATAATGAAGGTTCAAGGAGGAACAACGCATGGAAAGAAAAGTTGCCCTGGTCACCGGTGGCAGCAAGGGCATTGGCCTTGCACTCGTGCATCGTTGGGTTCAAGCCGGTCACCAAGTGATCACCTGTGCCCGGGACGCCGCCTGTTGGCAGACGGTTGTGGACAGGCATCCACACCTCAGCACCGTTGATTTCAAAGCAGTAGACCTCGCTCGCCCGGATCAGACCCAAGCGATGTTTGAAGCAATCCGAGCGGACTATGGCCGGCTGGATATTGCCGTCAATAATGCCTCCCCGAAATTGCAGTCCGGCGGCACATTTGCTCAGGTGGCACCGGATGATCTGTTCCAGACGCTGGTCGATGATCTCTGGGCTCCTGCCCGCTGCCTGCAACATGAGCTGAACCTGATGACATCCGGCAGCGCCATCGTCAATGTAAGCTCCATTAACGGCTTGCGGCCAACCCCGAGTGCCGCGATGTACAGCGCCGCCAAACACGGACTGGAAGGCCTGACCCGCTCGGTTGCCCTGGAAGCGATGCAATCTGGTATTCGCATCAATTCAGTCGCGCCGGGTGTCACCTGGACCCCGCGGTGGGAACAAAAACAACACGACACGCCGACCATCCGCGAGGATGTCGAGAAGCTGGTTCCGGTCGGGCGATTCGCTGAGCCTGATGAGATCGCCGAAGCCATTGAGTGGCTGTGCAGCGATCGCAGTCGCTACATCGTCGGCCACACGTTAGTGATCGATGGCGGACTGTCTCTGAAATAAAACCAAATGTAGTAAATCACGGGTCATTCGCTGTGCTGCGATCCCGTCTTCAACGGATGAGCACTATGCTTTCAAGAGTGTACGCAGACCATTGACAAGGCGCTATGACAGAAAGCAAATCGACAGATAGCGAATTGACCCGGGTTTCAAGCCCCTTCACCGTCACCGCCCTGCTCTACGAGCAGTTCGACCTCCTGGAAGTCAGCGGGCCGCTGGAAATGTTCGGCCTGCTGCCAGAGCAATTTACAATCCGGATGTTTTCCATGATTGGCGAACCGGTTGCCAGCATGCAAGGGCCCTCGCTATGTCCGGATTGCCATATGCCCGATCAATTTCAGAGCGATATTTTGCTGATCCCAGGCGGCAGTGGCTGTGAATCCGCATTGGAAAATGTTGTGTTGATTGACTGGCTGAAGCAACAACGCCAGCACACAACCTATGTTTGTGCCATCGGTACCGGTGCCGCGCTAGCTGCCCGGGCGGGTTTGCTGAAAGGAAAAGCGGCCACAACGAATAAACAGCACTATCGCTGGGTGACCGGCGTTGATTCAGAAGTAAACTGGTTTCCGGTTGCCCGCTGGACCATCGACGGCACCACCTGTACGGCGTCCGGTCGGGCCGCAGGCATGGATCTGTCCCTGGCCCTGATTGCCCACTTAATTAACGAAGAAACAGCCCGGAAAACCGCCGTAAATGCGGAATATCTCTGGATCAACGATCCCAGTGACGACCCTTTTGCCCCGCTCCATATCGTTCAATAACAGCGTTCAATAACAGCGTTCAGTAACAGAATGGTTTGAAGTAAAAAATCCCTGGCAACGCCTTGCAGGTGCTATTCCCACATCACGAAACACTGCTCTTTTTCTGCCGCTTCCAGCATTGCCACCAACGGCAGTGCGCGGGTCGCCATACTGATCACCGGCTCAACATCCTGCTCATCCAGATCATCCCCGGTCGTAGCTTCAGAGCTGGGTCCGTCGTCTTCCTGCCCCGCCTGCTCCAACTCATGGATTCGTTCTATATAGCGCCGCAAATGCGCCAAAGCTTCCGGGACCTGTTCCGCTTCAATCACACCGGGAATGTTTTCACATTGTCCCATCATTTTCAGCATTTGCCTGGCGACATCACCAAACATCACGATATTCCCACTCGCTTTACAATGAAACGTCACCAACATACCGACTCCTGTTGAATTCGTATGGTTGTTCAATAAACCCTGTCATCGCCCTGTCTCACCGCCGCTCAGGCGAACTGATCCCGGACTTTATCCCGCCGGGCATAAAAATACCCGGCCACGGCACCGGCCAGCGCGCCAAAGAAGTGGCTTTCATAGCTCACCCAGGCATGGGCCGGAATAAATCCCCAAACCATTGACCCGTAGAGAAACATCACAATCAGCGCAATCGCGATTGATTTTAAACTGCGATACATAATGGCGTAGATCAGCAAATAGGTCCAAAGGCCATAAATGATCCCGCTCAGCCCAATGTGATAATGCATCCGGCCGAACAGCCAGACGCCCAGGCCACTGCCAATCCAACTTACCAGAAAAATGGCCATGAAGCGGGCCAGACCGGAGCGGGACAACAGGTAACCGAGCACGGCAAATGAAGCCAGATTACTCAGTAAATGCCCCCACGAACCATGCAAAAACGGAAAAGCGATGATACCGGTAAAATGGCTGAAGTGGCGCGGCAGTAACCCATACTCATTGAGCTGCCCCTGAAGCAGCACATTGATGATATGAACCGCCAGGGTAAACAGGCAGACAAATCCTATAACTTTGATTGTATCGATATCACTCTGCCGCATCGCAGCTCCTCACCCGGACGGTTTACTTTCAAGTATATAGCGGTCAGGCATTCTGTTCACGAACGGCAGTGAGATCGTACAACGCGTGTCTCATCGTTCAGCAACGGTCAGCGTTCTCACCAGAACAACTGACGCGGGCGATATTCTTCATCCTGCCGGGTGCGCTGCCGTTTACCGGCAATTCGGAAATTTCGGCCCAGCAGTAGCCGGATCTGGCTGAAGGTTTCACCCGCCAGCAACCGCCGCTCGCCAGCCAGCCAATACCGGTTGGTCGTCCGTTTGATCGCGGCCAGCGCATCGGGTGACGCTTGCTGAAGTTGCTGACAAAATGCCTGGGCAGTTGCCATCGGCTGCTCGCTGACCTCTGTCACCAGCCCCAACTGCTGCGCTGTTTCTCCGCAGACAATCTCGCCGGTCATGGTCAGTTTCATCGCCACGTCTTTCGATACCACTTCGCGAAGTGACAACAGGCCCGCCATATCCGGCACCAGCCCCCAGCGGACTTCCATAATAGAGAGCTCACACGCCGGGGTGGCAATCCGAAAATCAGCCCCCAGCGCAATTTGTAACCCGCCGCCAAAACAACGCCCTTCTAATACAGCAATCACCGGCACCGGGATCCGTCGCCAGTTGCGGGAGACCCGTTGTACCAAGTTCGCATTTCCCGGCAGAATTTTAGCCAGTAACCGCAATGCCTTTTTGGGTGAGGTGGCCACGCTGTTGATATCCAGGCCACTGCTGAACGTTCCGCCGATGCCCGTCAGGATCACCGCGCGGATATCCCGCCGTTTTCGCAATTGCAGACTGACGGCATCCAACTCGTGAAACATCGCCATATCCAGTGCATTCAGTTTGTCCGGTCGGTTCAAAGCGACGGTGACAATCCCTTGTGCTTCCGTCACCACAATACTGGTCCATCCCATGTCTTATTCCTTCAATCTGGTCTGTCCAGTTAACATTAACACATGTTCAACAAATCACCAGCGAGCTCGGCAACAAAACAGCTGTAAATCGATGTTTCAAAAACATAAACTTCAAACATCTTTCAAAACTGCCCGTTGCGTTACTCTTTATCAAAGCTGTCCACCACGATGGCGCCCATGGAGGCCGGCATGGTGATCAGGACAATCCGCTTGAAGGAAAGTAGCGGTTCTGACAGCAAAGGGAGTTTATCAAGCGCCAGCAACACCAGGCACACAACGAAAGCGGTGATCAAGTAGGCCACCACAATCCGGAAAACAAAGACCGGTAAACGTCGACGAATATCGGCTTGAAACACGCTTTCGTAAGCAAAAAATCCCAGGAAGAAAACAGACAGAATAAACACCATCAACAAATTCTGCATCGGTAATGTTTCCCCCAAACGCCAGGCTTCTTCCGAAAAAGAGATGGGGACTGCCAGGGCAAACGCCCCAACAAAGACCTGGCTGGCATCCTCCAGGTTAAAACTGAATTTCATGATGACTCCCGTCATAGCTTGCCGATCAACGTCTTAGCAATAACACACATGGTGTTCAAGGCTCCACTACAATGAGGATATATCAATCTTCGAGCTGTTCAGATGGAAGAACGTATCTTAATCGCTGATACCAAAACTATTCTTGATGCATTTATCGAAAATGGCTTACACCATGACTACGCCATTTATTGCCAATTTCCGCATTGCGACAAAACCGTCATAGAGCTGCGCCGACATCATCCCCGCTCAGTTGAGTTTAACGACGGGTATCAGGTGACCGCAGGCTTGGCGACTTTTCCCACATCTTCAAAATAACCCCCCGCCATGCCTTGGAATAGCTGTTTATTTTACGGAAAGTCTCAACCCTGATAGGCATTCTCGATAATACCGCTTGGCCCGGGACAACATGCTGCCCTAAACTTGAAAAACAATAAAAACTACAAATACCACTTTTCCGGACAACCAGTTGAGCGCCCCATTGAACCATGTTTTTGATCAGGGACTGCGTTATGAAAGTGTCTATCACTGCTACACTCGTGGCGACTTGCATGTTTTCCACCCTTTCCGCAAATGCCGCTGAACCAAGTCTTGCCGGACTCGAGCATCGCATCGACGATCTGGAGCAACAACTCGAGGCGCAGGAAAACGATGGATACGGCTCCGCCCTGGAAGACAGCTGGACACAACAGATCAGTATCGGCGGAACACTGGAATTAGAAGCCAGTATCCTGAGTCCTTATATCGGTGATGCTTCCACCGATCTGGCCCTCGCTACTGCTGAGCTGGGGATCGCCGCCGATATAAACGACTGGGTCAGTAGTGAGATCATTTTCCTGTACGAGCAAGATGACACGCCGCTGGAAGTTGATGTCGCCACCCTGTATCTTTCGCCGCCGGATGAACCCTGGTATCTCACCGCAGGGCAGTTCTACCTGCCGTTTGGTGTCTATGACACCCAAATGGTTTCCAGTCCGCTGACTTCGGATGTAGGTGAAACCCGGGAAACCGCCTTCTTGACTGGTGTCGCACAGCGCGACTTTTATGCCAGTGTGTTTTTATTCAACGGCAGCAACAAAAAAGAGGGGAAAGAGCATCTCAACAACTGGGGTGTCCAGGTGGGCTTAGCAACGGAAACAGACAACATCGTACTCATTAGTGAGTTAAGTTACATCAACGACATCGGGGATTCGGATAATTTACAGGATGTCCTCAGAAGCCAGAATGTGAATGACTACACCGACGGCTGGAACGGGTTTGCCAAGGCGATCTCAGGGCCATGGACCGTGATTGGGGAGTACACCGCAACACTGAGCGGTTTTGAATCCAATGTGCTGACGTTTAATTTTCATGGCGCCAAACCCAGTGCCTGGAACCTCGAGCTGGGATATCAATTCTTCCTCGGCCAATTTGGAGCCACAGCCGCCTTCGGCTATCAGGGCACCCGAGAAGCATTGCCACTTGAGCTTCCCGAAGAACGGCTGCTGGCCGCACTCTCTGTCGACGTGCTGGATAATACCGCCATTTCACTGGAATGGGCCCGCGATCAGGACTATGAAATTGCGGAAGGCGGCACCGGAGAATCTGCAAGTACGATCACCCTGCAAGTGGCAGCCGTATTTTAACGACACAACATGCCAGCATGGCTTCCCCAAAGAAAAACGCCAGCCTGTTGTCTGTTCAGGCTGGCGTAAACGGCACCCCTCAGGGAATGTTGCTTATTGAGAGCGCTTATAAAGCCACAACCCCAACGCTATGACGCGCGGGCGCTAAACCGGAGTTTGGTTCGGTTTGCATAGGCCACCAGCGACAACATCACCGGTACTTCGACCAATACCCCGACAACCGTGGCCAGCGCCGCCCCCGAATGAATGCCGAACAGACTAATCGCGACGGCGACCGCCAGTTCGAAGAAGTTTGACGCGCCAATCATACTCCCCGGCGCTGCCACACAGTGCGGTTGTTGCCATTTTTTCATCCAGAAATAGGCAATCGCAAAGATCAGATAGGTTTGAATCAACAGCGGGATCGCAATCAGCACGATATCAACCGGATTATCCAGAATTGTCTGAGCCTGAAAGCCAAACAGCAAAATCACAGTGCCCACCAGGCCGAAAATCGAAAACGGCTTCATGGTCGCAGAAATCTTATCCAGTTGTTCGGCACTGCGGACAATCCGACGCGTCAGCACGCCCCCCGCCACCAGCGGGACCACCACAAACAAGCTCACGGACAGGAGCAGCGTATCCCAGGGAACGGTCACTTCCGTCACTCCCAGCAGGAACGCCGCGATTGGTGCGAATGCCACCACCATGATTAAGTCATTCACGGCAACCTGAGCCAACGTATAATTCGCATCCCCTTTGGTCAGTTGGCTCCAGACAAACACCATCGCCGTACAAGGTGCCACGCCCAGCAGGATCATCCCGGCAATATACTCTTCGGCCAAGGTGGCTGAAATCCAGTCACCAAAGACATGCCGCATAAACACCATCGCCAGCAAGGCCATGGTAAATGGCTTGATCAACCAGTTCACCACCAGGGTGATCACCAGCCCTTTGGGACGCCGACGAATATCCGCGACCGCTTTAAAGTCGACCTGCATCATCATCGGATAAATCATCAGCCAGATCAGCACCGCAATCACCAGGTTGATCTGCGCGTATTGCAGCTCACCCAACATGGTAAACACCTCGGGCAATACCGAGCCCCCCACCAGACCGGCAATCATCCCGAGTCCGACCCAAACACTCAAAAAGCGCTCAAAAATACCCATATTCACACCTTGAAACACTGCGGTTCATCCCGCGGTCGATTTAATAGAGTCAATCGTCGATTAACGATTGACTAAGCGATAAAAAAGGCCACATCTAGTGACCTCAGTGACATCGTTATAAATAGGATAACAACGCCCGAAATTCTTCCAGCTGCTGCTGGTTGACGGTAAAACAGGTCCGTGGCGGCTGAGATTCCGCCGTCACAAACCCGACTGCTTTCAGGATCCGCAAATGTTCAGAAACCGTCGATTGCGCCAGCCCCAGCTCCCCCACCAAGTCACTGTTCAGGCAGCCCTGCTGACGGGTCAGGATCCGTAGAATTCGAACCCGAGCCGGATGAGCCAGTGCCTTGGCAGCCGCTGCCAGCGCCTGCTCTTTATGCTCATCAATCTCAATGTCCGCTAATCCGGTGATGCACCCCATCACTTACCACCCTTTCGTTCATCGTCGAATGGCGATAATAGAAATAAATCTGAAAACTGTCAACGAGATCCCTTTCCCGCCGGACAGAAAGGATTCAGTGTGGGTTGCTATACTAGAGGAAGAATTTCACGAGGTGTCCATTATGATCCCGTTCCTTCGTCTGCTATTCCTGACTGTTGTGTTAACCGGCTGTAGCGCACCGGTGACGACGGACTACAACGCCCAAATCAATTACACCCAATTTAAAACCTATCAATTTGCACCGGGACAAAGTCACTCGGCATTGAGCCTGGACGAGTCCCGAGTTGAAGAAGCCATTTCCGTTCAACTACACAGTAAAGGACTCAAACCGGGTGAAAATGCCGATCTCACCGTGAAGCACTACATTCAGCAGCAGTCTGATTTTCAATCCTACGGGACTTCCGTCGGATTTGGATACGGCTACCGACATGTGGGCGTCGCGTACAGCACCCCGGTACGTTACCGCGAGTACACCTACGGGAAGTTAATTGTTGAGCTGATCGACAACCAAAGCAATAAAGTGGTCTGGCGCGCCGTCTCGCAGCGCAAACTCACCGAAAGTATGACCCCGTCATCGCGGGAAGCCTTTATTGATGAGCAAGTGTTTGAAATGTTCAAAAACTATCCACCGAGCTAATCTAAACGGGGCTCAGACTCTAACCGTCCTCCAAGAGGCAGCCGTCACTCATCACCTGAGTCATACATATCACTCAAACAGGAAAGCCAGGCGAATGCCTGGCTTTCTTACTATCGACAACAATGGATGTTTGTATCGTTTCTGGGTCTTCCATTTACTGAGCTGTGCGGCGCTTCGCCACATCAGCAGCCAGTTGGCGCAAGACTTTGGCGGTATCTTCCCAACCGATGCAGGCATCAGTGATACTCTGACCATAGGTCGCGGTTTGGCCATCCACAATATCCTGTCGTCCTTCAACCAGATGACTTTCAATCATGACCCCAAAGATCGCCTGATTCCCGCCGGCAATCTGCTCGCCGACATCTTCAGCAACCAGCATCTGGCGCTGGAACTGCTTCAGGCTGTTGGCATGGCTGAAATCAATCATCACTTTCTGACGCAGCCCGGCTTTCTCTAGCTGATCGGTGATGACCGAGACGTGTTCAGCACTGTAGTTCGGCGCTTTCCCGCCACGCAGAATAATATGACAATCTTCATTTCCGGCCGTCGAGACAATAGCCGAGTGCCCGTACTTGGTGACAGACAAAAAGTGGTGCGGTGCGCTGGCAGAGCCGATGGCATCGGTCGCGATCTTGATGTTGCCGTCAGTTCCGTTTTTAAACCCAACAGGGCAAGACAAGCCAGAGGCCAGTTCACGGTGAACCTGAGATTCTGTGGTCCGGGCCCCAATCGCGCCCCAGCTGATCAGATCACCCATATATTGCGGGGTGATCATATCGAGAAACTCACCTGCGGTCGGCACACCCATGTCGGTCAGATCCAACAACAGCTTGCGGCCGATCCGTAACCCGTCATTGAGCTGAAAACTGCCGTCCATGTATGGGTCGTTAATCAGGCCTTTCCAGCCCACGGTTGTGCGCGGCTTTTCAAAGTAAACCCGCATGACCACTTCAAGCTCGCCCTTCAGCTCTTCTCGCAGCGCTTTCAAGCGCTCACCGTATTCCAGTGCCGCTTTCGGATCATGGATCGAGCAAGGGCCGACGATGACAAGCAGGCGATCATCTTCATCATTCAGAATGTTGTGAATCGCCTGTCGAGCCTGAAACACAGTTTCAGAAGCGACTTCGGTCGCCGGATACTTCTCCAGTACCGCGACAGGGGGCAACAATTCTTTAATTTCGCGAATGCGTACGTCATCAGTTTTATGCATGTCTTTACTTCCCGTATTGCTCTTACCTGTCAATGTGTAAATATTAATATACGCACTTTGTTGACAGTAAATTCCACTTCCAGTTGACTTTAACTTATCGTCTTATCCATACATGTGCAATCAGTATTTAAAAATAAATTACAATCAAGGAGATAGCTTAAAAACTGAGCATCCCAAGTACATCCAGACCGGAAGGCAGGCAAGAAAAAAGCGGCCCCGTCATCGAAAGCCGCTTCCATCCCTGTGAACATGTCGAACTCTCATCAGAGATTACATGCCGAACTTGTCCTGCCACTGGGGCCACAACCTGGCTAAATCCATGTGTTGTTCAATCGTATCCGCCAAACGGTCGATATGCTGCTCCCGCAACGCATCAAAGTCCGGGGTCTGCGTCGCAGCCAGACCAGCCCAGGCCAGAATCGCATCACACGCTTCACGCTGCTCAAAAATACCGTGCAGGTAAGTGCCGAACACCTGATCATCAATCGCGATTTGCCCGTCCGGACCGTCGGTCAATTGCACCGGCGCATCCGACCGAACCCCCTGCGTCACTCCGGCATGAATCTCATATCCACGTACGGGCACCGGTTGCTGATCGGGCATCGTCAGCTCTCCCCGGGTTTGTTTCAATTGCTTGTGCGGGGCCAGCACGGTCGTTGTTTGCAAGTAACCAAGCCCCTGACTTTCACCAGCCTCGCCTTCAATCCCATTGGGATCAGCAATCGACTCGCCCAGCATCTGATAGCCACCACAAATTCCCATCAATTTGCCGCCAAGGCGAACATGGCGGGCAATTTGCTGATCCCAGCCTTGCTCGCGTAAGAAGGCCAGATCACTGCGCACACTTTTGGAGCCCGGAATGATAATCAGATCTGCCGGCGGCAATGGCTCACCTTTGCCGACAAATTGCAGATCGACCTGTGGGTGCATTCGCAAGGGATCGAAATCGGTATGGTTACTCACCCGAGTCAGCACCGGAACCACGACTTTCAGCTGTTTTGCCGCCGGCGCCACCTGCTGAACGTTAATCGCATCTTCCGCTTCCAGCATCAGGCCATGCAGGTATGGCAGCACCCCGAGCACCGGTTTGCCGGTTTTCTCTTCCAACCAGTCCAGACCGGATTCCAGAAGTTTGATATCCCCCCGGAACCGGTTGATAACAAATCCAATCACCCGGTTTTGCTCTGATTCGGACAACAAAGCCAACGTACCGTATAAGTGGGCAAAAACCCCGCCACGGTCGATATCTGCCACGATAATGACCGGAACATCCGCCTCTTCGGCAAATCCCATGTTGGCCACATCGTTCTCGCGCAGGTTGATTTCCGCCGGGCTGCCCGCCCCTTCGATCACCACGGTCTGGTATTGGGATTGCAGCTGCCGGAATGAGTCCATCACCGGCCCCATGACGACTTTCTTGTAACCGTGGTAACCCACCGCATCCATGTCCGCCAGGGCTTTGCCCTGCACGATGACCTGTGCGCCGATGTCGGTATTTGGTTTTAGCAGAACCGGATTCATATGAACCGTCGGTTCAATGCCGCAAGCCTGCGCCTGCACCGCCTGTGCCCGCCCAATCTCGCCGCCGTCTTGAGTCACCGCACTGTTGAGCGCCATATTTTGCGACTTAAACGGCGCAACCCGGATCCCTTTTCGCGCCAGCACCCGGCACAACCCGGCCACCAGCACACTTTTTCCGGCATCCGATGTTGTCCCTTGGACCATCAGTGCTTGCGTCGTTAACTGCATGTTTTCATTCTCACTTTTTGATTATTCTGTATTACGCCGACACAGACTTACCTGGTGTAGATACTGACCGTAGAACCGCACGAGCGCATATAACTCGGCGGCAGCGATCACCAGGCGTTATCCTGTCACGAATAGATTTACCAGGATTCATATTGCTGCTGGGTCGGCCACTGAATCTGCGGCCAGGACTGACCGTCCTGATCATGAAACACCGTGACGCGGTAACGTGCTGCATAAGGCAAATCCAGCCGCTGCAAGTACAAGGCATTTTCCGGCATTTCCAACAGGATACGAAGCAACTGCTTCATCACCCCGGCATGGGTCACCAGCAACAGCCGTTTGCCGCGATGCTGTTTCAGCAGCGATTGCCAGGCCCCCTGGATCCGGGCATCGAACGCTTGTAGGGTTTCTCCGCCGTGCGGCGTACTTTGCCAAGGGTCTTGCCAGTACTGCGTCAGCACTTCCCCGTGCGATTGCCAGAGCTGGTCCCGGCTTTCACCATCCCAGTGGCCAAAGTTCATCTCTTTCCACACATCCAGCTGCTCAATCGGCAGCGCATACTGATCAGCAAACTGCACGGCAAAGTCACAACAGCGTTTCAGCGGCGAGGACAACACCTGCTCAACATCCGCCAACCCGTCCACAGCCGCTGCCATTTGTTTCAGTCCGGCAGCTGTGATCGGAAAGTCCGTATGACCGCGCAAGCAGCCATCGCCTTCCGGTAAACCATGGCGCAAAATATCAATTCGGGTGGTTGATGTCTGACTCATGTTGTTCTCCTTACCATACAGGTCCTTTGAGCACTTGGGGGATCCCGGCGGTGACAAACACCACGCGCTCGGCCTGACGCGCGATGGCCTGATGCAGCCAGCCGCTTTCATCGACGAAACGCCGGGAGAGCTCACCCATTGGCACGATCCCCTGACCAACTTCATTACTGACCAGAATAATACGGCCTTCAGCGTGCAACAGTGCAGTTAAAAAATCATGTTTATGCTGCTGCCAGTGCTCATGGGTCGCTTCTTCGGCGCAAAGGCAATGGGTGAGCCATAAAGTCAGACAATCGATCAGCAGGCAAGTGCCCTTCCGACTATAGCGTTGCACCACGCTCGCCAGATCCTGCTGCTCTTCCACAACTTGCCAGGCTGCTGGCCGCTGGGTCTGATGTCTGGCAATACGCTCAGCCATTTCTTCATCGCCGGCCGTTGCGGTCGCAACATATATCACGTCCAGACCGGAGGCCGCGGCAAGTTGCTCTGCCAGGCGACTCTTGCCCGAACGTGCACCGCCTAAGATCAGTTCGGTCCCTTTCAAATCAGATTCCACGTCTCACCGTTATTCATCAATTCAAGATGTATCATCCTGCATTGTAAGGGAGCGCAGACACACCCTCAATGGTCAACAGGCCATGCCAACCCGGGGATCGGTGACGAAACAGGCAAAACATCAGGAAATGAATAAAGGCGCGGCATGTCTGCAAGCGGTGAAAACAGCGGTTTGGGAAAGTCAGGCCAGGATGATGAGGTCAGTTCGCGGGGTGATTCATTCACAGGTTCCATCCGCAGGTATTCCATCTGCGGATGATAATTTCAGAGGGTTTAGAGATCGCAGTTACGAATCGCATTCAGTAGCTGGGTAGCCAGTCGGTGCAATGCCCCTTTAGGCGGATGGGTATGAGAGAAGGTCCGGATGCCGTAGATCCCCATCACCAGAAACTGGGCCAATGCTTCACAGTCTTTGTCGGCAGGTATCTCCTGCTGCTGCTGGGCCAGGCGCAATTTTTCTGTGATTCCCTGCTGCCATTGATTCAACATTTCGCTAATCACGGCTTCCACTTCATCATCTTGGTGGGAGAGTTCACTCAATGCCTTTTGCAACAGACAATCTTTGATTTCTTCCCGCTCGCACTCCTCGACGATATGATCCAGATAGCACGCCAGAGCTGCCATCACGGATGGCGATGCCTCAAAAAAAGCGGTGAATTCTACCCGACGCTCTTCACGGTAATGCTCCAGAGCAGCCAGCAGCAAACCTCGCTTATTGTCAAAAGCGCAATAGATCGATCCGGGATGCAGCCCAGTTGCGGCCTTCAAATCCTTCATACTGGTTTTGCTGTAACCCTTGGCTATAAAAGCATCCATCGCCGCCCGAAGAACATACTCTCGGTCAAATTCTGCACTGCGCATAAGCTATCTCTGGTACTAAACAATGATTCCGTACAGATTGTATGGCATTTTGAATGCCTGTTCAAAAATATTTCTTGAACAATGATTCAAGTAAAGCTATCTTGAATGGGCATTCAAGATATAAGGAACAAGCACCATGACCGACAATTTATTTCAGCCTTATGCGCTCAACGACACACTGACGCTACACAACCGGATTCTGATGGCACCGCTCACCCGCTGTATAGCCGATGACAATCTGGTCCCGACAGACGCAATGGTCGAATACTACGCGCGACGCGCTGAATCCGGGCTGATCATTTCTGAAGCGACCATCATTCGCCCGGACGGTCAGGGTTATCCGAACACCCCGGGGCTTTATACCCCCGAGCAATTGGCAGGCTGGCGCAAAGTGACGGACGCCGTACACGCCAAAGGCGGTAAGATTTTTGCCCAGCTCTGGCATACCGGCCGGGTCGCCCATCCACACTTCTTCGGCGGAGAGTTTGTTCTGGCCCCATCTGCCGTGAAGGTTGAAGGCACCGTACCGCGGATGAGGGAGCTCAGCTATATCGAGCCGAAACCTGCCAGCCATGAAGAGATTGAACAACTGATCGCGGACTACAGCCAGGCGGCTGCCAATGCGATCGATGCCGGATTTGACGGCGTTGAGATCCACGGCGCGAACGGCTACCTGATTGATCAGTTCCTGCATTACAGCAGCAACCAGCGTGATGACGAATTTGGCGGCACACCGGAAAATATGGCACGCTTCCCACTGGCTGTGGTTGACGCCATTGCTGAGCGTATCGGTGAAGATCGCACCGCACTGCGGGTCTCTCCGGGAGCCTACTTCAACATAGAAACCGATGCCCGCGATCGCCAGGTGTTTGATTATTTCCTGGCGCAACTGGAGCAGCGCAACCTGGCCTTCCTGCACATCGGAATTTTCGACGACAGCATGGTCTTTGATTATCTGGACGGCACCGCATCGGCCTATACCCGTGCCCGTTACAGCAAAACGCTGGTGGGTGTCGGTAGCTATACTGCGGAAACCGGCAGTGAAGCCATCGCCGAAGATCGCTTTGATTTGCTGGCCATCGGGCGCCCGTTTATCGCCAACCCGGACTACGTGCAGCGAGTTAAAACTGGCCAACCACTGGTTGAATATTCTGATGCGATGCTGGCCGAGCTTGTCTAATCAGCCAATCAACGCCTGCGCATAAAAAACCGGAAGCCTTGGCTTCCGGTTTTCATGTGCAAGGGGGCAGCGAAACGATGGCGCACGTTAACCTCAAACCAACCTGTCACCCCCTGTTAGAACCTCAGTTACTCAGCCCTGTCACCCAACACCTGAGCCGAAATCGCAACCTGGCCGTGTTCAGTTTTGAACGACACTGATTGTGCATCCGGCGACTCACTGAAAATCAGCTCCTGAGTCAGGGTTTCTGCCGTCAGATAATCCTGATGACGCTTCACCCATCCCGCGAGTTGTGCTGGCGCATGCAGAGAAACCCGGATCCGATCGTCCACGTTAAACTGCGACTGTTTCCGTAGTTTCTGGATCCGGCTGACGACTTCACGCACTGCCCCTTCAGCGATCAATGCTTCCGTCAGCTCGGGATCGACATCCAGCGAGATAAAGCGATTGGAGACGGCATGGGTCCCCGGCTTGGCCTGACGATACAAGACGATCTCCTGATCGGTAAACGTTTGGCCCGCCAATTCAATGCTTCCCTGCTCCTGCAACTGCTCCAACTGCGCGTCGGTCAGCGCTTCAATCAAGCGGGTATATTGCTTCATCGCTTTGCCCAGCCGTTTGCCGAGCACCGGAAAGTTCGGTTTGGCATAGAAATCAATGTAAGCCGCTTCTTCTTCACTAAAATCGACCTGCTTCACGTTCAGCTCACTCTGGATATAACACGAGAGCTGCTGAACATCGGCCAACACGTCTGCTTTCTTGTGCAGCACCGTGACCCGGCTCAGTGGCGTTTTTACTTTGATTTTCAGATCATTCCGCTTTTGTCGACCCATCGCTACCAGATGTTGCAGGCGAGTCACCGACGCCTCCAATGCGGGTTTGGTCAAAGCCGATTCTGCTTGTGGATAGTCGCACAAATGGACCGACAGCGGCGCATCCGCCTCACTGCGAAACGCATTGAGACCCTGATACAAATGCTCGGACAGGAACGGCGCAAAAGGAGCCATTAGCTTACCAAACGTGTCCAAACAGCGGAACAAGGTGCTGTAAGCCTGCACCTTATCGCGGCTCATCCCGGCCTCCCAGAAGCGTGAACGATTCAGGCGGATATACCAGTTGGTCAGCTGCTCGATAAAATCAAACAGTGCTGGGACCACATTGTACAAGTGGTATTGCTGCATCTCGTCATTCACCGTCTGGGTCAGCGTCTGCAAGCGGGACAGGATCCATTGATCCAAAATGTTCTCGCTGTCCTGCGCAGACTCGCACCATTGCCAGCCGTCCAGCTCGGCATAAGTGGCGAAGAATTTGTAGCCATTGAGCCACGGCAGCAAGACCCGGCGCACCATCTCCTGCACCCCGGCATCGGTAAAACGCTGCTCTTCGGCTTTGACCAGACCAGAGTTGATCAGATACAGACGCAGCGCATCGGCGCCGTAAGTCTCCATCAGAATGTCCGGCGCGGTGTAGTTTTTCAGCCGCTTCGACATTTTCTTGCCGTCTTCGGCCATCACGATGCCATTGACGATGACGTTTTTAAACGCCGGTTGGCCGAACAGACACTGACTCAGGACCTGAAGCGTATAAAACCAGCCCCGGGTTTGATCGACCCCCTCGGCAATGAAAGCAGCCGGGAAATTCGATTCAAACTGTTCTTTGTTCTCAAACGGGTAATGCACCTGCGCGTACGGCATCGCACCGGATTCAAACCAGCAGTCCAGCACCTCATCAATCCGGCGATAAACGCCAGGCTCACCGGGAACCGTGAACGTCAGTTCATCGACATGGTCACGGTGAAGATCTTCAACCAATACACCGGTATAACGTTGCAATTCTTCACGCGAACCAATACAGCGCTGCTGCCCGGTTTCATCATTGATCCAGACCGGGATCGGTGTACCCCAGTAACGATTGCGCGACACGGCCCAGTCTTTCGCGCCTTCAAGCCATTTCCCCATCCGGCCTTGCTGCAAATGATCCGGCACCCAATTAATTTGGTTATTATTTGCCACCAGCGCATCACGCATTTGTTCGACCCGGATATACCAGGACGGTACCGTCCGGTAGATGATCGGCGTATCTGAGCGTGGGCAAAACGGATAGCTGTGAACCAGCGTTTCCTGACGATAGAGTTGCTGGCGTGACTTCAGCGCCTGAAGGATCAACTTATCGGCATCCTTCACATACAGCCCCTGATAATCCGGCACTTCCCCGGTAAACCGCCCCCGTTCATCCAGCGGACAAGGTGACACGGTCACACCATGGGCCTTCGCCACCCGTTGATCGTCTTCCCCGAATGCCGGTGCCATATGCACGATCCCGGTTCCGCTGTCGGTCGAGACAAAGTCATCGGCCAGGACCTGAAACGCACCTTCTTGCGCCATGTCGGCGAAATAGTCAAACAGTGGCTGATAGCGCTTCCCGGCCAGCTGGCTGCCCACACAACGTTCGGTCACTTCGACATCGCGATGGTGGCACACCGCCTCCTGGCGTGACTCAGCCACCCAGAAGGTAACCCCGGCTTCACGATCGTGAACTTTGACATAAGTCATGTCGCCACCGACACAGAGCGCCATATTGGATGGCAGCGTCCAGGGAGTGGTGGTCCAGGCCGCCAGATACACGTCTTCATCGGCGAGTTTGAACAGCACGGTGGCCGCCGGATCCTGCACATCTTTGTAGTTGGAGCTGGCCTCGAAGTTCGACAGCACGGTAGAAAGCTCAGTGGAAAACGGCACCACTTTTTCCCCCTGATAGACCAGTCCCTTGTCCCACAGCTGCTGGAAGACCCACCACACCGACTCCATATACCAGGGTTCCATGGTGCGGTAATCATTGTCGAAATCGACCCAGCGCCCTAGCCGGGTGATTGTTTTCTCCCACTCGCGAGTGTAACGCTGCACAATGCCGCGACACTCATCGTTGTAGCGGGCAATCCCCAGGCTCTCAACGGCTTCCTTGGCCGACATCCCTAAAGATTTATCAATTTCGTGCTCGATCGGCAGACCGTGGCAGTCCCAGCCAAAGCGGCGCTGCACATGGAAACCTTTCATGGTGAAATAACGCGGGATCACATCTTTGATGGTGGACGCAACCAAGTGCCCATGGTGCGGTAAGCCGGTCGCGAACGGGGGACCGTCGTAAAACACATAGTCGGGCTTGTCCTGCGTTTGCCGGAGTGACTGGTGAAACACCTGATTTTTTTGCCAGAAATCAAGCACGGCGTGCTCTGCATCGACAAAAGAAAAAGACTGACTGTCGGTCTGATCCGCCTGAACCGCCTGAGCGGCCGACTTGGCACTTGCATCATCTGCGCTGACTGGATTGTTTTGGGATGTACTCATCACTGCCTCATTCAGTTGGGCCCAAGATGCAGTGATGAAAAAACCCGCCTCCTGGGCGGGTTTTGAAATTCTGACAACAGCAACCCACCACTCCTATGGAATGATGATAATAATTCGCTGTTGGTTAAATAATGTCTTCATGGTTTCAACGTAATCGCTATCCCTTCGGCTGTCAATCAAATATTCAATCCATTGACTAGCGCCGGGTGATAAGCCTGCTGGTGGCCCGGATGAACCCCGGATGAATTGATGCCTCACGTTTCATTCAGTTCCCCTGTTATTTAATGGTCTCATCAACCCAAGGAGAACATCATGAAAAAGACCATTATTGCCCTGACTGCCGCCACTATCATGACCCCAGCTCTGGTGCTGGCCGACCAGGATCATCGACCAACACTCACTTACGCCGGCCCGGTGGAAATCGTGACGGTTTCGGAGTTACTGAAAGATACCGGCATGTTAGCCGAGCGAGATGCGGTCGTTGAAGGCCGGTTGATCAAGCAAATCAATGCCGATACCTATATCTTCAGCGACGCCACCGGCGAGATTCAGGTCGAAGTCGATGACCATGTTCAGCTACCGCAAGCTATTAATGCCTCAACCCGGTTACGCCTGTTCGGGGAATATGAAGGCGGCCGGACGCCGGAAATCGAAGTCGATCACATTCAGGTTTTATAACATCCCCAACCAACGCACAGCCCCCGTCTTTCTGACACGGGGGCTGGTGCCATTTCGCATATACACTCGATCACACATAAAACTGCTTCGTTGATTGTGCTAAACTTTTCCGGCTGCGTTCAATGTTGCATCGCCGTGAAAAGTTAAGGACCCCAATGTCAGATACCCTGTTGTTCCACAAAACATACCACCACCCATCCAGCCAGGACTGGGTTGTCTTTGTTCATGGTGCCGGCGGCAGCTCTTCCATCTGGTTCAAACAGATCAAAGCCTACAAACAACATTTCAATTTATTGCTGCTGGATCTCCGCGGACACGGCAAGTCCAACACCATGTTTCAGGACATGATGAAAAATCCGTATACCTTTAAAACGGTGACTCAGGATATTGTTCAGGTGCTTAACCATCACAAAATCCAATCGGCACATTTTGTCGGGATCTCTTTGGGTACCATCATCATCCGCACCCTGGCCGAGCTGGCGCCGGATCGGGTTAAAAGCATGGTGCTGGGCGGCGCGGTCACCCGGCTGAATACCCGCTCGCAGCTGCTGGTGAAAGGCGGGAACCTGTGCAAACACATCATTCCGTACATGTGGCTGTATCAGTTGTTTGCCTATGTGGTGATGCCGCAACGCACGCAAAAAGAGTCGCGCCTGTTGTTTGTGAGGGAAGCCCGCAAGCTGTGTCAAAAAGAGTTCAAACGCTGGTTCAAACTGGCGGCGGATGTGAATCCGTTGATGAAATACTTCAAGGAAAAAGAGCTGGCCATCCCAACCCTGTATCTCATGGGCGGCAATGACTATATGTTCATTAAGCCGGTCAAGGAAATGGTGAAGCAGCACAAGCACAGTCACCTGACCGAGTTAGAAAATTGCGGCCATGTCTGCAATGTCGAACGACCGGATGAGTTTAACCAGCATTCGATTGCTTTTATTCAGCAATATCAGGCACCTCAGGCTGTGATCCGCTGAGGTGCCTGCTTTCACGACTGGCTTGGCCTAACCGGCCACAGCAAAGGTTCAGGCTCAGCCGAGCACTTCGGCCAGGAATTCAGTTAACCGGGCCGTTACCAAATCCGGCTGCTCCAGGTTACTGATATGACCCGCAGCCGGGATGATCGTGTACTGGCTGCCGTCGATCGCATCATGCATCAATTGGGATTCAAGTGGCGGACGCGGACCGTCTTCTGCGCCAACCATTACCAAGGTCGGTAAGGTCAGTTGTTCGACGTCATCAAAGGTGTCACGACGACCAAAGACCATCCGGCCAATCGCCGCCATATCCACCGCTTTCTGCCCTTTCAGTTCAGCCAGTTGCTGACGAAACTGCGCGAACAGTTCTGGATTGGTTTCCCGGACATTGCGCGAGAAAAACATCGGCGGGATCACATCCAGCAGCGGCTCAGGCACAAATTGCAGTTCGTTGATGGTATCGAGCATGCCGAAATATTTATCCCGGGCGACTTCCGGTTCATAGCCGATAAACGTATCCATCAGCACCAGCGACTGAACACGCGCCGGGGCTTTGAGCACCAGTTCTGCGCCCCACATCCCGCCGACGGAAAGTCCAATGACTGAAAATTTTTCAATATTCAGGTGATCCATCAGCGCCAGAATGTCATCGGCATAGTCTCGCAGGCTACGAGTTTTAGTCGGTGCTGCATCGGACAATCCGTGCGCCCAGAAGTCCGGCACGATACAGCGGTAGTGCTGGCTCAGCGCTTCGACTTGCGGTGCCCACATGGCGCTGTCCCACAAGTAACTGTGGCCGAAGACCAATACCGGCCCTTCCCCTTTGTCCACAAAATGCATGGTTTTATTGTCGATGGTAAATGTGCCCATGAACTCAAGATCCTATTTCTGAACGTTTTTTCAGCCTGAATGATAGCAAGGAACGTCGCCGCTGTTGACTCTGGTATCGCTCAATTCTGATATTTCTCTCAACAAGTCCCACCGATAGCATAGCGCCCGGCAGAACCGGGCGCAAAATCGATGGGACAACCGCACCGGTTAAACCGGCTCTTCAGCACAATATTTCGCACTCGCCTTGCGGATCCCCTGATGATACAGCACCCAGGCCGTCAGTCCGGCGGCAATATTTCCCAGCATCGCACCCAAAAACAAGCCCTGGATCCCGGCTAACTGCGCGCCGAGCCAGAGCAGTGGCAAAAAGCACACAAACAGCCGCAAACCAGAAATAAGCAAGGCACGCATCGGCAACACCAAAGCATTACAAATCGATACCATCAGCATGCAGACCCCAAGCGGCCCCAGGCTGATCGGCACCCAGGTCAGATGGATCGACAGAATGTCACTGACCGATGCTTCACTGGTCAGAAGCGCCGTCAGAACCGGTGACGTGACCAACAAAATAGTGGCAATCACCAATTGCCAGATCAGGACAAATTTGACGGCAATACCGACCAAAGCTTTGATCTTATCGATTTCTTTCGCGCCCAGCATGCGGCCCACCATCGGCGGCATCGACATGGTCAGGGCCAGCACCACCACAATCGAGAAAAACTCCAGGCGCGAGCCCAATGCCCAGGCCGCAACCGTCGCCGCCCCGAATCCGGCCACCAGTTTGGTCGCCAGCATCGACGACAATGGCGGCAGCAGTTGGCTCATCATCGCCGGCGCCATAATATGGACCAGCTCTTGCACCGAGTCACCGACGGCCAGTCCCTGCCACTGAAAGCTCATCCAGTGCCGTTTCAGCACCAACGGGAACACCACCAGTAAACCAACGCCAAAAGCGGCAATCGTTGCCCAGGCCGCGCCGACCAGACCCATCTCCCAGTGGAAGATGAACAACGGATCAAGCACCATGTTCAGTACACTGGTCACCATCATCATAATGCCCGGCAGCATGGTATTGCCGTTCGCCCGGCATAAGCTGTAAGCGAAATAAAGCATGGCCCCGGTCCAGGCACTCATCAGCCAAACTGGCCAGTACTGGTCAACCACCGGAAACACATCCGCCGGCGCACTCAGCAGCGACAGGATCGGACCACGCAGGAGCCAGATCAGCACGCAAATCAGGAACACACTGAGCGCCCCAACCAGCACCACCAACCCGCCCAACTGCTTGGCCCGGGTGGTGTCCTGCGCACCCAGCACTCTGGCGATTAAAGAAGTGGTCGCAATCCCCAAACCGACCTGAAGCCCGATGATGACCATTTGCATCGGCAGCGTGAACCCCTGAGCCGCCAGCGGTAATACGCCAAGCTGCCCGATAAAGGCACTGTCGACCAGTTGGAAACTCATTAAGGAAAGCACCCCGAACAGCATCGGCCACGTCATGTTGAACAACTGACGGCCCAAGCCCGGGAAAGTTTTGACGGAATGATTAGAAATTGTAGAACCCATGAAACCTGATGGTTAAGAAAAATCAGGTTCGTAGTGTACGGACTTTTGTGAGCAAGCTAAAGCAAAGAAACGAAACTCAGCTGCGCTTGAGAGATACCGCAGCTGAGTTTGAACCGGCCCCAGAACAGGGTTACTGGGTTACTGGGTTACTGGGTGACCAGCTGTACCAGATTGGCCGGGCGATAATAGACCGACTTCAGCACTTTGCCCTGACGAATCACTTTTCCGTCCAGGTCAACATCTTTTGCACACTTGGCGATAATGTACTCGCCTTTTTTCGCAGCCATCAGCGCAACACCTTGCTTGGCATAGTGCGCTTCCGTATCAGCATATTCTTGCTCGTTCCGGCACACTTTGCTCATGTTGCTTGAGTGCACTTCATCCCAGCAAGCCACGAAGTCAAAGTTCAGACGCTGCGCAATTTGCAACAGCAGATCAATCAGGTAACTGATCCCGATGTTGTCTTCAACGCGCTTGTCCCCAAGGTGCACCAGGCGTCCCATCAGCACGTAGACTGAGTCGACAATCGCATCCGCCTGCTCAACTAAAGAATCTGCTTCTGCCAGCTCAGTCATCTCTTCAACGGCCAGAGAGGTGTGCAGCGTATCAGCCTGCTCATCCAGACTGGACGGGGTTTCGATATCCAGATCAAAAGTTGTCCGAAATTCACGGATATCTTGGTACAGGTGATCAAACAACGCTTGATCCAGAACTGCCAGCTTCATTCAATGATTCCTTGTTCACTACAGTGTTTGGACACAATACTAAGCGAATGAGCCACCGCGACCAACGACACTTCGGCGACCCGTTGCTCAGTATCCAAAATAAAAAGCAGCGCCGGAAGCCTAACTTCTGACGCTGCCTGATGATCTTAACAGAGCATTAAAACGCTTTCGGTGCAAAACCTGTCACTTCCGACAGACCCATCTCGCGACCCAGCGCAGTCATCGGGTGAACCACCACCAGACCTTTCACCGATTTTTTCAGTTTCCCCATATCGGCCTGTTCGGCTTTTGTCAGAGCACGTTTAAACGGCAGTGACTTCACATCGGACTCCTGCTTCGACAGCTGGCGTCGTTGCTGATTTTTCACCTTGGTGAGTTTCTTGGTCAGCGTTTCGATTTCGTTACTTGCTTGCGCGGCGATCGCCTCGTCGCCCCGCTCTTTCGCTCCAGCACGCTTACGACGTAACTTGTCTAAACGGTTGTTCATTTGCTGAAGCTCTTGCTTTAAATTCATGCGGCTACCTTCTCATTCGCATTTTCAGCCCGAGCGCGCTCCGCTGGGCTGACCGGCCGACAGTATATACCGGATACCACCGCTTTTCACGGTCCGTTCGAAAGGAACATCACCAGAATCAGCATAAAGCCTGCAAATGCCGCGCTTTTCACCGATCTGCTTTCGTATCCGGCATCGACGCCGACTAAACGACTTCAATATAGCCCATCAGGCCGGTTTTCATGTGCTCAATCACATGACAGTGATACATCCAGCGACCCGGGTTATCGGCCACAAACGCCGCTTTGGCATGACCATTTTTCCCCAGTAACACCGTGTCTGTATGGAACGGTGTCACCGGCTTGCCATCCATTTCCAGCACGGTAAACGTGTGGCCGTGCAGGTGGATCGGATGGTGATACTGCGTCACGTTCTTCAGATCAAAAATATAAGTTTTCCCTCGTTTCAGGCTGGCCAGCGGTGCCGGGATATTCTCTTTGCTCATTCCTTCCCAGGCGCGCTTGTTCATCAGCCAGAATTTCGGCACCGATTTACCGTCATTGCTCGCCGGGGTAACCGCGCCTTCCCATTCAAACACGAAGTGCAGTTCTTCGGCATTGGCCAGATCCGGCGCCGGGATTGGGTTCAGCGGCAACGCCGGAACCGGTTTCCCCGGCTGGAGTGTCGATGACACCGATCGGAAACTTGCCAGCGGGAACCCAAACCGCCCTTTCATCTGAACCACCTGGAACTGCTGTCCAGCCGCCGGGGCTTCAACCGCCAGGTCTAGGCGCATTCCCGGCGCAATTTTGTGCTGCGCCAGCTTCATCGGCTCACGAATCGGGTTGCCGTCAATCGCAATAATCCAGGCTTGTGCCCCTTCAACCGCAATCGGATAAGTGATGGTGTTGTCCACATTTGCCAGTCGAAGACGCGTCATGGCATGTTGTGGCAGCTCATAAGTCGGCTCATGTTTGCCATTCACGGTTCCCCACTCCCCCGGCGTCCCCATTCGGGCACTCAGTCTTGGCACCATCAGCTTTTTCCAGCGCCCCTGCGCATCCAGATGCCAGTGCTTGAGCAGCATCACCTGCTCGGCATCAAACTGAACCGGTCGGGCTTCTTCGACCACAATCGCGCCGACCAAGCCCATCCCCAGCTGAACCACACTATTCATATGCGGGTGATACCAGAAGGTGCCGGCATCCGGCGGCGTGAATTCATAAACAAAGGTTTCTCCGGGCATGATAGGCGGCTGACTGAGGAACGGGACGCCGTCCATTTCAATCGGGATCCGCAACCCGTGCCAGTGAATCGTCGTCGGCTCATCCAGTTTATTGGTAAAACGAATGGTGACCTTTTCCCCCTGACGACAACGGATCGTCGGGGCCGGGATTTGTCCGCTGAACCCCAGCACATCAGTCTGATATCCGGGCACCAGCTCCGCCGTCGCCGGCTCCGCGGTAATATCATAAAAATACCCGTCTTTTGTCTCGCGGGCCGAATTTAACGTACAGGCCGGCAAAACCATGGCACCAGCAATAGCAGTTGATAACTTTAAAAAATCGCGACGACTTACATCCATCATGCTTATCCTTTGACTTAACGCCCCCGAATGGTACCGAAATCTATGCAGTTGAGAAGTGATCTCATTTACAATTACTAAATTTTCAGCCGGTTGCAGTCACAACCATCCGGGTAATCCACCAAGCCCGTTGGTTTACCGCAATCCGCAGCAATAAGCCACCAAAAGCAGTTAATACGGGTAAATATCAGCCAATCACATGAAATTCTCCCCACAGCCTGCAATTATTCCTCTATAATCACCCACCATAATTTTGTCAGGCTCAGCCGTCTGCTTTAGGAACAAAGAATGTCATTTGCATCACAAAACTTTTCTCAGGATATAGTGCGCGCGCTCGATGAGTGCGGCTACGAGAAATTAACCCCTATCCAACAGCAAGCGATCCCACACGCTCGTCGCGGACACGATATTCTTGCCAACGCGCAAACCGGCACTGGTAAAACCGCAGCGTTCTCGCTGCCGATTATCCAGCAGATCCTCGACAACCCGAAACAAAGCAGCCGTTTCAATGCCCGCGCGCTGATCCTGGCGCCGACCCGAGAGCTGGTTGCCCAAATCGCCAAGAACATTGAAGACTACAGCAAGTACACCGACCTCAAAGTCGCCGCGATTTACGGCGGCACCAAAATGGCGTCGCAAGAGAAAAAGCTGGAGCAGGGTGTGGATATCCTGGTCGCGACCCCTGGTCGCCTGCTGGAACATATGGATCTGAACAATGTCAGCCTGGCCAACCTCGAATTCCTGGTCTTTGATGAAGCTGACCGTATGCTGGATATGGGCTTTATCGCCGATATCCGGATGATCATGAGCGACATCCGCAGCCAGCCGCAAACCATGCTGTTCTCGGCCACGTTCTCCAGCCAGATGAACAAACTGGCCAATGAAATTCTGCGCAAACCAAAACGTATCTCGGTCAGCCCGGAAAACGCTACTGCCGAAACCGTGGCGCATGTTGTCTACCCGGTCGACCAGGAGCGCAAGCGCGAACTGCTGTCAGAGCTGATCGGCAAGAAAAACTGGCAACAAGTGCTGGTGTTTGTGAACTACAAAGAAACCGCCAACGAGCTGGTCCAAGAGCTGAAACTAGACGGTATCAAAGCGGTGCTGTGTCACGGCGATAAAGCACAGAGCGCCCGTCGCCGCGCGCTGGATGAGTTCAAAGAAGGGAAAGCTCGTGTGATGGTTGCAACCGAAGTTGCTGCCCGCGGTCTGGATATTCAGGGGCTGCCGCACGTCGTGAACTTCGACATGCCGTTCCTGGCAGAAGACTATGTTCACCGCATCGGCCGCACAGGCCGTGCGGGTCAGCAAGGTCATGCAATCTCCTTCGTGAGCCGCGAGGAAGAGCTGACGTTGGTTCAGATTGAAAACCTGATCAAACAGCAGATTCGCCGGATCCAGCTGGCCGGCTATGAGCCGAAAAGCCGTGACGCCCTGCTGGAGAAAATGCACTCCAAGCCAGCTTTCCGTGACCGCCGCGGCCGGACCAACAACCCGAGCGAGCAGTCTGACGCCGAGCGCCGGGCGCGCCTTCGCCGGGCCGTGCTGAATAAAAGCCGGGCGAAAATCACTAAACTGAAGAAGTAATTCAAGAATGCCGCAAGCCTGATACTTGCGGCATTTTCTTTGCCTGCAATATCTTCCTCACCTCGTCCTGCGCAGCAATCCAGCACCCGACTTGTGAATCCAAACCTCACAGGTGTTACAGACGCTACTATTCTCTCCGTTTTCCGGGCGGTAAACTTTTCTTCGGTTGTATCTAGATGTCACAAGAAAGATGACTGCAACCAAAAAACAATGTTTCAGATACATCGTGACGGGTAGCCCACCGCTTCCCAGATAGTTAACATCAATGAACGAAGCGACACCCACGAAGATCAAGTACAAAATCACCGTGAAAATCATAGCTTCATCATTGTTGGAAATTCACGTCGATGAGAATTCAATGTCCAACGCCTTTTCCAGCCACATCGAACTGATGTACTGGCCATTTTTCTTCGCGTACTCTTGAAACACCCCCACTTCCCTGAAATCAAAACATCTGTGAAGTGCTAATGAGGCATCATTAGGCAGTGCGACACCAGACAAAACCCGGTGAACGCCTTGGTTACCCAACGCTTCGAACAACATTGAATACAGAATTGACCCGAGTCCTTTGCCCCTAGCTTCGGGCGCCAGATAAATTGTGGCTTCAACCGTATCCTCAAATGCAGGCGTTGCTCTATAGGGCTGAGAACATGCAAAGCCTAAAAGTATCCCGTTTTCGACCGCCACAAAGATTTGATATTTGGAATCGCCGGCAAACTGAGAAAACCACGCTTGACGGTCTTCATAAGATAGCGGCATCTCTTCGAAGCGCGCATTGGTATGTTCAATGTAGTAATTGAAGATATCGGTGACCTGCCCAATATCTGATCGTTTTCCGAATCTGATTTCCACGTAACGTCCTTATCATTTCGAATTTGATAGAATAACTTGATCTCGTTTTCAGGGAGCAGTTGATAAGTGTTAAAAAATACAGCACGATGGCGTTCAGAAATATTGGTTTCTCCACAGCTAACGCGTTCGCTTTACCTCTTGATACCTAGAGGGCTCATATGTATTACGTGATTGCCCCACGTAGACCAATTAAGTTTCCAAATGGATCTTCAACTTGGCACATAAAAATCCCATTTTCGATTTCTATTGGACCACGATAAAGATACGCACCAAGTGCTTCAAAGCGAGCTAAGGCGGCTGATAGGTTATTAACAGACCAATAGATGACAGTACCATTTTTACCTACACCTACCTTTTCATCTGCTTGGACGATTTCTAAGGAAAAGCCATTTAAATCGAGAACGGTGAAATCGAAGTCGGGATGATAGATTGGAACTGCTTCAGGAAAAGCTGTGTTATACCACTCAAGCCCTCTCGTCACGTCGGGAACATGAACAAGAACTGCTGCTGGGACCATGATTTCTCTCCTACCGAATAACGAATGACATGGCCTCTGATCAGGCTGCCACCGCACGCACCAAACGTTAGTGACCAACTTTTTTGTAAGCGACCACATGAGAAAGGAAGAGTAACGAATACCGTTCATTAAATCTGATTTTGTACTCAATTTCGTCTTCAGATAATTTTTCCCAATTCACACCAAAGTAGTCGTTAATGTCATCGACTGCTTCGCTTTCATTTTTCAGATGCTTTTTGCTCCATTGATAAGTGCATGATAAAACCAGCACGCCATTCAAAGCTGTTGCATCCATCAATGCATCCACTATAGCTCTGGGGGATTCACATTGATCCAGCACATTGAGGCAGGTGACTAAGTCAAATTCTTTGGTGACCAGCCCATGCTCAAAAGGAGCTTCTATCAAAGTGAATGCTACATGATCACAGGCTTTTGCTATTGATGATGCATCAAAGTCCAAATAACCCAGTTCATTCAAACTCTTGATATATGGGAACTGACACTTAGCACCTTCGATAATTATTTGTTTGAAATTTGATAGTAAGCGATGAGATGGTTCAACAACCGTGACAGAACTAATGGTGGGAACGTTAGTAACTAATTCGAAACTATTTCTTCCTAAAGCAGGTCCCACCTCTAATGCGCTATTAGGAGCGATATTTTCAGCTTCGAGTGCCTCAATAATAAACTGAGCAACGCTTTGTGTATGCGTTGAATAAATAAATGACTCAGGAACATGCCTAGATTTACTCTCTAACTGTTCAGTTACTCCATTTAGGCGAAGTTTATCAAGCCATTGAATCTCATAGTATGCTGCCAATCCTTTTTGATCGATGTAAAAATCGTCCACCTATAATTCCTTCTATAAAAGCTTCTTTTTTGGTGCGCATAGCGCCTAAATCATGGGCAAACAAAAATGGGACGCTTGCGGCCCAGGCCAGCTTGCCCATGATTTGTTAGTTAGCTTTTTAACTTCATTGCTACTCGGGTATTGCCACGATCTGAAACTCATCTTCATAAATGATATTGCCAGGAGATGCTGATGTTAACTCAGTAACAGCTAAGCCACATTCTTCAACAAGAGGCACGATAGTTCTTACACAGTCAATAATTTCAACTTGCGAGTTTTTGAACCAGCATACACCCTTAAGATTTTCTGGCTTATCAAAGATCTCTGGTGTCACAAAGGCATCCTCTAACCATTCAAGATGGCTATCTAGCTCGAGTTTGGCTGAGCCGTTCAGCTTCTCTTCTCGACTAAGGCGATACGCAGCGCCGAGTATTCCTTGGTTAACGCCGGATTGCCTATTTACATGGTCAACAACAAAACGCTTATACATTATTTGCTCATTCCTTGAAACTTAATCACAAAAGCTAACAAATGACATGGACTCCCCCTCATCAGACTTTGCCACACTTAGTAAGTCTGATCCCGTAATTACCGGAAGCCACCATGTCACCATCTGTTCTATGCAGGGTGAGAGCGCGAGTTAACAAGTTGTAAACTCACCACATAAAAGGCACGTTGGGATCTACAAAAAGATTGATTTTTAACCATCTGACACAGGTGTGAAATGCATGAGGTGTCTAATGATTACTCAACCAGCCCGAGGGAACTCACAGCTGTTCAAAAAGAGAACATACGTATTCTCACCCTGGCGAAGTAGACAGCCTTATTCTTCAGAAATATTGGCTGCTCCGCCGTCAACGGCTTCGATTTATCCCTTGACACCGAGAAACTTATATGTATTAAATTTATTGTGTAAAAAAACCTTCTGCTAGCATTTTTTGAATATTGGTTTCAATATTAATCGAAGTAATTGTCGGACTATTAGGAGCATCATAATAAGTAATAAATGCCAATATTGGCCCACCATGATATTCTAACACCGCAGATAAGTAACATGTCTTATTTCCTAATTGTTTTCTGCTAAAAATAGACAATGATTCTATATTTCCAAGGTATTTTTCAACAATAGTCAATATTTTCATTTTCTCTAATGAACTAGTATCCGTTTCTAATGGACCTCCAGCAACCATACTCTTCAAGAAAGCAGCATTACCATCTTTTTTATATACATTAAATTCTTGATTAAAGTCTTTTTCTGCAACACTGCAAAAATCTTGTGATAAAACAGAGCCACTAAAAAAAATCCCACCTATTAAAACCATATATTTAATCATAGCAACACTCCCATCAATCTTGAAACAAAACATTTGAGGATAGAATAACTTCAGCTTCAGTTTGAAAAGAAAATGAGGAAACAATAATTTCTTTTGAAGTTTTATAATACATAAGAGACATGAAAACTGGCCCTAATTCATACTCCAATATTGATGAAATAAAGCAAGACCTGTCACCTAATGACTTCTTAATTATAACAGATGTAGTTCCAACATCTCCAAATGATGATTCAATTCTTTGAAAGTGCTCGCTCTGATTTAGAGCTTTTTCATCTGATGAAAATTTACCTCCTTCTAACATAGTTCTAATAAAACTTACACTTCCATTTTCTCGATACTCATTAAATGCTTCCTGATATTTCACTTCTGAAACATCACAAATACCTTTAGAAAAAACAGGCCCGACATACATAAAAATGCTTAATAACACAATCCTTTTTATCACTTTATTCTCCTATAAGTTTAACGCCCAAATCATGGGCAGACAGGTTTGGGACGCTCGCGGCCCGAGCCTGGCTGTCCCTATAAATTTGCTGGTTATATGCCAACCCACTCATGCGAAAGAACTGACATTTGGACTTTATCAATAAACTGACCGTTGCGATATCCCGACTGCCTTTTCACGCCCTCATGAACGTAACCCGCTTTCTCATATGCTCTAATTGCTGATGGATTTGTGGCATATGCAGTTAGTTCTATCCGGTGAAGACCCAAGTCCTTGAAACCGTAGTCGGTCACTAACTTGGTTACTTCTGTACCTATACCTTTGCCCCAGTACTCCTTGTCACCAATAAGAATGAAGTACTCACCACATCGATTTAGAGTACTTATAGAAGCGATACCGGCATATCCAATCAACCTACCGGTTTCACCACAAGTAATACCAAGCGAAATACTCTTTGAATCGTTGTTTATTCCGGCCAACCATTTAGATATGTCGGTTTTTGACTTCGGGTAAGAGTAGGATGAGATGCTGAACTGGGTCACTTCTCGGTTACATGCCCACAGATAAAACTCATCAGTGTCATCAACGTCAAGTGGTCTGAGTTTTATCATTTTTGACTGTAGAAACATCCACATTCTCTCTTAGTATTATTGGCATATAACGAATGACATGGACTCCCCCTCATCAGGCTTTGCCACACTTGGTAAATCTAATCACGTAATTACCGGAGGCCACCATGTCACATTCCGTCTATGGCATTGATTTAGCCAAACATAGCTTCAGTATCCACGGTGAGGATCACCAAGGCAAGGTCTTGATCCACAAAACAATACCACGATCGAAAGTTCTCTCGACGTTTGCCAATATCCCGCCAGCAATTATCGGGATGGAAGCCTGCGGTGCCTCTCATTACTGGGCCCGAGACCTGGCTAAACTCGGCCATACACCAAAAATCATGGCATCAACAGATATGGCGTTTTTCAGGACGGGCCCCAATGAACACAGAACCACAGCAAGCAACACGGGACTGCCCAAGCTGTCGGCATACCATGTGCTTGTGTCGTCATCACCCGGCCGTGGTAGCCGGAAAAGGCACACAGAATGAGGAGAATGGCACTTACCCCCAACGAGGAGAAAGCCAACGCATAACCGAACTCAGGCGGTAACCCATTGAAGTGAAACACAGCGTGATCACTTCCAGGCTGCGCTCGCCCTGAAGAAAGACGCGGGCGCAACGCCCAACAACCCCCAATCGAGCAATTGACTTAATAAGGCTGTCCGGGCTTGTCCAACACCCGGATAGAAGTGTCGGCTGCGCGACACGTATCCTTATTTGTTATGTTTATTCTCGCTCAACAGCTAAAGTAACCCTGCCCTTATCAATGCTTGTGCACCCCATTTTTTGGGCATATCGTGTAGCCCTATCTAATACTTCTGTTTCCGACTCACTGTAGAATACACAAAACTCAAAGTCAGCGATCGAATTTAATGAATTAGCCCAAAGAACATAAGGTGAAGTGGGAGATAAGCCATCAGTACCCTTTGCGATGTTATACATTTCATTATGTGAAAACGTACCAACGCAATTATTGTTTCCAGATAAATATGCTGTCTTTGAAGCTAAATTTAATAGCGCTGTCAATTTATACATAAATATATTCCTACCAAGTTTATTTTTCTGCTAATTCTGAGTCATGAACATAAATGCAGCATGCTCGCTTTCACGCAGCTACCGCACCACTTCTTTTCACACACTATAGCCACAATTTGACTATTTTTCAGCTAGTTAGATCACCAAACCGTAAATATCAGTTCCAGATACTCCGCACAAAGTAGGCATTTCAATTTAACGAGACCGCATATGCAATAACACAAACAAAACCCTTTATGATCAGTGAGATAACTTTGATGAAGTTGTGCAACCCAGGCAATCTCTGCCTCGTGAATACCGGAAACTGACTGGAACTTGAAACAGCTTCCTATATCCAACCTTTGCTCCCCATCCCACCCGAAGCACTATTTTGTGACACGCATCACGACCATTTACTTAGCCTGCTAACTAAAGTATATTACTTAGCTTGCTAAGTATTTAAGGCGTCTCTCATGGTCAAGGACATCAATCTGCTGCAAAACTTATCGCTCGCTGAGCAGCTGGCGCGGGTTGCCCGCCTTTGGAAAATGGTCGCGGACAAGGAGTTAGCCCCGCTGGGGCTCACCCACCCGCGCTGGACTGCACTTTGGAAGTTGCAACGACTGGGCGACAGCGTCAGTCAGAAGGTTCTGGCAGAATCGCTTGAGATTGAACTGGCGTCTTTAATGCGCACCTTAAAACAACTCGAAGAGCAGTCGTTGATCGCCCGCCACTGCTGTCAGCATGATAAACGCGCCCGAATAGTCAGCCTGACCGACGAAGGACGCGCACTGCTCAAGCAGATGGAAACCCGGATCCTGCAAATACGGCAGAGTTTACTGACCGGGATCAGCGATGACGAGCTGGTCAAGATAAGTGGCACGCTGGAACTGATTGCCGGAAACGCCTTAAACACGCTCAACACCCACACCGAACAATAACAACGACGTACAGACGGAGAAGTAATCTTTTTATGACACCTGATCAGAAATTTGCCCGCTGGATCAAACACAGCATCATTCTATTTGTCCTGACTTTCGCCTATTTTCTCGTGGCTGACCTGGCCGTTCCGCTGACGCCGCAAGCGATGGCAACCCGCACGGTCACCCAGGTCGCGCCCCAAGTCAATGGCCCGGTCAGCAAGGTTTATGTCCATACCAACCAACCGGTAAAACAAGGTGACGTGCTATTTGAAATCGACGCGCAGCCGTTTGAGCTGGCCGTTGCCGAAGCCCGCTTACAGCTGGCCCAAGCCATCAAAAACAACGATCAACTGGATGCATCTATCGCGGCTGCTGAGGCCAAAGTGACCGCCAGTGAAATTATTGCTGAGCAGAAAGTCCGTGAAGCCAACCGTTTGAATACCCTTTTTCAGCGAAACGGTACTTCCCGCCAGCTTCGTGATGACGCCATCAGCGCCGCAACCGCCGCCAAAGCCGATCTGACTGCTGCACGAGCCAGCCTGAAAGAGCTGAAAGTCAATCGTGGTGCCGAGGATGACACCAACATCAATATCCGCGTCGCCAAGAACAAGCTTGAAAAAGCCCTGCTGAATCTCTCGTACACTCAGGTGACAGCCCGCCACGATGGGGTGATCACCAACCTGCAATTGGAACCGGGCACCTATGCCGCCGCCGGGAAGCCGTTGGTAGCCCTGGTGGATACCAAGTTGGATATCATTGCCGATTTCCGGGAGAAGAGCCTGCGTCATTTTGATCAGCACAGCAGAGCCTTGATTGCCTTCGACAGCCAACCGGGCACTGTGTATACGGCTGAAATCAGCAGCCTTGACGCGGGGGTCAGCAGCGGTCAGTTCAGCGCCGACGGTAACCTGGCAACACCGACTGAGTCCAACCGCTGGGTTCGCGATGCGCAGCGAATGCGTCTGCATCTGACGATGCAAGACACATTGGAAAAACCACTACCGGCTGGCGCACGGGCCACAGTACAGCTGGTTCCGGACGGCAGTTTGCTGTCATGGCTGGCTTTTGCCCAGATTAAGTTTCTGAGCACCCTGCACTACATTTACTAACCGGAGGCACCATGCGGCTTTGGGATCATCCATTATCCGAAAATGATCTGCGCCAGTGCGTCCGGATCGCCTGCGGCGCAACGCTGGGGTTCACCATCAGTAAAATATTCGGCTGGAATTACGGGGTTTTCTTTACCGTGTTACCGATGCTGTTACTAGGCATGGTACCGGTGATGTCGCTGCACGCCGCCCGGCAGCTCTTTGCTTCCGGGGTGGTGTGTGCGCTGGAAGTCGGGATCCTTGGGGGGCTGTTCGGCAGCCATCCGGGGCTGATGACCCTGATCGTCTTCGGCCTGTTCTTATACAAGTTCGCCTGTATGTCCAAAGGCAGCTTGTTCCTGTTCGGCGCCACGGGCGTACTGAGCCTGAGCATCATGCTCCATTTTGCCAGCTACCCGAATGTCGATCTCAATGAATTGATTGTCGGAAACCTGCTGGCCGGCACGCTGTCGGTGATCATCGCTTATCTGGTCTCTTTTTTGATCCCGGATGCGGAGCCTCGTCAGCCACCGCCACGCTCGACCGAGCCGAAGGGATCACACCGGATGCGGCATGAAGCGCTACTGGGTGCCACACTGGCAACACTCTCGTTTCTGGTGTTTCAGGTTCTGGATTTGAGCGATTCCATGTCGGCTCAGGCAACCACGATTTTGCTGCTGTTTCCGATGAACTGGAACGGAGCACTGGGCTCGGCGAGAAAACGAGCCATGGGCACAATTCTCGGGGTGGCGTTTGGTTTGGTCGGCCAGCTCTTCCTATATGACTGGTCCAGTCTCCTGCTGCTGGTGATCCCGCTGCTGTGGATCGGCACCATGCTGTTTAGCTATTTGCATGTCAAGGAAGCCAGCGGATCCGGGGTTGGATTTGGCGCGTTGACCACGCTGGGAATTTTGTTTGGTCAGTACCTGACACCGACCAATGATTTGATGTTCAGCGCACTGTACCGAATCGGTTGTATTGTGTTTGCGATTATTGTGACCCTGCTTGCAACTTACTTAGTGCATCGCCTGCTGAATAATTTCGAAGCCACCCGCTACGGCTACTGAGTCACGCTGAAATAGCTCAGCTCAATCCATCCTTCCCTGCCCCGGCCCAGTAATTCCCTGCCGGGGCCGGTTAGTTCCCCGAAGACAAAGAAAGACTGAGTTGCTGTTTGAGTGCTTCTCCTGGCGTTGAGCTTGATGTGCTCACCGCGCAAGCCGCCCATTTCGCCCCTTCTTCCAATGCGGTCTGAATCTGACTCTGGCTGATCAGGGCATGGATCAAACCGGCTGCAAACGCATCGCCGGCACCGGTGGTATCCACCACTTCCGCAGGCACTGCGGGAATCTCGACTTCTGTCCCTTCGCTATACGCCACAGCCCCGTTAGCACCGTCGGTCATCACGAAATATTGCAAGCTCTCACCGGCAATCCGGCGGGCATATTGCCACGGGGATAAATCAGAGCGTCCCTGCCAGTCATCTTTTGAGGTAATCAGGACATGACAAGGGCGAAGCCGCTCATCTTTGGCCAGTTGCGCCACAACCAGACATTTTGGCATCGCCGCTTGTGCCCATGCTTCGCAGCCTTGGGCGGAAGAGTTGAAATAGAGCACATCCCAGCGGGAAAAATCAGGGGGATTGCCGAGAATAAACGGCGGTCGGTGGGGACGGATAATGGTTCGCTCACCATCGGGAGTCATCACCAGCAATAGCTCCGGGGTAGCCACATCGTGACGATGTAACAGACTACAATTGAGCCCTTGCAGACTTGCCTCGGCAAGCAACCAGTCCGCCGTGTCGTCTTTGCCGACCTGACTGACCAGGGCAACCTGATGTCCGGCCCAGATCAATCCCAGGCCGGTATTCGCACCACCACCGCCCAGTCGGCGACCGCCGTCCTGATAATGATGACGGCCGCCGGGTGACAGCGGCTTATCCAGCGTCAGAACACGATCGCAATTGAGGTTTGCGACCAGCATGATATTCGCCAATGAATCTCTCCCTTTACCTAACCGGTATCTGACAGGCTTCAGCATGAACACTTAACAGCCCATGCTGCCTGATTATCCAGCCATTATAGGGAAATAAGCGCAGATTCCTATTCAGACGCGATTCGTTGCAGATATTTTAACCTTGCCCGGACTCGCTGTAATCGGCATAAGGATTGTGCTGGGGCAAAGCAATCGCCTGCTCAAATGCAGACAACGCGATCGATTCCCGAGTCAGTGTCACCGCACTTTCATCCATCACATGTTCCCCGAAGTGATAGCGGATCGTCTCTTGTCCGGCACAAGCTGCCTGATCATTGGCCGTTGCCTGCTGACGGACGCTCAGGTTTTTATCCCAGTAGTGCTGTAGCGCTGCCGAACCATATTTGTGTTCCAGCATGGTCAGGGTTTGCGCCGGTGACAGCACCAGACCCGTAGCGTTATTGCCACCAAAGCCCTTGGCATTAATGATCACCGCTTTATAGTCTTCACCGCGTTCTCCGGCGAACGCATGATCGGTCAGAATATTCAGGTGTGACTGGTGTACATCGTCGGCAATATGATCGATGGTTTTGATCCCCGGGATCCAGCCGTACTGCCATACCCCCAGCGAAGCAATCAGCTGATCGCCGGCAGCCACACTCATCGAGTGGCCGACGTAAGATTTAATCGCCGTCACCGGCCATTGGTCGATGGCGAAGGTTTTCGCCACCTCGTTCAGAATATGGCTTTCCGTCACCCGGTTCTGCGGCGTGCCGGTGCCGTGAGCCTGCACAAAGGTCTGCTTGACCCCTTCCGGGCCAAGAATCGCCTGAGCCAGCGCCGCTGCCTTGGCAACGGTCACATAGTTCCCGACTCCCGGGGCAGAAATCGACTTCTTGTTGGCATCGGCATTGATAAACACATCCGCCACAGCCCCGTAAATCGTGACCCCAAGTTCCAGCGCCAGCGCATCCTCCATCAGCACCACAAACTGCGCCGATTCGGCCATGGTAAACCCGGCGTTACTGGAGAACGGTCGGCAGGCGCGGCGGTTATCCACCGTTTCACTGTTATCCAGCGCTTTAAGCTGCTCATCTTCCGCCAATGCGCCCATCACCCGGAACCCTTCCATCACCTCGGCGACGACCGGCGCTTCCGCATTACCAACGATCACGACTTTGGCATGGCCCTGCTGGATATCCCGCATCCCCTGGCGCAGGTTATAAAGAAACGTGGCACAAGCCCCCATATTGGTGCCGGTCGAGCCCACACTGTTAATGACATAACTATTGATGAAATCCGCAGGCATTTCCGCAAACGACAGCGCCATCATTTTCGAACTAACCCGCCCCCCGGTCAGCGGTGCGGCGAGCATGCCAGCGAGCGACTGATCATCAATTTGTGCCAGCGCGCTGCCTGCATACACAGCCACTTCATCCGGGCGGATATGACTCAGCACGTCACGCCACTCTACCCCGAGGGAGTTCAGTGCGTCCGAAGCCCCATAAACGCTCAGTTTCAGGCCACGTGGGTGGTGACGGGAGTTGTACAACTTGCCCGGATCAAACCCGGCCGGAATGTTACCGCCACTGGTGACCGGAAAGCTTGTCCTATCCTCAAGCAACGCACCCAGCTCGCCGTGGACGGTGATCTTCACCCGGCTGCCTTGTCCTTCCAGTTGCCAGTTGTCCGGAATTCGGGTCGGCAATTTCGATTTGCGCAGCGTAAACTCAATGTGCTCATCCCCCCCGGTCAGTTGGGCTTGATACTGCTGTCGCACCTGATCCGGGTCAAATGAATCAATCCGGCGAATAAGCGTTCCGGCTTTGATCGCTTCAATCAGCTCTGGCGTGACATCGTCACTTTCCGACAGCCCCATCCGACGCGCCAAATCCTGCCAGGTCGCGGCCATCTCTTGCGCCGGGAGCACTTCGGCGATCATCCGTTTGTAGCTGTGAAATCCGGAACTGCGACCCGCGGCATTCATCCCACCAAGCCCGACAATCAAAGGTAACTTCGCCATGTTGTACCTGCATCAATTCGTAAAGATGGCTATAGGGTAATGATTTACACTGTTCATTCACCTCAAAAATATGCCAAAATTACTTAAATTCAGGCCAACCAGGCAGGCAAAAGTTCATGAAAGTTGGATTTGTGCTGTACGACAAAGCATTGATTACCGGCATTTCACTGGCTGCCGAGATGCTCAGTAGCGCCGCGAGCCTTCGACCACGTCAGCTTCAGCGGGAGAAGCCTTTTGACATTCAGGTGATTGCATCGACCCTGACGCCGCCACCCGTTTCTGCGGGATTGAAACTCCAGCCCGATACCACCTTTGGCAGCCTGCAAATCTTCGACATTATTATTCTGCCGCCGATGTGGGGAAACCCGATCGCTTCCCTGCGCCATACGCCGGCGATTGCCCCCTGGCTCAAGCGCCAATACCAACAAGGAGCACAACTCGTGGCCACCGGGACCGGCGTGATCTGGCTGGCCGAAACCGGATTACTGGATGATCAGGTCGCGACCACCCACTGGTACTACTACGATAAGTTTGCCGAACGTTACCCGAAAATCCGCTTAAACCGGCAAGCCTCGATCACTGCTGCAAACGGTCTGTTCTGTACCGGCAGTATCAACTCGCAAACCGAGATGATCCTCTATCTGATCACCGAACATTTCGGACAAAAAATTGCCGCGATTATCGAAACCCACTATGGCCATGAAATCTCCAAGTCTACCCAGCAGCCGTTTTACCAAATTGGCGGCCAGCTTCAGTTTGATGAGTCCATCGCACTGGCGCAGGACTGGATGAAGCGGCATATCGCTGAGCCCATCACAGCCAGAGAAATCGCCGAACAATGCGGGATCCCGCTCCGCAGTTTCAATCGGAAATTCAGTGATCAGGTAGGCCAGACGCCGCACCAATACCTGCAAAAAATTCGCATGGAATCGGCACAGCAATTGTTGCGTGACTTCGGGATGTCGACCCAGGATGTGGCCGAGCAAGTCGGCTATAAAAATGCCTATCATTTTTCGACCCGCTTCCAGCAGCAGTTTGGCATGACGCCCAGCCAGTACCGCCGGATGGTGAAAGCAAAAATCTACAACCCCTGATACTGAAAAAACCGAGATCACGGACTGTTTATGAAATGAGACACTCAGCAACTTAGATAGTATCTATGCTTTGACTGAACCTTGAGTCGTTGTCGTTTACAAGGATGAAGTCAGATGCAACCTATCGCTCTTTTTCACAAACTCTTTTTGATCACTTGTGCCATTCTTTTCTCAGGCCAAACCTTGGCCAAAATCGTGCCCACCAGTACGACCGAGCTCAGTCAGCAAAGCTGTCGACTGGACTTATACCACCTCACCAAAAACGAGCAGCAGCAGTTTGAAAGTAACCTGCAGTTGGCGCTGATCACGGAGAACCCTCTCCGGCAGCGATATATCGCTTTAAAAACAGCCAGTTCACATCGAAGTGGATTTGAAAACATTGGTTATTACCGCAGCGGTCAGCCTGTTGAGATCTTTACAGCCAACTGGCGGAAGTACAAAAATCAGTACAGCGTCAGTCGGCTGGTCGTTCTGGGCGGCACCAGCGATAAACAAGCATTTGATGTTTTTACCCGCCTGTTGAAACAAGATCAGGGCCATATTGAACTCAAAGCGTCAAACCTGAGTTACCGCTTCACGGTCCGTCAACAAGACCTGTCTGATTTTCAAGCCTGTATTGACCAGCACTATCACAAATAGCACGAATAACTGGAATAGCACGAGTAACAGGAAAAGCACGCCAAGGTGCTTTTCTTTTGACCAAAACTTATTTCCATTACAAATACCTAAGTATAGGCCATACTTATCAGGCAAATATTTTGTTGCAAAAAATCACCATAGAGAACAATTCTGTGACACAATAATTACTCAGCGACCATTTTGAGGAGGGTGAACCGCCAGCGAGTCGTCCATGGATGAATAATAATAAACAGTTCGCGATATGAGCAATCCAGCATTGCCGCGCAAATTCCCGTAAAAACAAGAGGAATGGAAGTTTGAACCTTTCTATCAAAAATAAACTCGCCCTGACCTTCGCAGGGATCATTCTGTTGACCGCCACGATTCAGATCTGGCTCACCCGTGAGCGCCTGACAGAAGAAACCAACCGATCAACACAAGAACTAGCACAATCTCTCACCCAATCTAACATCAGTACCATCAGCCAATGGCTGGATAATAAAACCGCCATTGTCCGGGCCTCCGTGAAAGGGTTTAACCAAAGTGCGGAGCCGATCCCGGCCCTGGCACAAGCGATGGACTCGGGTCAGTTCGATCTGGTGTATGCCGGTACCCAGCAAGGACAAATGATCACCGGTACACCCGTCAATTTTCCCGCCGGCTATGACCCGAGACAACGTCCCTGGTATCAGGCAGCCACGGCAAAGAACGGGCTGATTGTCACTAAACCCTACAAAGACGCAGCGTCCGGCAAGCTCATCGTCTCGGTTGCAGAGCCGTTTAGTGCCAAGATGAACAGCGGGATCATCGCCGGGGATGTCTCGATCGAGATGCTGGTCTCCGACATTCTGGCCATCGAACAGGAAGGTGTTTACGCCGGACTGTTTAGCCGTGACGGCACGATCATCGCTCACCCGAACAAGTCCCTGACACTGAAGCCGACCACAGAAATGGGCGCGGCATTTGACTCGGCCTTTATCCAGAAATCCGCGGCAAGCAATACCTTGACGACACTGAATGTCTCCGGGGTTGAGAGCCTGGTCAGTATTAAGCAGATTCCGGGAACAGACTGGTATTTCTCACTGATTATCGACAAGCCTCTGGCGTATGCACCGGTTCAGGAAGCCTTAACCGACGCACTGGTTGGCGCTGTGGTTCAGTTGCTGCTGACTTTGGCGGTTGCTGCTTTACTGATTGCCAAAGCCCTGAAACCTTTGGATACGCTCTCCGAGGCGATGGCCGACTTGTCACATGGTAACGGCGATCTGACTCGTCGTATCCAGTTCGATAAAGATGATGAGATTGGTCGTCTGAGCAAACATGTCAACGCCTTTATTGAGAAGCTGCATCGTTCGATCACCGGCATTTCCGGCTCGTCTGAGCAACTTTCCCAACAGGCAAAAGCCAGCCATAACCTGGCGCTGCAAACCAACGAAGCCCTGAGCTTGCAGGTGAATGAGATCTCGCAAATCGCGACGGCCATTCATGAGATGTCCGCCACCGCTCAGGAAGTTGCCAGCCATGCTGAGCAAACTGCCGGGGCTGCCGGGGCATCCCAGGAAAGCTGTAACGAAGGGAAAGACGTTATCCTGCGCAATCAGCAATCCATTACCGATCTTGCAGATCACGTCGAAAATGCGTCCGGGATCATTAAAGAGCTGGAGCATAATGCCCAAGGCATCAACGCAATCCTTTCGACCATTCAGGGTATCGCCGAACAAACCAACCTATTGGCTTTGAACGCTGCCATTGAAGCCGCTCGTGCCGGTGAGCAGGGCCGTGGTTTTGCTGTGGTTGCCGATGAAGTTCGGGTGCTGTCTCAACGGACCCACAGCTCCACCGAAGAGATTCGCGGCATGATTGAAACGCTGCAGCGCAATACTCACAGCGCGGTCGAAACTATGGCCCAAAGCCAGGAGCTGGCGACCAACAGCGTGGAAGAAGCGAACAATGCGACCCGGGCACTGGAGCAGATCACGGCGTCAATTCAGGAAATTTCTGATATGGCGACCCAGATCTCCAGCGCCGCAGAAGAGCAACGAGCCGTGACGGATGAAATCAGCCGCAACACGCAAGCCGTGAATGATGTCTCTGATCAGCTGTCCGGCGAAGCCAACGAAGCGCAGCGTCTATCTGAAGAGCTGAACGACATTGCCCAACACCTGAACTCTGAAGTCAGTAAATTCAGAATCTAACGCGCAATGTCGTTTCCGGTCTGCCAAGACAAAACGCCAGCCCAAAACAAAACGCCAGCAATGATTGCTGGCGTTTTCTTTTTTCAATATTGAATGGACTACGTCAAACGTTATGATGTTGCTTTTTGGGTAATGTCGTCAAATTCGCCTTCAATCACCGTTCCACGATCACCCGGTTCCCATGTGCCGGTTTTACCATTCGCAGCCACGGCGCGTTTGACTTTCATTCGGACAAACGGCAATGCAATCAGACCAGCGACCATCATAACCGCGGCCAGCAGACCGGCGACCGCAAGGACAACCAGGCCGACCATCAGGGAAATCGCACTCGCAACATATTTCTTCATAACAGCCCCTTCGCAGTGTTTTCGCGCGCTCAGCTTTTCAATCAATCGTTTCATTTTAGTTGGCAGTCTAACCACCCAACCATGAATGAAACATGAACAAGCGCGCTGTTAAACCCGAAAGCGCTCCACCAGCATTTTGAGCTGTTCAGACAGCTGTGCAATCTCGCTGCTGGCATTTTTACTCTGCCCGGCTGCCACCGCATTCTCTTCAGCAATCCGTTTGACGTTCACGACGTTTTTATTAATGCTCTCGGCGACTGAACTTTGTTGTTCAGCCGCACTGGCAATTTGCATGTTCATATCATTGATCAAGGTTACCGCGCGGGTAATCGCTTCAAGCGCAGCGCTAGCGTTAGCGGCCTGCGCCACACTTCGATCGGCCTGATCTTTCCCCTGACCCATCACCGTAACCGCGGTTCTCATTCCAGATTGCAACTGCTCGATCAGGGTTTGTATCTCTGACGTTGATGTCTGTGTACGTTGCGCCAGACTACGAACTTCATCGGCAACCACGGCAAACCCACGGCCCTGTTCACCGGCACGGGCAGCTTCAATGGCGGCGTTCAGAGCCAACAAGTTAGTCTGCTCCGCAATTTCCCGGATCACATCGAGGATGCGGCCAATGTTCAAGACCTCTTGCTCAACTTCATGCAGCTTTTCAGAAGAATCACTGACGCGATCGGACAACACATTAATCGAGGCAATGGTCTGCGCCACTACTTCATTCCCGGTACTGGCTTCATTGTCCGCCTGATTGGCAGCATCGGCAGCTTTCGCCGCATTATCGGCAACATCATGAACCGTGGCGGCCATCTCGTTCATCGCCGTTGCGACAAGCTCAGTTTCCCGTTCCTGCTCCACGATACCGCGACTGGCCTGATCCGTCGTGACAGCCAGCTCCTCGGCTGCCGAGGCCAATTCAACACTGGCGCCGGAAATTGTCGTAATCATATGCCGCAGTTGTTCACAGGTATTTTGAATGGCTTCCAGCAACCGGCCGGTTTCATCCTCCCCGGTATGGGGAATATCGACCGTCAAATCCCCTTCTGCCAGCTGATTTGCCGCTAACACAGCTTGTTTGATTGGCCGGGTGATAGTGATGGTCAGCAGGTAAGCCGCCAGAACGCCTACCGCAATCGCGGCAAAGGACAGGAATAGATTCAGGTTGATACTGTCAACCGTTCTCGCCTTTAAAGCCGGGCCAAGCTGATCCTGCTCCCGCATCACAGACAACTTCACGGCTTCGACTAACTCGGCAACTTCCGGGCCAATCCGATTCAGTTGCTGATTGACCAGCGCAGCACGGTGTTCGATGACCGTATGGGCGGACGACAGGCTCTCCAGATATTGCTGATGGCTCTGATTAAACTGGGTCAGTAGCTGGCGCTGCCCCGCATCTTGTAGCAGGCTGGTGAGGCGATCCCGTTCCTGGCGGAGTTCACTGCCCAGAGTCTGGTATGCCTTGTTATAGTCTTCCGAGCTGCCGGAGTTTATAAACAGTGCGACATACATCTCGCCCAACAAGAGTTTCTCCTGCACTTTTGCCGCATAATACGCAGCCTGGGTATCCGCATCCTCGTACGCGGAATCCATTAGGGTCGACAAGAGCCGGCGCATCGTGTCACCGGCAGGAACCACCTGCTGAGAGAGGATCTCATCCCGCTGACTCGTCAGCGAAACAACCTGATCAAATGCCTGCTGGTAAGCCTTAATCGAAGTTTCAACCTGACTGATCATTGCTGCGCGTTCAGGACTCTGAATACTATTTTTTGCTTCCGAGAGAAAAGCATTCATTTTCTCCTGATAATCCCGATATTCAGCCAGCTTTTGCTCCTGACGGATCATCAAATAATCTTTTACGTTCATTCTGACCATCAGCATATTGGCTTGCAGGCGTCCGGCGAGATTCGTGTCCCGGGCTAATTCCCGATAATTTTCGATGCCTTGCTCCGTACTTCTCAGTGCCATAATACTAATCGCCAGCACAATCGATAACAGCCCAAGAACAACGAAAAAACCCATCCCAATCTTTACGCCCAGACTTAAATTCCTAAACATAGCCACACCTTCATGATTTATTTATGTATTAAGTATTTTTTATCCAATGACATCACCCTGAAGTATTCATTATTGGTTTTAATTATAATTTTCCTGTTTACCCTTAAGAGTTATAGCATGAAACTTGGCGCATAATTATTTAAGTCAGACAAATCTGTGACGGAAAAAAAGGCCTTGATAAAAATCAAGGCCTTAGTATCCAGCTCGTATTCGTCTCTCAGGAAGTGATCATTCCTCAAAGATCCCGCATCAGAATTTCAAGCTCTTCTTCTGCTAATTCAATCAATTTCGCCAACTCTCTGGCATCTTTATTCTCCAGATGCAATTGCCAACGAACAGAGTCAGACTCGAGCGGCGCTTTACAAACCAGCTCAGTCCCATTCCCCGCAGAATAAAAATACAACTCTTCAAAATCTGCTTTTAACGGATGCGCTTCTTCCTGAATCTTCACTTCCAGTTCACCCGTTGGAATAACGGTGATATTTGCGTGTAACGCTTTTTGCCCTGGCAGGATAAACTGCCGACGTTCAGCTAACATAATCGCTGCCTCCACGATTCCCCGACCCATTTTAAGTTTAGTCAAGCCGCAGTGCCCCCGATAAGAATTCACAAAAACAACACAAATATTCAACATTATTTTTGAGGAAGATCATAGAAAGCGTAAAAAAGCGTGCCGCCCTTAGCCAATGGCGCGTGGGCGACACGCTTATCAGTCCCGCTTACGATGATGCCATTCCACCGGTGATTAGAAGAGATGTTGATTCATGAGCAGGTGGCAGACGATACTCCCGACATAACCCAGTGCAATGACCGGCATCCATTTCAGGTGACCAACGAAAGTATACTTGCCGTGTGCAGCTCCCATCAATGCGACGCCGGCAGCCGAGCCAATCGACAGCAGACTGCCGCCGACCCCGGCAGTCAACGTAACCAACAACCAGTTCCCCGCTGAAAGTTCAGGTTGCATACTTAACACCGCAAACATCACCGGAATGTTATCAACAATAGCGGAGAGTAAGCCCACCATGACATTGGCCCACACCGGGTTCCACTGGGTATACATCACTTCCGACGCCAATCCGAGGTAGCCCAGCAAGCTCAGTCCTCCGACACACATCACAACGCCGTAAAAGAACAACAGGGTATCCCACTCTGCATGCGAGATCCGCTTGAAAACATCGAACGGCACCACAGAACCTAATCGTCTTAACGCCGCCTCATCATTATTGGCCAGGGCAACCGCTCGTTTCCTCGCCAATGAGCCCGGCAATGTTTTACGCAGGAAAAATCCGAAAAATTGTAGGTAGCCAAGCCCCATCATCATGCCAACCACCGGCGGGAAATGAAGCATGCCATGGAAGCCAACCGCTGTAGCAATCGTCAGGATAAACAGCAGCACAATGCGACGTGCACCGCGTTTGAGCTCAATAAACTCACTCACCGTATCCGGTTGTGTCTTCGGCACAAACAAAGACATGATCAAGGCCGGGAGCAAGTAATTGACCAAGGACGGTACAAACAGATCCCCGAACTCCATAAACGTCACCAGCCCCGCCTGCCAGACCATCAGCGTGGTAATATCCCCGAATGGGCTGAACGCCCCACCCGCGTTGGCTGCGATGACAATGTTAATACACGCCAGGTTGATAAAGCGGCTATTTTCACCACCCACCTTCAACACCACGGCACACATCAACAAGGCAGTCGTGAGGTTGTCCGCAACGGGAGAAATGAAAAATGCCAGCAGGCCGGTTAACCAAAACAGCGCCCTGAAGTTAAAACCTTTGCTGACCATCCAGGATTGCAGCACATCGAATAATCGCCGCTCTTCCATCGCATTGATATACGTCATTGCCACCAGCAGGAACAGTAACAACTCGGCGTATTCCAGTAAGTTATGCTCCAACGCTTCTTTCGCTGCTTCGGCCTGCCCCATCTGCTGGTAAACAACCCCAATCATCAACCAGATAATCCCGGCCGCAAGCAAAACCGGTTTTGACTTGCGAAGCTGTAAAAATTCCTCGCCCATCACCAGGCAATAAGCCAAGCCAAACACCAGCAAGGATGCGTAACCGACGGTCGATTGCGTCAAGTCGAGCTCCCCGCCAGCGGCCAGGGCCGGTGAAGCTAACAAGCTGCCGGCGAATAACCATAAAAATCTTGCTTTCATGCTCTGTCCAACTCCATTTGCAACTGTCCTGCAGCCAGTTTACACATCCCCTGATGGCATTAACGTGAACACCCCAACAAGTTCCTGAAAAGCAACAACATACCTCTAACAAGCACACCTCCCTCTTTACAACTCGATAAATCAACAGGTGAACAAACAGGTAAAATTTATCCTGCCCTTTGCAAGTTTTTACTAAGCTCAATAGAGCGTTACCACTTGCGATGAAGGGTTTAGAGCTATGAAGTTTAAGAATTTCCTGACCATCCTCCCCCTGTTATCGACGCTCTGTGTCAGTCTCCCTACATTTTCGGAAGAACATACCGCCATGCCCACCCCACCCGAAATTGCTGCCAAAGCCTGGGTGCTGATGAGCTACAACTCCGGACAAATCCTGGCCAGTGAACATGCGCATGATCAACTGGCACCAGCCAGCCTGACTAAAATCATGACCAGCTATGTCGTCGGACAAGAACTGAAAGCCGGCCACATCGCCGCAGATGACCGGGTGGTGATCAGTGAAAATGCCTGGAGCCAGAAATTTCCCGGCTCTTCCAAGATGTTTCTTGATGTCGGGGATGAAGTGAGCGTGTATGATCTGAACCGGGGTGTGATCATTTCTTCCGGCAACGACGCAACCGTTGCCCTGGCAGAGCATGTGGCCGGACATCAACCCGCCTTCATTGAAATGATGAACCGCTACGCTGAAAAACTCGGCATGGACAATACCTACTTTGCGAACCCGCACGGGCTGGATTCCGACGATCAGGTGACTACCGCCTATGATATGGCTTTATTGACCCGCGCTTTTATTCGGGATCTCCCCGAGATTTATCCGTTGTTTAAAGAGAAGTCCTTCACGTTCCATAAAATTAAGCAAGGGAACCGCAACTCACTGTTGTGGGATACGACGTTGAACGTCGACGGGGTCAAAACCGGCTATACCAAGCAAGCCGGCTATAGTCTGGTTTCATCCGCTGAGCAGAGCGGTCAGCGCTTGATTGCGGTCGTCATGGGCACTGAAAGCGTCAGCGCCCGCAGTACCGAGAGCAAAAAACTGCTCACCTGGGGATTTCGCTTCTTTCAGGACATTACCCCGGAATTCAAACCCTCAGATCTGGACACCCTGAAAGTCTGGTACGGCAGCCCTTCCCGTATTCGCCTGGAAGTTGCGGATGGCGGGACCATCACCGTCCCGCGCCGACAGCGCAAAAACATCGAGTACAAAGTTTTTTATGACAATGACCTTGAAGCGCCGGTGGAAAAAGGCCAGCAAGTCGGCAAAGTAGAATGGTATCTGAACGAGGAGCTCCTGACAGAACAGCCCATTTTAGCTGCAGAAAGCGCGACATCTGCCCCCTGGTATCAATCAATGATCGATGTCGTGTGGCGTCCGATTGGTCAATGGTTCAGCCGTCAGGACTGGAAACCTGAACTGACCACCAGCCAATAATAAGGCGATAAAGGAAGTAGCAAGGCAATTACGAAACAAAAAATCAGGGCGGGATCATCCCGCCCTGTTCGAATGGGTCACACCCCGGAACGCACTTTATTCGAAGTCATTCAAATCTTCATTATCCAGCCAGTCTTCAACATCCAGCTCAACGTCATCCGGGTAGTCATCCCAGCTATTGTCTTCTGTCAGATCGACATCTTTCGGCTCAAAGTCAGGCATCGTCTCTTCTCCGTCGCAATCAGTGGCTTTGACCCTCTCTTTGTAATCACCCGGGATGACAAAACAATGACCGAAACGTGCCAGCAAGATGACAATCAATGCCTGCTGAAACAATGTCAAAAACGGCTATTGGGTCGGCTTCACCCAGACGGACTTGAAATCAAACCACCCCATGGAATTGGACTGCATCCCCTGGATTGAACCATTGTTATCAACCCCGAGCCAATTATGGAACAGCGGCAGGATCTGTCCGCTTTCCACCAACTTCGCCCCAATTTGCTGACAGGGTGACGCCTGTTGCTTGTCAGCACGCCAGCGCACCACGGCTTGATCCAGGGCCTCGAATTCTTCTTCCGGCATCACCCGGGCAATATGATCAAAGCTATAGAACCAGGACAGGATCGCATCATCCCGATAATTACTCAGGCTCATTCCGCCGAGCCAGATATCAATCTTATCCGCATGTTTGCCCGACTGAATTTCCCCGGTCGAGAGCTCCAGCTCCTTGATCTTGATGCCATCGGCGGACAGGATATCCCGAATCGCTTCAGCCACATGCGGATAAACCGGATGCTGCTGGGGATAGGCTAGCGTGACAATCCGCTTCGACGGTGGCGGCGCAATTGCCTGACTCAACGGGACATGGGCCCAACCCGGCAGCAAACCGTAAGCGTTGATCAAACGGAAATCACCGATTTTGTCCTGTTGCAGACGCTGCATGATATTCAGCGGCGTCAGGTGCGTGCGCAAATACGCCAGCCATTCCTGCTGACTGGCCAGACCGTTGATACGATTGAGCAACAGATAGTTACAGCCTTCGTCCAACTTAAGCCGGGCCGATACCGTCATCTCCTGCAACTGGCTGCCTTCCGTCATCGGCTGGAGAAAACACGACGCGACTTCCGACAGCATCCAAATATCGACCACATCAATCAACGCCCGAAGCCCGAAATACTGATCGAAGGCTTCGAGTTTAAAGCGCTGCTTGTCATTCTGGATCACCCGGTACGGCCCGGTCCCAATCGGAAACAACTCATTTTCCTTGTCATGATCGGTATCTGCCGGCTGGATCACCGCCAGCAGATTCGCCATTAAAGCCGGCAGCCGGTGATCATCCCGGCTCAAATGAATATCAATGGTATTGCTGAACGGTGAATCAACCTGGCTGAGATGCCTGAACAAGCGATGCTTACGGACCTGCTCCAGGGTCACAATGATGTCCTGGCAGTCGAGCAAACGGCCATCATGGAATTTTACCGCCGGGCGAATATAGAACCGCCAGTGCCGCGGTGACAGGGCTTCCCAGTGATGGGCTAAATCGCCTTCGACTTCCTCTTTTTCCTCATTAATTCGGGTCAGGCCGTTAAAGATTTGGCGAACCAGATGCTGCTCGGAGCGACGCAGCGGGTGCAGCGGATTCAAATTACTGAAAGGCCGGTAGTACGGTAAGCGGAGAATCTGTCGCCCCTGGGCCGTAGTGTGTCCCAGTTGTTCCTGAATTAACTGCGCCAGCTTGTCCGCGTTGTTGCCCAGCGCCTCTAGGGCAGGTTCCAGCTTCCCTTCGGCGACCAGTTTACGGGCATGCATGTATTGCAGTTCGGTGTCTGAACTTTGGAAAACCAGCTTTGACTGTTTCCCCCGGCCGACGGCAGGTTGCCAGTCGATCCAGCCCTTCTCCACCATTTTATTGATGACCATCCGCACATTACGGCGGGTACAGAACAGGACCTCAGCAATATCCTGCAAGTTCGTCTCACAATCTTCGCCGGAAAAGTGATTATAAAGACGCTGGAACTGGGCTTTCAGTCGCTGACTGCTCATAAAAGAGGAACCTTAATATTTTATTTGTTCTGTTTTTAACTTCCTATTTTAACGTAACAATAACCGAGTACAACACGTAACCCCAATTGTGACGGCAATTCACTTACCGACGATCTTTTTCCGCGTTTATTTTTAGTGGTCGGGACCGGAATCCAGCAATTTTACCCCCATTCAATTGTGAACTTCATGAATGTGTCCCGGCCACCTTTTTTAACTCAGAAGCTTATGTCACCACAGCAGCATGACAATTGGATGTCCAGCGCATCACACCAATCTCCCAACCCCTAATCCAATGATTTCTTGAATCGCAGTGACGCCAACAACAAGCCCAGCATGGTAAAGCCAACCATCCACAATGCATCACGCCAAAGTTCCATCAAATCAGCGCCGCGCAAGACGATCCCGCGGATCATGCGCATAAAATGCGTCGCGGGCAGGACTTCTGCAATCCACTGCGCCACATTCGGCATCGCCTCATAAGGGAAGATAAACCCGGACAACAGAATGGATGGCAGCAGGATAAAGACCGTCATCTGCATCGCCTGCAGCTGTGTTTGAGCCACCGTTGAAATCATCAATCCCAGCGTCAAACTGGCCGCAATAAACAGCAAGGTGCCCAGCAACAGTTGAGACAGCGCCCCGTTGATCGGGACATCAAAAATCAGGTGTCCCAGACCGAGAATAATCCCCACCTGGATCAGGCCAACGAAGATGTAAGGAATGATCTTCGCAATCATCAGCTCCAGCGGCCGGACCGGCGTGGTGATCAGCAGTTCTAAGTTGCCCCGCTCACGCTCACGGACAATCGCAGCCGAGGTAAAAAGCACCATGGTCATGGTTAGGATCACCCCAAGCAGCCCCGGCACAATATTCACGGCTGAGCGCCGGGACGGGTTAAAGTACAAGGCAACTTCAAAAGTCGATGCACTGGGCGGCTGGTAATTCGCCAGCTCTTGCAAAGGCATGCGTTGCAACTGCAACAGTGCGGAGCTGACCATGGTATCAGAGCCATCCACCAGCCATTGGCCGACCGTCTCCCGCTTCACAATGCGCTGGGTCAGATCCGACGGCAACACCAGCACCGCCCTGACCTGCCCCGCATTAATCGCCTGTTCGGCTTCCACCACCGTCGGGAAATGTCGGGTCACCGTCACCACTTGCGTCGCTTTCACCGCTTCGGTGATCACCCGTCCCACCGCAGAGTGGCTTTGATCCACCACGGCCACCGGAATATTCCGCACATCGGTATTAATGGCATAGCCAAACAGCATCAGCTGGATCAGCGGGATCATCACCACCATCCCGAAGGTGATCCGATCCCGGGACAGCTGACGGAACTCTTTGATCATGATGGCGCTCATCCGGAACACGCTTTTCATTGTCGTCCCTCCCCGGTACTGGTCACAAACACATCTTCCAGGCTCGGCCGGGCAAGACTCATTTCACAGTGCGCTAAATGAGGAAATTCAGACACGATCCAGTGCAACGGATCCGACACACGCTGGTCGATCAACACCCGCAGACGGATCCCCAGCTGCGCGGCAGAGCGAACTTCCGGCTTTTTCAACAAATCCGTTTTCAACGAACGCAATTGATCAGCCAGCACTTCCACCACATTCACGCCCATACTGTTCATCAAAACTTCCGGCGGCCCGTCGGCCCGGACCACCCCCGCTTCCATAATTGCCAGACCGTGACAGCGCTCAGCTTCATCCATGTAATGGCTGGTCACCAGAATCGTGGTGCCCTGATCACTGAGGTCAAACAGTTTTTCCCAGAAGTCGCGCCGGTTTTCCGGATCGACCGCAGAAGTCGGCTCATCCAAGAACAGCAAGCTGGGCCGGTGCATGGTTGCCGCAGCAAGGCCTAAGCGCTGCTTTTGCCCACCACTCATACTTCCCGCACGTTGCCGCGCCAGGCGGTCCAGACCATAGGTTGAAAGCTGCTCGGCGATCCTCGCCTTCTGCTCCTTGCGTGACATCCCAAAGATCTGGCCGATAAAATCGAGATTTTCCCGGACCGTCAAATCTTCATACAACGAGAATTTCTGGGTCATATAACCAATGCGCAGCCTGAGCGCCTCAGCTTCGCGGGGAATGTCCAGCCCCAGCACCTTAACGGTGCCAGCGGTCGGGCTCAGCAGGCCGGTCAGCATTCGGATGGTAGTTGATTTTCCACAACCGTTCGGACCTAAAAAGCCATAAATGATGCCTTTCGGCACTTTGAGATCCAGGCTGTTGACGGCTGTAAAGTCACCAAACTTTCGCGTCAACTGCTCCGCAACAATGGCATAGTCCGTCATAGCGGCATCTCCACCTGCACCGGCACCCCGGCAGGCAAGTTCTTGGCCTCTTGCGGCAAATCGACTTCTGCCAGATAGACCAGGCGAGCGCGATCCTGTTCGTTCAGTGCGTAGTACGGCGTAAATGCAGGCTCCATCGCAATCCAGCGTAAAGTTCCGGTATAGCTCTGCTCCAAGCCATCAATGTGAACTGTGAGTACATCGCCCGCCTTCAGCCGAATCCGATAAGGCTCCGGCACATACACTCTGGCATACGGTACGGTATCGGCCTGAATGCCGGCAACAATACTCCCGCTGCTGACCCGCTCCCCCACGTTGTACGGCAGGCTGTCCAACACGCCGTCCCGCGTCGCAACCACAGTCAAATCTTCCAGAATCTGCTGCTGCAAAACGACTTCCGCTTGGGCGGCATCCAGCGCCGCTTTGGCCTGAGTAATATCTTCCGGACGCTCCCCGCTGGTCAGTTTGGCCAGTTGCTCACTGGCAGAGCGATAATCGGCCTGTGCTGCGTCCCGTTCAGCCACGGCTTTGTCCCGCTCTGAATAGCTCACCAACCGCTGCTCAACCAGACGCGCAATCCGGCCATAATTACTGTTAGCCTCACGCAACGTTGCTTCAGCTCGCACCAGGTTCGCCTGAGCCGCAGCAATATCTTCCGGGCGCTCACCGTTGGTCAGCCGTAGCAGATAAGCCGCAGCTTTTGCTTCTTCGGCCTTCACCCTTGCAAGGACCGCCAGTTGCTGTTTGTCGTCAAGTCTCACCAGCACCTGGCCCTGCGTGACAAATTCGCCTTCTTTGATTGGTTGCTCTCGCACAATTTCACTGGAGGTTGCCGTCAGCGTGACACGGTCACGCTCCAGCGTTCCCAGCGCCTCCGTCGGCACCTGCTCGCTGCATCCAAACAAAGCCAGGAGCGCCACCCCAAAGACTGATATCCGTTTCATTCTATTCACCGCATTTCGATTACCTTTATTCAAAGTGTACGCCCTTGCTGTAAACAGACAATTGATTTAATTCGCGAAAATCCAGGCTTTGTTGAATAGTCCACAACGGCCAATACCACTAACGATTGTCCTGTTTACAAAAATGTCGAGTGTATCCCCGAACAGAGCAAAACGAATAACAATGAAAGTGCAACAATTTGAATATGGAGACAGATACTGTAGACTGAGCCGCGTCGCAAGAGGACAACCATGCTGTCGTAGCGACATCCGAACGAGATGGGATAGACGACCGACCGCGTTTGATTCCATGATTTAGCTAAGGTTTAATAAAAAAGATATGCAAGAATTTAACATCGACAAGCGGCTTATCACACTGATGAAATTCTGCCTGATTTTTTTTGTTGTATTGATGGTATCAAGCTTGATGATGCCCTTTATACCCGGTGAAGCTGACGAAGACTTCTATGCAAATTTAAGAGCATCAATATTTGGTTTCGTTGTTTGTAGTGGATTTACCGCCTTAGCTTATTACTTGCTCAGAAAGCTACCGTATACAAATGTCGTCGCGGATAACGACGGCCTGTGGTACAAGCATTTAGGAAAAGAGCGTGGTTTAGTCCGTTGGCGCGATATATCCAGTGTCAAACAAAGGCTGTTTTTACAGAGTATGGATCTGTTAGATGAGCACGGCAAACAGCTACTCCGGATAGAATACCAGCTGATTGGATTTCCCCTGCTTCGAGCAACCATCGCTGACAAGTTGCTGGCAAGCGTTCAAACAGAGCATCAAACCTACTTTTGCAAATCCAAAACTTATCATCTTTTCAACGTCATTAGCTTGCTACTCATGCTTGCTGGCTGTGTTTACCTGATATTCAACGATAGAGAGCTCCTTGGTTACAGCGCCATCCTGATCATATTGCTCGGTCTCCATGAGTATTTCACAACCATTGTTAGTCTTCGGTTGACTGAAAAAAAAGTTGAAATGTCGTACCCATTCACCAAAAAATACCTGTCACTCTCTGATATTGTGGATATACAGTTAGTCGATATATTTGATAACTCGAACCTGATCCCTCAAATATGGATCGTCTCGAGTCATGCCAAGAAGCCATATCGGTTTAATCGACTTGGTGTCGACGAAATCGGCCTATTGAACATCCTGCGAAAGGCTGTTCACAAGATACATCACCCTCAGTAATTCAAGCGCATTCCGAGTGGTCCGAATAACGAGCCAGTTTAAATCTCGATTGTCGCCGACCTCTTTAATAATCAATCTCACATGAGCTTGATGGCCATATCCTCCAGCGTGTTGGCGGTAACGTGCATGCGCTTTGCAATTTCCTTCAACTGAGACAGAATTTCATTATGAATGATAATGTGCTTCAGGTCGTCTTGTTGTAGCAGCTGCGCAACGTGCTGAGCGCGGTATTCCACCACCAGATCATACTTGTCATGAATCAACGCGATGCTGGGGAGTTCCTTTTTAGTGAGTTGCTTGAACCCATCTTCCAGCAGGCTTGCCATCTCTTTGAGGAGCTCGAAGATATCACGATAAACATCCAGGGCTTGTTTATCATGAAATGCATCCACTTCAACAACGAAGTGTTTCACACTGAGCGCTATCCAATCGAGTTGGGTGATAATACGGAACACAGATTCCTTATCATAGGGAGCAATAAAGACATCCAGCAGCTCCTTCATATTTTTGTCCTTAATCGCACTGGTTTCGCTGGTATCGTTCTTGATAGCATTGAAAGCCTCTTTTTCATGAAGGATGTAGGCGGCATAGAGGTCATGCACGATGTTTCTGGTGGCCAAAGTCTGTGCCTGTAGTGCCGCGACTAAATCCACATCTTTTGGCAGAATGAATTTCTGTATAAACCCCATGTTCACCCCCACAGTTTGATAAACAGGAAACAATACAACCAGCCCAGAGCCATGGATACGGGTACATTCATAAACCAACCTGTGACGATCCCCCGCGCCGTACGCCACTTCACATGCTGCGGTTTTTCTGCCGCACCATTACCCAACAATGTCGCCGTCACAACTTGCGTGGTCGAAGTCGGAGCACCGCTGATGGTGGCAATGGTATTAACCAGTGCAGAGCCCAGTTGATTGGCCACCGAATGAATGGTTTTCACACGAAACAGACCGAAGCCAAGCGTTTTGATGATACGCCAACCACCAAACATGGTCCCCAGAGTAATGGCAGAGGCGCACAAAAAGATTGCCCACACCGGAATAGAAAACTCGGTTGTGATGCCGCTTGCCAGTAACATCATCCCGATGACGGCCATGCCCTTCTGTGCATCATTGGCGCCATGGGAAAACCCGAGCCAGGCGACACTCACATATTGAGAAACAATCAAGATTTTATTTATCTTCGTCGTGGTTCGGCGCAGTATGAGAAAAAACAGTTTCAACACCAGAAAACCGATAACAAAACCAAAGAAAGGCGATACAAACAGCCCCACAACAACCTTCATCACTCCCTCAAGGTGTCCATTCTGTAAAGCCTTGACACCCCAAGCAATATTCGCACTGCCCACGCAGTAGAGCCCAGCCCCCACCAATCCGCCGGCAAGGGAATTGGAAGATGACGAGGGAAAGCCCAACCACCAGGTAACCAGATTGTAGGATACGGCAGCCAGCAGGGCTGCAATGACCAGGCTTTCACCCTGAATGGTTGTTACGGCACTTACATCCACAAAGGTGCCCACGGTATCCGCTACCGCCAGTCCCACGCTAAAGGGAGCGATGAAGGTGAAAAAGGTAACAATGCCGATAGCCATCCCCGGCTTCATCGCGCGCGAGGCGATCGCAGTGGCCACCATATCGGCAGCGTCGTGGAAGCCGTTGGTAAAATCGAATGCTGCGACCAGCACGACCACGAGGACCAGTAATATCGTCACCAAATCCATTTATTATTCTCACAGGATTGTACGTTTAGTGTAGTGGATCTGTGACTTACGCTGACGCAGAACTATGAATGTCCTCTATTAATCATCTGCACACATATTTATTATTTCATTTATGATAGTAATCATATCATCGCAAATTTCATTAGCGCTGATGAAATTAATATATTCTTCTTTGTCAAACTTAACTTTGAAGTGAGAGTTAATCCCTCCAAGGACAGGTTTTACATCCTTTATAAAAAGTGCCTCTGTATTACTCGCCCTATCAGAATTTTTATATGAATCAGGGACTACCAAACCGTGCTCATCTGCAAGGTAATTTCTAACTGCACCAACATCTTTTACAATATCCTGATTACGACAATTATTAGTGATATAACGGCTGATAGCTTCTGGAATTATCAGATAATTTTCTATCTCTCGACGTCTCAATGTTCTATACATCATTATCACATGCCGACCTGAGTCATCTCTTTGGACATCAAGACCATTATCATGTAGATTTGAATTTGTAGTATTATAATTATTATCGTCCAAATCTCTAAGACTATATGCCGTTATATGCCTGCCAGTTTCTTGAATGATTTTTTGGTTCAGCTCCACAATTAATGTTTTACGTTCTTTGTGTTTCTTATTTGTCACCCACTCGGCGATATTTTTAGGCCACTCCTTCCCTAACTTTTCACATAGCAATTTTAAAATTCTGGCGTCACTCGCATTTTCAACAAGCAAGACTTTTTTATGTTCTATCATAGAGTCAAGAAGTGGAAAATACTTGCTACCCAACCCCTCTAGAACCAACACCTTTTCTTCATTGTTTTTTAGGTATTCGGCCTTTGAGTTCTCAACATGCAGCACTTTCTGATAGTCAATTAACTTTATCAACTCAGAGCTATGACTAACCATAAGAATCTGTTTATTATTTTCTTCACATATCTTTTCCAGTTTTTCCATAAGAAGAGACTGCAGAGATGAATGTAAGTGGGCATCAGGTTCATCCAAAAGGAGAATATCATTATTTTTGTCTAAGGCTAAAGCGAAAACACTTAACCACTGAAGAAAACCGCTCCCCTCGACCATCAGATCTCTTTTACTTGAACTTTTTCTCTCTTTTTCTTGTGTGTCAGGATTTTTGATTAAATCCAAAACATCGACGCTTATGAAGTTATGAAATTGACTATCGAAATCATGCACATATAGATTTACATGAAATACTTCAGCAAGTATTCCTTTTAGCTGTCGCCATTCGGTACTAATATTTTCAAGTACCTGCTGATCTGCTTGTGATAATCTTTTTCTGCTCGGGAAAAGCTCATTCTTTTTTTCTTCAATGGTGGATTCATGAGCCTCATGTAAGTCCAATAGTAAATTTCTAATTACTGAACCAGCTTGTCCCTTTCCTATTAACTTTCTTCGGTCAGCAACGGACAACCAACTTTCATTTTCGTTCATTCCACCAAAAGGTGGCAGATAAGCAATGGTCGGTATTATATCTTTATCAGATAGATTTGAATCAGACTTTTTTATCGCAAAATTATTACCATTCAAAGTATAAGCAATCTCAAGAAATACATTTTTGTTGTCTGAACTTTTCCACCCAACTTTAATTTTGAGTTGATAGGACCCATTCGTTTTTTGGTCTTTCCAAAGATATTTAAGAGAGGGAATACTGATTGGCGAAAATGATTCAGGAGCAATACCAAGTCCTTTCCTCTCTATATCATACTCTTCGAGCAATGAATTTTTTCCACGATAATTTATCAAGAGAATTTTTGCATACTCCCATACAGCAAGAGCATGTAATAAACTAGTTTTCCCTGAGTTGTTAACTCCAGATATCAAAGTCAACCCATTTTCGTTTAGATCAACATTGATCCCATCAAATTTTTTAAAATTTTGTAATTCTATAAGGTTCACTATATACCGCCCGGATAAAGATAACTATTTCAGAAAACTCAGAGTTCGATTGATAAAATTAAAGCAACAGCAATAATATTACTATAACATACTGTTTTATCGATAAAAAATACTAATCTAATTACACAAGCAAGAAAATACACCACAGTGGGAGATTACTACGAAGATCGCGGAGAACCATTAACAAAACTATTGGAAACTAAAAGTAGTGGTGGTGAAAGCAACTTCTACACTGATTGGGGAAAAATGGAATTTGGTATGGCAGGTTAAAGCGGGAGTAGCTCTAGTCATCCCTGCCATAGGAGAAGTTCATAGTGGCGTCAATTTGTTCCTTGGTCGGCACAGATCATATGTAAGTCACCCGAATGCCAACTACGTCCGGTACAACACCTTAATGATGTGATACCCGAACTTGGTTTTGACCGGTCCGATGGGTTCCAGGACTTTGCCGGTGAAAACGGCTTTATCGAACGCCGGAACCATGGCACCTTTGCGGAACTCACCCAGATCGCCGCCCCGTTTGCCGGATGGGCAGGTGGAATATTTCTTTGCCAGCGTCTGAAATTTCGCGCCTTTTTTTAATTGCTTCAGGATATCGTCGGCTTGTTCTTTGTGTTTAACCAGAATATGAAGCGCTGCTGCTGTTGAAGCCATAATCGCAAACCTAATGTCACTTATCAAAAACGGGCAAAGTGTGCGATAAATCACGGCGACAGGCAAGCGCCTGGCAATAAAAAACCAGCCGCCAGGGCTGGTTTTCAGAATCAATTGGGTGAGTAGCCGTTCAATGTTTTACTGAGTTTTGAAAATCTGCGCGGTTTCCAACTGCGTCATCTGGCGGATCTGGCGCCACATGAAGTAGAAGATCCCCATCATCATCACCATGGACGGAATGGCAATCATCGGATAGCTCAGCAGCGTCATCTTACCCAACTCTTCATTGAAAGCCTGTGTGCCGGATGGACTGGTCACAATCGTGGTCGCCAGCACGTAGTTCATCACAGAAGAGAAGACAAACGTACCCGAGAACAGGTAGTTGGATTTAATCAGACAACGGGCGAAGTCTTTCTCTTTGCCGTGTTCGGTCAGCTTTTGCTTGATAACATCCAGGTTCAGGACCGTATCGTTGAACAGCAGTTTACTGACAACCGGGTACTTAGTGAACGTGGAGATGAATACCCCGGTACCAATCAGACCCGGGATCAGGGCTTCTTTGACAGCCAGCCATTTGGCATCCAGTTCCAGCAGCCCGATACCACCGGTCAACAAGACGCTGACAAAACCCAACAGCGAGATGAAGTTAAACTTTTTGTATTTGATCAGCTCATAGCCACCCAGGACCACAGGAAATGCCAGTGCCACCAGCAGGGCCATCAGAGAGCCCAGATGCTCTTCGCCGCTGAGTTTCATCAGCACGACAGACGGGACGATGACGTTAAAAATCAAATCGGTCAAAGGGTTTGCTTTCTTTTCAGCCATAATTCTACAAACGTTACCTAATAGTTAATGCGCGCCCATTGTTCCCCGAATTGATGCGGCTGTAAAGAGCGCGCGCCTGCAAATTCGCCCGTCCTCCCCCATACTCTATCAACAATCCCATCAAAAACGTGTCTGGATTCACGACGTTGCCGGTATGGAGAAAAAAGCATGAGCAAACCTGTCGTTGCCAATAACCAGCCTGTTAAGGTTAGTTTAGTTGAGGGCAAAGAATATTACTTCTGTCGTTGCGGCCGTTCCGCCAACCAGCCATTCTGCGACGGCTCTCACGCCGGCACTGACTTTACCCCGAAAAAGTTCAAGGCTGAAAAAAGCGGCGACGCATATCTGTGTGCCTGCAAACATACCGCGAATGCCCCCTTTTGCGACGGCACCCATCGGCGCTTCAGTCCTGAAGATGTCGGCAAAGAAGGTCCGGGCCCCTCTGCCGACGAGCAATCCATGCCGGAAGCCAAACCCACCAAAGAAGAGCCAACCGTCGCTTTTATTCACCAGCTGGCACGCGAAGGGCTTGCGGGGATGGGAAAACACGGTCCGATGACTGCGATGGGCGTGCCCCGCTACCTATTGCCCGACTGGAACGACATTCAGATCATGGTGGCTCAGATGGCGACCAAGCCCCTGCTGGATGAAGCCAAAGTCGGCACCGAGCTGGTGATTGGCCCCAAGGCCAAGCGCCCGCTGGTGTTGGATATTCCGCTGCTGGTGTCCGATATGAGCTTCGGATCCTTATCCGAAGAAGCCAAAATCGCTCTGGCGATGGGGGCTGAGCAAGCCGGCACCGGGATCTGCTCCGGCGAAGGCGGCATGCTGGCTGAAGAGCAACAGGCCAACAGCCGTTATTTCTACGAGCTGGCCAGCGCCAAGTTTGGCTATCACGAAGGCTTGTTACCCAAGGTGCAGGCCTTCCACTTTAAAGGGGGCCAGGGGGCTAAAACCGGCACCGGCGGTCACCTGCCCGCGGCAAAAAACATCGATAAAATTGCCCAAACGCGTTGTCTGGAGCCGGGAACCGAAGCCATTTCACCGGCCACCTTCATCGACTTAAAAACCACTGCTGATTTTGCCAAATTTGCTAATCACGTTCGCGACCTCACAGGCGGGATCCCAATCGGCTTTAAGCTCAGTGCCAATCATATCGAACGGGATATGGGCTTTGCATTAGAAGCCGGGGCAGATTACATCATTCTGGACGGTCGCGGCGGCGGCACCGGGGCAGCGCCGCAGATCTTCCGCGATCATATCAGCGTGCCGACGATTCCTGCCCTCGCCCGGGCACGCTATTTTCTCGATAAACAGGGCATGTCCGATCAGGTCACGCTGATCATCACCGGCGGACTCAGAACCCCGATGGATTTTGTCAAAGCACTGGCCTTGGGTGCGGACGGGGTTGCGATCGCCAACAGTGCCATGCAGTCGATCGGCTGCGTCGCGGCCAGGATCTGTAACACCAACAATTGCCCTGCTGGTATCGCCACTCAAAATGCTGATCTACGCCAGAAACTGAATCCGGAGAAAGCTGCGCACCAACTGACCAACTTTCTCACCGCCTCGACAGAGCTGATGAAAGTGATGGCTCGCGCCTGTGGTCACTGCCACCTCAATCAGTTCGACAAGGACGATCTGGCGACCTGGGATTATGAGATGGCACGTCTGGCCGGGATCGAGTTCTCGGGCTTCAAACAACGGGATTAATTGTGTGATGATAGCCGGGTCTGGCTCACAGTTAGACGATGTTCGAATAGAGAAGCTGGCAAAAGCAACTATGCTAACTGCTTGTAACGCCATATAAAAGGACACAATCATGCTGAATGCAAACGAAACCACGCTTGTCATTGTCGATGTTCAGGGCAAGCTGGCGCAAATCATGGATGAGCGGGATTCTCTGTTCCGTAACCTAGAAACGCTGGTGAAAGGTGCCAAGGTGCTCGAACTACCCATCGTATGGGTTGAGCAGTTGCCGGATAAACTCGGCCCGACCATCCCACAGATTGCCGATCACCTTCATCATCAGACGCCGATTGCCAAAAACAGCTTCAGTTGTTACAAATCACCGGAATTTGTCAGTGCGTTAGAAGCGACTGGACGCAAAAGTGTTATTGTTGTCGGGATTGAGGCGCATATCTGTGTTTATCAAACGGTCAGAGAGCTGCTCGATGCCGGATACCATGTTGAAGTGGTAGCCGATGCAGTCTCCTCACGCCAGGCCAACAACCGAGCAGTCGCCCTCAACAAGATGCAACAAGCCGGCGCCGGCCTCACCTGTACCGAGATGGTTTTGTTTGAGCTGCAGGCCATTGCTGAAGGCGAAAAATTCAAAGAGATCCTCAGCCTGATCAAATAACACGCGCTCCGAAAAAGAAAAGCCGGTGAATTTCTTCATCGGCTTTTCTGTCCGTCCTGATGGCACCCGTTTGGATTAACCGATACCGGCCCCGAAAGAAGATCCCGCCACCAACACCAGAGCGAATGTCATCACCGGCAGCGCAGGCTTGCTTTTCGTCAACGTCGGCATCAACCAAACACCGACCGAAGCCAACAGCATGCCCAAACTCAGCGCCTGGGCAACAAAAAGTCCGGCCGACTGTTCCACGTCGCCAGCCAGGGTGGCCAGTTGCGGCACCCCTACGAGAAAACAGATCACCGCGATGCCTGCACCCAGCTTCGGCAGATAACGGTCCACTTCCGCAACTTTGTGCTCAGCTTTGACCAATGCCGCATGAGCCAGAAGCGTACCGCCGCACAAAGTGGTCGCCGTAAAGTGAACCACTTCCAGCCAATGTTCGTCTCGTACCCAAACGCCGTGTCCCAAATACCCCAACCCACACAGCATCACCAACAACAGCCCAGCTTTGCGGAGCGCATCGCTGGCAAACAAAGCTTTTTCCGCAAACCAGTAGATCAATGCCATCGCAAAAAAGACAAAGATCAGCATAGCTTCCCGGGTAAAGTTGTAGCTTTCATGATGCGACTGCAACATAAAATCCGCTTCACGTAAGACGATTGCCGCGAACAACAGAAGCCAGAAGACCGGCATGGTTCTATGCAGGCGATCACTTTGGCCAAAACAGAGTCGGCCGCTGAAAATCACCAGCCCCAGCACAATAAAGGCACCAATGGTTAATTGAGCCAGCACGCTGGACAGGATCAGCGGCCAATCACCCCAAGTCATATTCATCCTCTCTATCTGCCGCCACCAGAGCAGCAAAAACTAACAATGCTCAAAAGGAGGCGTATTGTGCCTCAGCACACAATGATCTGCCAAACGGGATCAGGCCGTTATTCATCCATATTTACTGACTGGCCACTTATTTGGATTCATCAGCCGGTTGCGGCGAGGACATTTTCACCTCACGCGACAACGCCTGGCCCTTGAGGGCAACCAGGGTCGCAATCAAGGCAACCACCCCCACCCCGGCCATGCCGACATAAATCAGACTGAATGCCTGCTCCAAGCGCTGCGGATCAATCGCATCCGGACTCAGAGTGCTGCCGTCGCCGACAACCACCGGTACTTTGCTGTGAAACAACATGGCGCAAATCGCCACGCCGATCGCACCGCCCAATTCCCGGCCGTAGTTAAACATGGACGTCCCGATCCCGCGGTCCTCCGGCGGCAACACATTCTGCACCACAACACTCAATGACGGTAAAGTCAGTCCCAGTCCTGCGCCCGCCAGCGCCAATGCCACCACCGGCAACCAGCCGAGATACAAGGCCAAAAGGCCGACGGCCGCAAAGAAGAAGCCAATCACAACGAATGACTTGTAATAACCGGTTTTAGCGATTCGGCGGCCTCCCAGATAAGCACCACCCGTGATGCTGACCATAAAGGCCATCATCATCAAACCACTGTCAAAAGCAGACATCCCTTGTTGCCACTGCATCTGAAGCGGCAGATACACCAACACCGCAAACATCAACAGCTGAGAGCAACAAATCAGGATCACACAGGTGAGGTAACCCGGCAACTTCGCCAATCTGCCGGGCAAAATGGGATCGTGAACCTTTCGCTCCACCAGCACCAATGCCATGACAAACACAACGAACAGAACAATCACGCCGGTGCGATCAAAGGTCAGCTCCGGCGAAAGCATGAGGAGCAAGAGCGTCGTGAGCACCATCAACAACCCGGCACCAATCCAGTCGAAGGGGCTTTGGCGTCCCTGACTCAGGTGTTTCAAATTGGTGTTGATCAGCCATAACGCCAGACCACCCAGCGGCAGGTTGATCCAGAACACCCAGCGCCAGCTGAGCTGCTCGGCAAAAAAGCCCCCCAGCAACGGCCCGGCGATACTGGACACCGCATAAACTGCGGAGATATAGCCCTGATATTTCCCGACCTCACGCGCAGGAATGCTGTCGGCAATCACCGTAAAGGCAAGTGCAATCAAACCACCGCCGCCAATGCCCTGCAGTATCCGGGAAGCCACGAGTGAAGTCAGATCCTGAGACAAACCACAAGCAACAGAGCCCAGTACAAATAAGATAACGCTCATGTTGAGCATTTTGACCCGGCCAAAAATATCACTCAGCTTGCCATACACCGGCAAGACCGCCGTCGCCGCAAGTAAATAAGCCGTGATCACCCAGGTCAGTGCCTGCCCGGCCCCCATCTCTTCCCCGATGATCGGCAATGGCGTGGTAACAATACTTTTTTCTAGAGATCCCAGTGCAATCACTAACGCAACACTGGCAAAAATCGTCTTTGGCGACATGTATCCTCCTTCTTGTGGCGACGGCAAGCATAATGCAACTTTAAACTCTCGAAAATAGGATATAATGAACCTCAAAGTTCCATAAATGGGATATTAAGCGGAACAATGAAACTTGATGATTTAGAACTCTTCCTCGCAGTAGTGAAATCCGGCAGCTTTGCGGCTGCCGCGCGCAAAAAAAATATGCCGACCAGCACCCTCAGTCGCCGGATCCAGCAACTTGAAACCGATACCGGGCGTAAGCTGCTGCTCCGGCATGCCAAAGAGATGAGCCTGACCAAAGACGGTCAGCTCTTCGTGCAACAATTCTCCGCGCTGTTTGACGATATCGAAACCCGACTGATCAATATTGCAGAAGAAAAGGAGCAGCTGTCCGGACTGATTGTCCTGAACTCTCCGATCAATCCAATCCAGCATCAGATCGGCCAGTTGGCCCTGGAATTTGCCCGCCAGCACCCGAAAGTTCAGCTTCGCTTTCAGCTCGGAAACCAACTGGACTACTACATGCGGGGAGACATTGATATCGCACTGAGATTTGGCAAACAGCCGGCATCTGACTGGATCCAGAAATGGATCGCCCACAATCCGTCCGTACTCTGCGCCAGTCGTGAATACCTGGACACGCACCCGCCGGTGACGCATCCCAACCAACTGCATCAACATCACCTGTTAACCTCGAATCCGGCACATAAGTGGTTTTTCCGCCATCCCGACGGCGAAACCTTCCAGATGGTTCACAACGCCCGGATACAGTCTGATGAGCTGGAATCGGTCCATTACGCCGCCGCGGCGGGATTCGGTATCGCCAAGCTGCCGGAATGGTATGCCACAGAGCTCATCCACCGTCATGAACTGGAAGCAGTTTTGCCGGATTGGCAAATGGAAGGCACGGATCTGGTGATCCTTCATCCCCAACGCAAGTTGTTATCTGAGCGAGCGCTGGCCCTGATTGACTATATCAATACCCACTGGACCGGTGTCACCTCGACGTCTTTGCTAACACGAACACACCGTCATGAAACATAATTTCAACATATAATTTGATATTCAATGCAGATTTATCGCCGATGTCTTGACTCAGCCTTGCGTAGCCCGCTATCTTATTTCAAAGAGAAAAATAAGTGGTCCCAGTCCTCAGCACCGCGCTCATGGCGCAATCAAATACCCCGTGCTTGAGGTGAGTCTGACTTGATAAATGAGAAGCCTATGTTTGCCATAACCCACGTTGATGTATTTGACGGCCGCCGTACAATAAAAGATCAAGCGATTATCATCGAAGGCGATACGATCCAAACCGTCTGCCCAATGCAAGAAGCTCAGTTGCCTGAAGCAACCCTGGATGCCAGCGGCCTGACGGCCACAGCCGGTTTCATCGATATTCAACTCAATGGCTGTGGCGGTGTGCTGCTGAATACCGATATCCGACAGTCAACGCTGGATGTCATGAACCAGACAAACCTGCGCCACGGCACCACTCAGTACCTGCCGACATTTATCACCAGTGACCAAGAGCCCATGCATAAGGTGATTGATCTGATCGGTGATATTGATAACCGGGAAGCCCAGGGAATTCTTGGCCTCCACCTGGAAGGACCTTTTATTAACAAGGCTAAAAAAGGCGCGCACGATCCGATTCATATTCGTCATCTCGACGAAATGACCGCCTATTATCTGGCTGATCATGCCGATAAAATTAAGGTGATCACCTTAGCGCCTGAAAACTGCGAGCAGTCCGTCATCAATATTCTGACCGAGGGCGGCATCACAGTATCAATGGGCCACACCAATGCCCGTTATGATGAACTGCTGAATAAGCATGGGATTACCATGGCCACCCACCTGTTTAATGCCATGAGTCCTTTTGGCTCTCGTGAACCAGGCGCCGTCGGGTATATCTTTGATAAAAAGCCCTATGCCGGAATTATTGTGGACGGGGTCCACTCAGACTTTGCTTCAGTTCGGATCGCACACCAAGTGTTAGGCAATCGCCTGTTTATGGTCACCGATGCGGTAACGCCAGCCGGGACAGACATGACGGAGTATGACATGGCCGGCACCAAAGCCTATGTCACGGCCGGAAAGTGCCACTACGCAGACGGCACGATTGCCGGCGCCGCAATTACCATGATTGAAGGGGTCAAAAACCTGATCCACGAAGTCGGGGTCAGCCGGGAAGAAGCGTTGCGAATGGCCAGCCTCTACCCTGCGCGCGCGCTGAATATCGATGACGAATACGGAAAAATCGCCGCCGGGTATAAAGCCAATATCACATTACTGACTCCGGCGAATGACGTACACAGCGTCTTTCAGATGGGCGTTCAAAAAGTGTAGTCCGCGACCAGGTGGCCAAACGATACGACAAGGCTGCGCTGCTGATAGGCTTCACCGGCCCATCACGTGTAATACACAACAGCCAGTAATGAACTAAAACGACCTGTCAGTAACGACGAAAAAGCGATCCTCGGCTCGCTTTTTCATTGCAATGCTTTGTTACTTTCAACAAAGTTCGGTTGTTTTCGGTAAAATTAGTTTTGCGCGACAAGCTGACTCACGGGCGCCGCAGAAGCAGCCGTTTTCACCCGTGCCATCTGGAACTCACGCAGTCTTGAATACAGGTAAGTCACTACAATCGAGAAGAACAGGTAAGACAGTGCAAACACAATCGGCGAGTTAATCAACTTGGCTTCCATCCCCCACATAACGCCAGTGATGGTAACGCCCATTTTCGCCATCATCCCCATCAGTAGCATCAGCAAAGCCAATTGCGGGTAACGAGTCGAGCAACGGAATGCCAGCCAGTACCCCGTACCCACCGCCACCGCGGCGATACCAAAACCGGCCATAAATGAATGAAAATGTTCGCCGGAAAGTACGCCACCGACAGTAGACAATAGGAAAATCAGCACGAACTTCATGGTTTCACCCCAACCCAAATCACAAAAAACACAACTTTCGACAGGAATTTTCTTTACCGGGTTATTTTCCCATGACTTGTACATTTTTCATACTCAGCCCCACGAGGACAGTTCCTGATAATTCGCATAGTTTTCATTCGTTTACATTTTGTAACAAGCTAACCACATGATTCATCGAGCACGGCACGAATCACGTTAAAACATTGTTAATATTGTTTGGTTTTGTAAGTTATCTTTTCTATGCCGGGTTTGACCTTAATTTATTTCAACTCGAAGCAAAAATATTTCAGTCGCGCAGAGAGAAGTATCAAGGATGGTGTAGATTTGTTTATTAAATATGGAATTTAAGATTTGAGTTTTGCAGAACCAAAAACGTGAACCCGGCCACGTGAGATCGACCGATACCGAATCAGCGTAACAAGCCCGAATCATATGTGACCGAGCTCATAATAAGAAAAATGCGATCGTTATCAAGCTCTCCAATCACCATCTCCAACGGATTAAAGGGGTGACAACACAAGAATGTGGCACTTATAATCCGATGAAGTAACTAACAATTCTAAGAACAGTCGGGCAACCTATGGCCAATATTCTCGATTCCGTTGATCAGCGCACGCAGCTTGTTGGTGAGAACCGTTTAGAGCTCCTTATCTTTCAACTGAACTCTGCTCAGCTGTTTGCGATCAACGTGTTTAAAGTCAAAGAAGTTGTCAAACTTCCCAAGTTGAACAGCCTCCCCGGCTCTCACCCTAATATTACCGGTGTTGCCTGTATTCGCGGCCTCTCGATTCCAGTAATTGACTTGCGCCAGGCAATTGGTATGCGTGCGACCGAAACCGGGGGTGAGCAAAACATGATCATCACCGAATACAACCGGACCATTCAGGCATTTCTGGTCGGTCAGGTCATGAATATCGAAAATATGACCTGGAAAGATATTCAACCACCGCCAAGCCAGGTTGGCCGGAACAACTACCTCACGGCCATCACCAAGCTCCAGCGAGGAGGGATGGATCGCCTGGTCAGTATTATTGACGTTGAAAAGGTACTGGCTGAAATTGTCGATTACGATGTCCAGATTTCTGAAGATGTCCTGGATACCGAAATCGCCAATCACTTCCATGGTCAGAAAGTGCTGATCGTCGACGATTCTTCAACTGCGCGCGCTCAAATCCGCGATACCCTGTCACAGCTCGGCTTGCAGGTGATTGAAGCCAGCAACGGCCTGATTGCCCTGAACATGCTGAAAAAATGGTGCGATGAAGGCAAACACATCAATGACGAATTGCTGATGATGTTCACCGACGCCGAAATGCCGGAGATGGATGGTTATAAACTCACCCACGAAATCCGCAATGATGAGCGCATGAAAGACTTACATATCGCCCTGAACACCTCACTCAGTGGTAGTTTCAATGAGGCGATGGTGAAAAAAGTCGGCTGTGACCGCTTTATTTCTAAATTCCAGCCGGATCTGCTGGTTGAAGTGGTTCAGGAACGCCTCAGAACGGTCCTGTCAGCCTGATTCCTGACACTGTTATGCGGCTCAAGGCGCGTTTAGCCTTGAGTCGCTGATTCAGTGCCGAGCCATCGGGCCTCCCTTCTGCTTTCCCTTTTCTGTTTTTCTTTTTTCTGTTTTCTTCTTTCTCCTTGCTTTCGCACATCCCAATCCTCCGATGCCTAGCAGTAAATCAGGCTGAAATGGAGAACGGAAATTTTCAGGAACAGCGCGATCCATTGCGATTCATCCCAACACATTTGAATGCTCCTTCTGGGTAGGATCCATCTTGGTGATCGCCTCCCCCGGTGATGCGAGGGACTGCCAGGCCCGCAGGGTTTCCCCATGAAGAATATCAATCTGTTGTGCCCGTACATCGCCGGACTTCGCCACCAGTTGCAACACCAGCAACGCCAGGATACAAAGTGGAAGCACCCAACTCGGTGCTCCCTTTGCTGAGGTGTGTTTCATCATCAACCCTCTTCCATCCCCTTAGTTGGCATGTGCTGTCTGCACGGTGTCCAAAGAGCTGCGCAACGTGACACGACGATCGAAGAAGTCACCTTCAAAACTCTGCTCAGCTTTCAGCGGCTCCTGATCCCCAAAGGCTGAGGCAAACACCTGCTGCGGGCTGATTCCCCGTTGCTCCAGGTAAGTTCGCACCGCTTCAACCCGGCGCTTAGACAAATCGTAGTTTTTGATACTGTCCCCGCGGCGATCGGCGTAGCCCGACAGTTCCCAACTCACTTCCGGCGCTTGCTTCATCAACTCAGCCAATTCGTCCAGTTGCGCCATAAACAGAGGTTCAATCTCAGCCGAGCCCGTCCGGAAGTGCACATTCATTTCCAAACCCAGGTCAATCTGGCGCGTTTCCTGATCCCGCTCTGCCAGGCGTGCCTGAATCACTTCTTGTTGCAGGCGGGCCAGCTCAACCTGCGATGAATTAAACTCGGCGCTGATCCGCTCAAGCTCAGCATTGCGGGTGGTCAGGAACGCAACTTCTTCCGTCTGCTCCTGAATGTAGCTGTCCTGTCCAACCGTGGTGCCGACAATCCCGCCGACGATGGCCCCGACCACCGCACCAGCCGGACCGCCGATCAAGGCCCCCATTGCTGCGCCCGAACCCAGCCCGATCAGTTGCTCATCTTTCGCTACGCTGTAGCTGTTTTGATGCGGGCGATCGGACGACTGGACATTGTCCGCATGAGCCGAGGTGGCGACAGTGGATGTAATCAGCGTGGTCGCGATCAGTGTTGCAATAAGCTGCTTTTTCATGGTGTGTTCCTCATCGGTGATGTCGTGGCGAAGGGTATCCCTCGCTGCTGTTGATGAGTTCATTTAACCAAGCCGATCTGGCAATCCCGGGGACAAAAAAAGGCAATCTGCTGATCAATTGTGGCAAAAAAAGGGCAATCGCTGCACTGACCTTTTAACGCTTATTTTTTGATGTATAGTCAGCACATTGCCACAATCTGCCATCTGAAATTCGTTCAGTCTGGCACCGCGCAGCAAAGGTTTGTTATGAAGAAAATTGCCATTGTCGAAGATGAAACTGCAATCCGCGAAAATTACATGGATGTTCTGGAAAAACACGGTTATCACGTTCAGGGCTTCGATAATCGCCCGGACGCGCAGGCCGCGTTTGAACTCAACCTGCCGGATCTGGCGATTATCGACATCGGCCTGCAAAATGAGATAGACGGCGGCTTTACCCTGTGCCAGGCATTGCGGGCCATGTCCCCGACGTTACCAATCATTTTCCTGACCGCGCGGGACAGCGACTTTGATACCGTCTGCGGGCTGCGGATGGGCGCGGATGATTACCTGACGAAAGATATCAGCCTGCCGCATTTGATTGCCCGTATCGCCGCCCTGTTCCGGCGCAGCGATTTGCTGGCCACACCTTCCGGCCAGGAAACCCTGATGGAACGCGGCTCGCTCACCATTGATCAAAACAAAATGCAGGTCTTTTGGAACCAGCACCGCATTGAGCTGACCGTGACCGAATTCTGGATGGTGTATGCACTGGCCAAACGCCCGGGCCATGTCAAAAGCCGTCATGATTTGATGGACGAAGCTCAGGTGGTTGTCGATGACAGCACCATTACCTCCCATATCAAGCGCATCCGGAAAAAATTCCTGCAGCTTGATCCGCAGTTCGATCGGATCAACACCGTCTATGGTATGGGGTACCGATGGGGCGAGTAAGCACATGGCGTCTGAACCTGCCGAAACCAGCTTTTGGTCTGCGTACCAAAGTGATTCTGATCGCCAGTTTCCTGCTGGTTCTCCCCGGGATCGGCTATAAATTCATTCAGGAAATGGAGCAGCTGATGCGCCAGGGCCAGGAGCAAACCCTGATTGGCACCACGCGTGCAGTTGCCACGGCACTGAATGAGCGGCCAAACCTGTTCAGCGATCAGGCAAGCTTTCTGGAATCGGTCAAAATCGGCCGCGACCTGTACGCATTTGATCTGAAAAATCCGATTCAGCTCGACGGCGAGCTTAACGACTGGACCGATTATGACGATAAAATGCTCAGCTATAGTCAGGACTATGTCCAATTCAGCCGCCGCCCTTACACGGATAACAGTATTCGCTTTCGTCACCTGATCGGGAAATATGACGGTTACCTGTATGCCGTTTTTGCAGTCGCTGATCACAACCCGATCCTGCGGCGCAAAAACGCCATTCGGGTCGACCGGAATGACCATCTGATCCTCGCAATGACTTCCCCGGACGGGGAGTTTTTCCGATATGTGATTTCAGCTTACGAAGATGGCTGGGTCAATGCCTGGCAGATCCAGGATGAGATTACCGACACTGCGGCGCTGATGATGCAACCGCAAATCCAGGGCTACTGGAAAACAACCCAGGACGGCTACAATATTGAACTTCGTCTGCCGCTGTCGTTTGTCGGCAACAAGCTCGGCTTTGCGTTTTATGACATTAACAACCGGCAAAACCGGGAAATCGACACCATCATCGGCACCTCCAATACTTCAAACCAAAGCCGCCTCGGCACCGTCCTGGTCCCCTCGCCCGAAATAGAGAAAATTCTTCAGGGCATGGGGCATACCAGTACCCGGCTGTGGGTGATCGATCGCCACCAGCGCGTTCTGGCGCAAACTGGCGATATCCAGCAGTCTGACGGGGTCTGGTCCACTTCGGTGAAATATGCCAGCCAGGATAATTCCTGGTGGGCTGCGTTCGAAGAACGTTTCCTGCACCCACTCTATTATCGCTTCCTGCTGAGTAAACCCGAGCCGTTTGAAGATACCAGTCAGGATGCCAACCTGATCCGCGGGGTCCATGTTTCACAAGCCCTCACCGGCCGGGGATACTCTCACTGGCGTCCGTCAGCCGACGGGAAGGCGATGATTCTGGCAGCGGCTTACCCGATTTGGCTGGGTGAAAACGTGATGGGGGCCGTTGTGGCCGAAGAAACCACCCTCGGGATCCAAACCCTGCGGAACCGGGCGCTGGAACAATTGTTCAACGCCATCCTCGCCATTATTGCCATCGGCACCCTGACGCTGTTTTTGTTCGCCTCGAAGATCTCTTCTCGGATCCGCCGTTTGCGTGATGAAGCTGAACAAGCCATCGACAGCCAAGGCCGTATTCGCCAGCCGATCTCGCCGACCCGGGAGACCGATGAGATCGGCGATTTATCCCGCAGCTTAGCCGGGATGGTCGGGCGTCTCGGCCAATATAATCACTATCTGGAGAACCTGTCGTCCAGGCTGTCTCACGAGTTGCGTACCCCAGTCGCGGTGGTTCGTTCGTCCATTGAGAACCTGGCCCTGCAAGCCACCGATGACAGTTCACAGCGTTATATTTCTCGCGCCCAGGATGGGATCCAGCGTCTCAGTACCATTCTGTCGAGCATGACGGAAGCGACGCGGATCGAACAAAGCCTGCAAGGGGCTGAGAAAGAGCGGTTCCCGCTGAATGAATTGGTCGCCGGTTGTATGCAGGGCTACCAGTTGGCCTTTCCGAACCAGCGTTTTGACCTCCGGCTCGGTAAGGGGGATATTGAGATCATCGGCGCACCCGATTACCTGGCCCAGCTGCTGGATAAACTGATTGCCAATGCCGAAGACTTCAGTGCTGATCAGGACGCCATTGAGGTCAGCCTGACCGAAAACGCCACCATGGCGATTCTCACCATCAGTAACCAGGGGCCTTTGTTGCCTGAGGATATGGCCGATCAGTTGCTCAACTCGATGGTGTCGGTCCGTAGTCAGGAGAAACAAACCAAGCCTCATCTGGGCCTGGGGTTATTCATCGCCCGGCTGATTACTGATTATCATCAGGGGATCATCACACTCAGAAACCGCAACGATTCGAACGGTGTTGATGTGGTCATTCAACTGCCAAAAGCACCACTGACAATCACCGTAACGGCAGGGATGAACACTGATGCCTTCAGGTAAGCGGGCCATTTGCCCGCGTTTAAAAAACTGAAAGCAATTGCCCAAACGTAAAAGCACCCGTATTCAGGGTGCTTTTCTTCATTCAGACCATAGAAACCACGTTATCGCTTGTGGCAGACTTCAGCAAATATTGCTGACCAATTCCGGCCAATCAAGTCGATGCGGAACATGCCAGGGTAAATAAACCTACGGCAGCAACGATCGCAGCGATACTCATTAGTACCTCAAACAATACATTCTTCATCAGCACTCCTGCATAACACGTACAAACATCCGCCACCAGTCCCGACCATCCATATCGAGCATTATACTGATGGGGCTATCCAGAGATACTAATCGCCGAAACTAAATCACACCTGAACAAATGACAACTCGATGACAGCTCGGGATAGAGCCTGCGACTCACCGCCCACATTGTTCAATCCGCTCGTTGCGGTTGATCATCCAGACTTAGAGGCAAACGATCTGAGTCATCCAGAGGATCTGCCTGAGCCATCAACGCCTGCTCTTTTTTCTCAATCGCCTGGAACTGTGCTTCGCAGACACTTTTTGTCGTTCTGTCTTGCCCGTATGTGTCCATGCAGCGCGCCATGTATTCTTCATAAGACATCAACAAGCTTTCTGACTGCGCAGCCGCGACGATCATGAAGGCACATCCTGCCATTAAAAATGCAATCAGTTTCATGGTCTTCCCACCCTCACATCAAGGCAATTCAACATCTTTAAGTGAAGCGGATAGCAAGACAGGACAGCTGCTTATTTATGAGACAAATTCACAATAAAGAAAAAGGAGCACAAGGCTCCTTTTTCTTTGACTAATCAGTAAGATCATTAACCACGATAGTAGTTTTGCGGTACGAATGGCATTTTTTCTACTGTCATTGGTAGTTTTTTGCCACGGACTTCTGCAAAGACTTCCGTACCGATCGCCGCCAGTTCAGTTTTCACGTAGGCCATGGCCACCGGGGCGCCTTTTGTCGGGCCAAACGTACCACTGGTTACAATACCGATTTCGTTATCATCGGCATCGAACAGCTTGCTGCCTTCACGAACCGGGGCCTTCGACTGGCCGATCAGACCGACACGTTTGCGAGCAACGTCTTTGGTCTGGATCTGCTCCAGGATCAAGTCCGCACCCGGGAAACCACCGGCACGCTCACCGTCCGCACGACGCGGTTTGCTGATCCCCCACAACAGGCTCGCTTCAACCGGTGTAGTGGTGGTGTCGATATCGTGACCGTACAGGCACAGACCACATTCCAGACGCAGCGAGTCACGCGCACCCAGACCGATCCACTCAACTTCCGCTTGAGACAGCAGTTCACGCGCCAACGCTTCAGATTTGTCCGCTGGGACAGAGATTTCATAACCGTCTTCGCCGGTATAACCCGAGCGGCTGACCAGGCACTCAACACCCATCAGTTCAACCTTGGCCGCATCCATGAAAACCATGTCGCTTACGGCCGGATTCAGGCGTGCCAGTACTTCCGCCGCTTTCGGGCCCTGAAGTGCAAGCAGTGCACGATCGTCAATCAGCTCCAGTTCAACATCAGCAGGCAGGTTGGCTTTCAGGTGAGCGATATCCTGCTCTTTGCAAGCAGCGTTCACCACAACAAACAGGTGATCGCCGAAGTTAGTCACCATCAAATCGTCCAGGATACCGCCTTGCTCATTGGTAAAGAACGCATAACGCTGCTTACCCGCAGGCAGGTCGATAATATCAACCGGAACCAGTGCTTCCAGGGCTTTCGCTGCATTTTCACCATGTAAACGCAGTTGTCCCATGTGAGACACATCAAACAGCCCGGCCGCTTCACGACAGTGAATATGCTCTTTTCGAACCCCCAACGCGTATTGCACCGGCATGTCGTAGCCGGCGAAAGGAACCATTTTTGCACCCATTTCAATATGCAGCGCATGTAGAGGTGTGACCAGTAATTCTTGAGACATACGTATTACTCCGTTAACCGCGAGCAGTGCGGCTATTATCCTTATCGATTGTTGCGACTATGTTAAGCAGATTTTCTTATAGTAAACAAAGTTTCCTGGTGAACAACTTGTCCCACATCACAGATTTCACACCCAAGCCGAAAAACCTGACGCATGAACGGTATTTAAGAGGCAGTGACCCATAGAATCAGGGCGTCTTCCTCACTGACCGAGACCAGCATGTGACCCATCGTCGCATCGTAATAGACAGAGTCTCCTTCGCTCAGATTGACCGGCTCATAAAACTCTGAAAAGAAAGTAATTTCACCCGACAACACGAGTAAAAACTCCTCGCCGTCATGACGAATCCAGTCCGAATAGTCTTCGAATCGGCGTGCCCGAACCCGCGACTTAAACGGCATCATCTTCTTTCTGGTCAACTGAGTGGCCAACAGCTCATGCTCGTAAGTTGTGGTCGGATGCGGCTTCCCTTCTTCCCGACGGGTAATGTCTCTGCGGCCGGTCGCGACAATCTGCTTCGGTGGCGCAAAGAGCTGAGGAATATCAATGTTGAGCCCGACAGCCAGTTTCTGCATTGCCTGAAAGGTCGGAGAAATCTGTTCATTCTCGATTTTCGACAATGTGGAACGGGCCAAACCGGTTCTTTTACTGGCTTCTTCCAGCGTCAGTCCAAGCGACATCCTGAAATCTTTCAGCCGTTTCCCCAGTTGCAGCGGCTCAATCTTTTCTTCTTTCTCCGCTCCATGTTCCTTCGCTACTGTCATCGATGGATAGACATCCACCGGGTGTTCATCACTCATGTCACCTCTCCTTGGTACCGCATTCACTTCATTCTGGCATAGCCGATCTGAAACTCAAAAGTACAGCAGGTGAAAAAGTTTGACTCACCCAACATATTTGAAACAAAGTTTCCTAAAGGAAACACAGCTCGTATTGATGACTTTTTCAGCAAGGTGCAATGACGAATCCACAATGGGTTGTCATGTGAACAGCATCAGCTCCCGAACGGGATATCTCATCAAACCCCTTTTACGAAAAGGGCTTAACGTGATAAATCCCCCAGTTCTCATTGCAGCTCAGCAAACTTTATTCACTAAAATTTGCCGTCATCATAGATTTTTGCATGACAAGACGCAAACGTTTGCTTAAAATAGCGAGCACTAAAGTGAACAACGTTACACTATTGGAAATTTCCGTTTGATCGGCTATCTATAGAAAGGTATGTTACGCAGTTGTTAGGGTCAGTCGAGATTCGTTTGTTTCTTCTGATTGAAGCACTTAGCTGCCTGCATTATCCAAAATAACGAATCAGCCAACGGCGCTGGAACAATGGAACACCCGATAGGGCGCACTTGAGGATAACGTGAAATGAAAGCTTCATACCAAAACCACGATTTAGAGATGTTCTTTTCCACCAACCTTGCTCAGGTAGACGGAGCCGTCAACGCCGGCATCAATGCCGAACTGGCTCGCCAAAACCAGCAAATTGAACTGATCGCCTCTGAAAACATCGTCTCCAAAGCGGTGATGCAGGCACAAGGCAGTTGCCTGACGAACAAGTATGCCGAAGGCTATGCCGGCCGTCGCTACTACGGTGGCTGCGAGCATGTGGATGAAGTCGAGCGCATCGCGATTGCCCGCGCCAAACAACTTTTCCAATGTGAATACGTCAACGTTCAGCCGCACTCCGGTGCCCAGGCCAACGGTGCGGTGATGCTGGCCCTGCTTCAGCCGGGCGATACCATTCTGGGGATGTCGCTGGATGCCGGTGGCCACCTGACACATGGTGCCCGCCCTGCCCTGTCCGGCAAGTGGTTCAATGCCGTTCAGTACGGCGTTCGTGAAGGTAGCTGCGAGATTGACTACGAGCAGGTGCGCCAGCTGGCGATTGAGAGCCAGCCGAAGTTGATTATTGCCGGTGGCTCTGCCATTCCGCGCCAAATCGATTTCGCGAAATTCCGCGCCATCGCCGATGAAGTCGGTGCCTATCTGATGGTCGATATGGCCCACATTGCCGGCTTGATTGCCGCCGGGGAGCACCCAAGCCCGCTGCCACACGCACATGTCGTCACCACGACAACACACAAGACCCTGCGTGGTCCACGCGGTGGCATGATCCTGACCAACCACGAAGACATTAATAAAAAGATCAACTCAGCGGTTTTCCCGGGTCTGCAAGGCGGTCCGCTCATGCACGTGATTGCAGGGAAAGCCGTGGCGCTGGGCGAAGCCCTGGAGCCGGAATTTAAACTCTATATTAAAAATGTGATTAATAACGCGAAAGTTTTAGCCGAAGTGCTGCAAGCTCGCGGTTGCGATATTGTCACCGGCGGGACCGATACGCACCTGATGCTGGTTGACCTGCGTCCGAAGGGCCTGAAAGGCAACCAAGTCGAGGAAGCGCTGGAGCGCGCCGGCATTACCTGTAACAAGAATGGCATCCCGTTTGACCCTGAAAAACCAATGGTGACTTCAGGGATCCGTCTGGGCACTCCAGCCGGGACCAGCCGCGGTTTCGGTGCTGAAGAATTTAAACAAATTGGTGAATGGATTGGCGATGTCCTGGACGGACTGGCTGCCAATCCAGAAGACAACAGTGACGTTGAACAACGTGTGAAACAGCAGGTACAGAAACTGTGCAGCCGTTTCCCATTGTACGATTGATCGATACAAAACAATCGACAACAACAATCGGCAAAACCTGAGACCCCAAGTCTTTGGTTTCTGAAATGGAAATCCTGGTCCGGCCAAACACCGGGCCAGAAAATTGACAAAAATACTGCGGAAGCATTGCGCAAGGAGTTAGAAATGGAAAATTTGAAGTTCGCTGAAAGCCACGAGTGGGTACGTGATAACGGTGACGGCACAGTCACAATTGGTATCTCAGATCACGCGCAAAGCCTGCTGGGCGACGTGGTATTTGTCGACCTGCCGGAAGTGGGCGACACCACAGAAGCTGGTGAGTCTTTCTCTCTGGTTGAATCTGTAAAAGCGGCCTCAGACATTTATGCGCCTGTAACTGGTGAAATTCTGGAAATCAACGAAGAGCTGGAAGAAAGCCCAGAGCTGATCAACGAAGAACCGTATGAAGGTGGCTGGATTGCTAAAATCAAAGTTGCAGATGTTGAAGAGCTAGCCAAGCTTATCGACAGCGAGAAATATCTGGCGTCTATCGACGAAGACTAATGAAACATCGGCTTTTAAGACAGACCCCTTAAAAGCCGTTTTTCAATCCATTCTCGATGACTTCCCGCTAGCGTGCAATTGCTCAGGCACGGTTAGCAGCAACAGTTCAGGAAAGAACCATGACCGACATGACTCTTCTAAATGCATTAAGCGATGATAAAGAATTCGCAGCTCGCCATAATGGCCCGAATTCAGTACAACAAAAAACTATGCTGGAAACCATTGGTGTTGCCAGCGTCGATCAGCTTATTGAAGAAACGGTACCGGCAGCAATTCGCCTGCCAGAGCCGATGAAGCTGGATCAGCCGCTCAGCGAAGCAGATCTGCTGACTTCTCTGAAAGCAATTGCAAGCAAAAACGTAATTAACCGTAGTTATATCGGTCAGGGTTACTACAACACCTTCACACCTAACGTCATTCTGCGCAATGTCCTGGAAAATCCGGGCTGGTATACAGCTTACACCCCGTATCAGCCGGAAATCTCTCAGGGCCGCCTGGAATCGCTGCTGAACTACCAGCAGATGATCATGGATCTGACCGGCATGGAGCTGGCGAACGCCTCCCTGCTGGACGAAGCAACGGCGGCTGCCGAAGCCATGACGTTATGTCAGCGTGCCGGTAAGAGCAAGAGCGCAGCTTTCTTCGTCTCGAACGACCTGCACCCGCAAACAATCGACGTGGTTCGTACTCGTGCCGGCTACATCGGCATTGAGATCATCAGCGGCTCAATCGACGAGCTGGACAACCACGATGTCTTCGGTGCCCTGCTGCAATATCCGGGCACAACCGGTCAGGTGACCGATCTGACGGAAGTGATTGAGAAAGCGCACGCGAAAAAAGCACTGGTTGCTGTTGCCTCTGACCTGCTGGCCCTGACTCTGCTGAAAGCGCCGGGTGAAATGGGTGCAGACGTCGTGATCGGCTCTGCCCAACGCTTCGGCGTACCGATGGGCTTCGGTGGTCCACACGCTGGCTTTATGGCAACCAAAGACAAACACAAGCGAACCATGCCGGGCCGTGTGATTGGTGTTTCTAAAGACAGCAATGGCAACCAGGCACTGCGCATGGCCATGCAAACCCGTGAGCAGCACATCCGTCGTGAAAAAGCGACGTCAAACATCTGTACCGCTCAGGCGCTGCTGGCGAACATGGCTGCGTTTTACGCGCTGTACCATGGTCCGGAAGGTCTGCGCAAGATCGGCCGCCGCGTTCACCACCTGACCGCAATTCTGGCAGCAGGCCTGCGTAACTCCGGGATCGAGCTGGCCAACGACAGCTTCTTCGATACCCTGACGCTAAACACCGGCAAGAAAACGAACGAACTCTACAAAAAGGCACTGGATGCCGGCATCAACCTGCGCAAATTCGACACCCAACTGGGCATCAGCCTGGATGAAACCACCAAGGTTGAAGATGTCGAAACCCTGCTGGGCCTGTTCAGCGACAACGCGCTGAAAGCATCCATGTTCACAGCGGATATCGCTGCTGACGAGTTTGCTGCGATCCCAGAAAGCTGCCGCCGCACCAGCGAGTACCTGACCCACCCTGTTTTCAACTCGTATCACAGCGAAAGCCAGATGATGCGTTACATGAAAAAGCTGGAAAACAAAGACTACTCACTGACTCACGGCATGATCCCGCTGGGCAGCTGTACCATGAAACTGAACGCTGCTGCCGAGATGATCCCTATCACCTGGCCGGAATTCGGTGCCCTGCACCCGTTCGTCCCGGCGGATCAGGCACAAGGTTATACAGAACTGACCGACAAGCTGTCTGAAATGCTGTGTTCTATCACCGGCTATGATGCCTTCTCGCTGCAGCCGAACTCTGGCGCACAGGGCGAATATGCGGGTCTGATTGCGATTCAGCGCTACCATGAAGCCAACGGCGATAGCCACCGTAACGTCTGTCTGATCCCAAGCTCAGCCCACGGGACCAACCCGGCTTCTGCGGCGATGGTGTCGATGAAAGTCGTGGTGGTTGGCTGTGATGAGCAAGGCAACATCGATGTTGAAGATCTGAAAGCGAAGATCGAAAAACACCGTGACAACCTGTCTTGCATCATGATCACCTACCCTTCAACGCACGGCGTGTACGAAGAAACTGTTCAGGAAGTGTGTGAGCTGGTTCATGAAGCCGGCGGCCAGGTGTACCTGGACGGCGCAAACATGAACGCACAGGTTGGCCTGACCAACCCTGGCTTTATCGGCTCAGATGTTTCGCACCTGAACCTGCACAAGACCTTCTGTATCCCACACGGTGGTGGCGGTCCGGGCATGGGTCCTATCGGTGTGAAATCTCACTTGGCGCCATTCCTGCCGGGCCATGTCGAGAAGACAGAAACTGACAGCAAGCAATACGCTGTTTCTGCGGCAAACTTCGGCTCTGCATCGATTCTGCCGATCTCTTACGCCTACATCGCGATGATGGGTGAAAGCGGTCTGACTGAAGCGACCAAACTGGCGATTCTGAATGCCAACTACATCATGGAGCGTCTGCGCCCGCACTACCCGGTTCTGTACCGTGGTACTCATGGCCGCGTTGCCCACGAATGTATTATCGACATTCGCCCGATCAAAGAAGCGTCCGGCATCAGCGAAGAAGATGTGGCGAAGCGTCTGATGGACTACGGCTTCCACGCACCGACGATGTCATTCCCGGTTGCTGGCACTCTGATGATCGAGCCAACCGAGTCTGAAGATCTGGCCGAGCTGGACCGCTTCTGTGACGCGATGATTGCGATTCGCCATGAAATCGCCCGTGTTCAGGATGGCGAGTGGGATCTTCAGGACAACCCGCTGGTGAATGCTCCACACACCCAGGTTGACCTGATGGCAGAAGCATGGAACCGTAGCTACAGCCGTGAACTGGGTTGCTTCCCGTCTGCACACACCAAAGCGGCGAAATACTGGCCGACCGTCAACCGCGTTGACAACGTCTTCGGTGATCGCAACCTGGTGTGCTCATGCCCAGGCATCGAGAACTACATGGAAGACTAATCGGGTATCCCCGCTCCGTGAGCGGGGGAACTTGAAATAAAAAAGGCGAACCGAGTGGTTCGCCTTTTTGTCTGTGCGTCGTTTATAGTCTAGTGTAAACCTCCCCGGCCCGGCGCTCGCGCCAAGCCCAAAAAACGCGACGGAAGGTCATCAATTTGATGGTTCTATTAAGCTTTTTTCGATGATTCTGTACGACTATAGACTTGCCCCGCTATTACTGCACCAAGTAAAAATACACCATATAGTACATAAAACGTGGAATCGCTATGAACGACGCCTTGGTAAAAAGAAAGCTCTATTTCTCCAGAATTAACTTTCAGCCAATCAA
>NZ_JAZGTF010000024.1:0-2173 GCF_037389125.1 Photobacterium sp. MCCC 1A19761
AAAAATACACCATATAGTACATAAAACGTGGAATCGCTATGAACGACGCCTTGGTAAAAAGAAAGCTCTATTTCTCCAGAATTAACTTTCAGCCAATCAATTTCGACAGTATAAAACAAATACGATTTAAGAAGTAACAGTGATGCCAAAATCAAATTATATGTAACAATAAACAAGAAATGAGTTCGACCGGGCCGTGTCATAACCTTCGAGAAAGCGGAAGCATATAGCATACTAATAATGGAGGACAAAACTAATGACAAAGACCACCACCCTTTCACATCAACACTATGAAACCAGCCTATCAATAGCCCGAAGGCGTTAGGCAAAAATAGAAGAGAGAATACCACAACGACAACCGGCCAATAACCACCGCTCCACTTACTCGAACCTTTCAGCATTACTCTCCTACTCCGTGACGACTAATGAATAACATGGACTCCCTCTCATCAGGCTTCGCCACACTTGGTAAATCTGATTACAAATTCACCGGACGCCATCCTCTGAACAATTGTCTATAGTATTATTTTTGCGTAATAGAGTTTCAGTATCTACGGCGATGTTTACAAAGGCAACCTCTTGACCTACAGAACAATAACCCACTCGAAAGTCCTTTTTAATTTTGCCAATAGCCTGTCAGCTATCATCGAGTTGGAAGCCTTTACGACTTCAAAATACCATGCCTTTGAGTCCTACCTGTCCAGGTTAACGAAATCATGTTGAGTAGCCCTGCCTCAATCCAGGCAGGCAGCGGTGAGACCAAAGTAAGAGCCCCGAAATATGGATTTGTCGTAAGCCATGATGAATGGCAAAAATGACAAAGCGGAGTAGATAGCTTTGTGATTCCGAAATATCGGTTATTCATTAGCCTACGGGGTTTATTTATCCTTTGAAACCGAGAAGTCTCATATGTATTAGGCGCTACCCCATTACCGGAAATAACTTAGTCCAGAACACTAACAATACCAAGGCGAAAAACACCCAAACAGCGGATGCCAAGGACAAGGTCCAGAATAAATCATATTTGTAGCTGAAAAAATATACTGACACTAAGTACGCTGCATAAGGTACTAGAGAGTACAGGCCAAACACCGCGGTCATTCTTAAGTCACTCATTGTTCTTTCCGATCCCACAATATAGTGCGCGATTAAAGCAAACGTCGGAAACAATGGAACTAAACCCGAGATAAAGAAACTCCGGGTTTTGGAAAGTAACGCAATCAACAAAACAGCTATTGCGCCAAGTAAGCACTTTAAAAACAAAGAAAGCATCGTGTCAATTTCCCTTTCGATAGTAAAACAATTATCGCCTGACGAATTCAGCTTTCCATCACAATATCAACAACTTGACCATTTTCATCAAATGAAACGCTTATTAGGTAATTAGTGACATCATTGGGTAAAGTGAAATCATAAACGTCGTCCTCGACATAAGTTAATATAAGTGCTGACAAAACGTCATCGAAGCTTGGATTTTCTTTACCTATAATTTCTAGCCATACTGTTGCTGGGAGTTCATCTAAATGATGAGATACGAACAAGTCGATACCGTATTCACCTGACTCTGTTCCGTGTGAGGCTCTTATAGCTTCCAAAGCTAACTCTACTTTTTTATCCATTTCAAATCTCCCCCAGATATCGAGAAAAACATAACGCCCGCTTAAGTGGTGAGCAACGCAATATGATTTTTCTGCACACCACCTAAATCACTAAAATCAACGCATTGTGAAAATACCACGCGTTGCGAATCCGTCTTAAAGCGTTGTATGCGAATTTTAGCTAACGTGTGCAACGATTAACTTTGCTACATCACACGCTGAAAGCTCGGTATTATCAATTGATAATGAGTTGAGATGCTCTATCCGACTAAATTTCATTTCTGCGAGTACTTTAGCCATCGCTTCTTGGTTTGATATTTTGTGTGAATTAACTCTGTCACATGCCATTGAACGTTCGTACAAAGCTTCTTTATTTGGGTTTAAATGAATGGGGAAAATGGTAATTCCTTGCTCCATAAAAAACTCTAGATACTGATTTACTTCTACAGCATTGTAGTGGTCAAGTAAAATTGGCCACAGTTTTAGAGTCATTCCAGAATAACCGTTCTGACTCATTTGGCGTCAAACCACCGTTATATTGATGTGGCCTGACCTTGCTGTAATATTCCGTGATG